>CAIMEA010000204.1 GCA_903839845.1 uncultured Hyphomicrobiales bacterium
CATAAAAAACATAAAAAATGCCGGCGCGAAGGCCGGCATCTTTTGTCGAAAATTCTGTGGGCGCTATCGCCGTCGGAAATTCGGCCGCCGGCTCTGCGGTGAGGGCGAGGGCGCGTCGCCCTTGTGGCGGAAGCTGATGCGCCCGCGCTGCAGGTCATAGGGCGACATTTCCACGATCACGCGGTCACCGACGCCGGTGCGGATGCGGAACTTGCGCATCTTGCCGGCGGTGTAGGCCAGCACCTCGTGCTCGTTATCGAGCTTCACCCGGAAATTCCCGTCCGGCAACACTTCGGTCACCGTGCCGTCGAATTCCAGCAGTTCTTCCTTCGCCATCCAATTTCTCTCCCGGTCAGCTATCTGCTCGGCCCGCTCTATATCCGAAAAAAAGCTCCCGCCCCAGTGCCAAGGCCCTAAGCCAGGGCAAAAGGGCGGGCTTTTTTCCGGAATTCGCTAGCGCGGGGTCCGATTGCCGCCACGCTGCAGAAAGCTAACAGTTCCAATGCTGTTTGGCTCGCCCGGCGAGGCTTCCGCGCGCGGAATCGCCGGGTTATTGCCCTGGCTGCCCCGGCTCGGGCGGCCCTGGTTGCCGCCGTTACGGTTGCCGCCGCCACCGTTGCGATTGCCGCCGCCATGATTCTGGCCATTGCCGTTACCGCCACCGCCATTGCCGCCGAAGCGGCCACGGTTGGGACGGTTCGAGGCCTGGTGATGATCGGCCGGGCGCTGCGCCGGACGGAGGCCGGTGCGCTTGTCGATCGACGGGATGGTGATGCGGATCATGCGCTGGATATCGCGCAGGAAAGCTGCTTCCTCGTGATCGCAGAACGAAATTGCGATGCCGTCGGCGCCGGCGCGCGCGGTGCGGCCGATGCGGTGGACATACGATTCCGGAATGTTCGGCAGGTCGTAGTTGACCACATGGCTGACGCCGTCGACGTCGATGCCGCGGGCGGCGATGTCGGTGGCGACGAGGATACGCAGCTTGCCGTTACGGAAGTCGGCGAGCACGCGCTCGCGCTGGTTCTGCGACTTGTTGCCGTGGATCGCCTCGGCGCCGAAGCCGGACTTCTGCAAATGGCGGACGACCTTGTCGGCGCAATGCTTGGTGCGTGTGAACACCAGCACGCGGTCGGTGGTCTCGGTCTTGAGCGTTTCGACCAGCAGATCGTTCTTGGCCGACTTCTCAGTCAGGATGACGCGCTGCGCGATGCGGTCAACGGTCGAGGCCTGCGGCGTCACGGCGACGCGCTCCGGGTTTGTCAGCATCGAGTCGGCCAGCTTGGTGATCTCGCCCGGCATTGTGGCCGAGAAGAACAAGGTCTGCCGCTCCTTGCGCAGCATCGCGACAACCTTCCGGATGTCGTTGATGAAGCCCATGTCGAGCATGCGGTCGGCTTCGTCGAGGACGAGGATTTCGACCTGGTTGAGCGTGATCGCGCGCTGGTGCACGAGATCGAGCAGACGGCCCGGCGTGGCGACGAGAACTTCGACGCCATGCGCGAGGCCGCGGATCTGCCGGTTGATCGGCACGCCGCCGATAGCCAGTTCGATCGCCAGCGGTTTCATGTGCCGGCCATAGGCGCGAAATGAGTCGGCGATCTGGCCGGACAGTTCGCGCGTCGGTGACAAAACGAGCACGCGGCAGGACTTGCGTTCCGGGCGCATGCGCTTGGTGTAGAGGTGGTTCAGGATCGGCAACGCGAAGGCCGCGGTCTTGCCGGTGCCGGTTTGCGCGATGCCGATGACGTCGCGTCCGGTGAGGACGATCGGAACGGTCTGGGCCTGGATCGGAGTGGGGGTGACGTAATTCTCTTCGACAAGGGCGCGAAGGATCGGCTCTGCGAGGCCGAAGTCGTTAAATGAGGTCAAAGGTAACTTTCTATATGGCAAGACGGCCGAATCGCTGAGCGAACCGGCGGTATCGCGGTTTTTTGACATCCCGCGTTGCCAGGGCTGTCGCTTATTCAGGAAATCGAATGGGCGGGGCGAAATTCGTAGAAGGAAGTTCGTGCACGCAGCCCGCAAACCCCAATTCTTGAAACTTTCAAGGTCGGGTCGTTCATTCGCAAGGTTCATATGACAGGGGTCGGTGGTCTTTTCAAGGCAAGTTCCGGCTTTATTGCCCGGATTGATGAATAAAGCCCAATTTCTGTCATTCCGGGGCGGCCCATCTGGGGCCGAACCCGGAATCCAGCTCTGGATTCCGGGTTCGCTCGCCTTTCGGCTCGCGCCCCGGAATGACGGGGGTGACAACCCCTGGCCAATCGGGGAATGTCTGCCCCCGCACCGAAGTATCGAGAGCCGGAGCTGCCATTATGACGTTTCCCCGGGCTTCAGAGGCCCTGTCCCGCTTTACTGTGCTCGATCTGACCCGCGTCCGCTCCGGCCCGACCTGCGTACGCCAGCTCGCCGACTGGGGCGCCAACGTCATCAAGATCGAGACGCCGGCGCATCTGGAAAAGGGCGAGGGGCCGGGCGGGCCGCGCAACAATGCCGACTTCCAGAACTTGCATCGGAACAAGCGCAGCATCACCCTGGATCTAAAATCGCCGCGGGGCCTGGCCGCGTTCAAGAGACTGGTCGAAAAAGCCGACGTCGTCGTTGAGAACTTCCGCCCCGACGTGAAGGACCGCCTCGGCATCGCCTATGAGGACCTCAAGAAGGTCAACAAGCGCATCGTGCTCGCCAGCATTTCCGGTTTTGGTCAGGACGGGCCCTATGCCGGCCGTCCGGGCTTCGACCAGATCGCGCAAGGCATGGGCGGGCTGATGTCGATCACCGGCGAACCGGGCCGTGGGCCGATGCGCGTCGGCATTCCGGTCGCCGATCTTTGCGCCGGCCTGTTCGCCGCGCTCGGTATCCAGACCGCGCTGCTCGAGCGCGAAGTCTCCGGCGAGGGCCAATGGGTCAACACCTCGCTGCTGCAGGCGCAGATATTCATGCTCGATTTCCAGGCGGCGCGCTGGCTGCAGATGGGCGAGGTCGCCAAGCAGGCCGGCAACAATCACCCGACCTCGATACCGACCGGCGTGTTCAAGACCAAGGATGGCCACATCAACATCGCCTCGACCGGCCAGGTGATGTGGGAACGGTTGTGCAAATCAATCGGGCTACCCGAGCTGATCGACCATCCCGACTACAAGACCGGCGCGCTGCGCTCGAAGAATCGCGATGCGATCAATGCCGCGCTCGAGGCCAAGACCATCGCGAGATCAAGCGCCGAATGGATCGACCTGTTCGAGCAGGCCGGCGTGCCGTCAGGCCCGATCTACAACATCGATCAGGTCTTCGCCGACGAGCAGGTCAAGCATCTCGGCATCGCGCAGGATGCGAAAAAGCCGAACGGCGAAACGCAGACTTTCGTCGGCCAGCCCTTCGCGCTGTCGCGCACGCCGAGCAAAATCGTCGCCACGCCGCCGGAACAAGGCCAGCACACCGACGAAGTGTTCAAGGAATTCGGATTTGCCGACGACGAAATCGCCGCGCTGCACGCGGCGAAAGCAGTTTGACGGCTCAAGTCAGCGAAGGAATAAAACAATGAACGCGCCTGTGAAGACCGACAAGATGCTGTCCCGCAAAGAGGGGCAGGTCGGCTATCTGACCTTCAACAATCCGGAAAAGCACAACGCCGTGTCGCTTGAAATGTGGGAAGCCGCCGAAGGCTTTCTCGACGAATTCAAGAACGACCGGAACATCCGCGTCGTGGTGGTCAACGGCGCCGGCGGCAAAGCCTTCGTGTCGGGCGCTGACATTTCCAAATTCGAAAAGGAGCGCTCCGACAAGGAAACCTCCGACCGCTACAACGAAGCGGTGGATCGCGCCTATGGCGCCTTCTACAGCTTTCCGAAGCCGACCATCGCCATGATCCGCGGCTACTGCATCGGCGGCGGCGTCGGTCTGGCGCTGAGCTGCGACCTGCGGATCTGCACCGAGGGCTCGAAATTCGCGGTGCCCGCGGCCAAGCTCTCCATCGGCTACCGCTATGCCGGCCTGAAAAAACTTGTCGACGTTGTCGGCCCGGCCTTCGCCAAGGAAATCTTCTACACCGCGCGGCAGTTCACCGCGCAAGAAGCCTTGATGATGGGTCTGGTCAATCGCGTGCTGCCGGACGGCGAGTTCGACGCCTACGTCAAGGATTACGCCGAGACCATTGCCGGCAATGCGCCGCTCAGCGTCGATTCGGTCAAATTCATTGTCGGTCAAATCCTCACCGACGAGAGCAAACGCGATCTCGCCAAGGCTGAAGAGATGGTGCAGGCCTGCTTTGCGTCCAACGATTTCAAGGAAGGCCGCACCGCCTTCATGGAAAAGCGCAAGCCGAAGTTCACCGGCACCTGAACGCGACGCCGCATTGCTGCACTGCAAGCCGAGGCCTGCCCGCCGGGGTGGCCGCTTTCGGCTGAAAGTGCTATCTGACCGACATAATTATCGTTGTCCCCACGAGGTCCCCATGTATTCCGATCTGAAACTTTATATCGACGGCCAATGGCTGAATGGCGAAGGCCGCAAGGGCGAAGACGTCATCAACCCGGCGACCGGCAAGGTGCTTGGCCAGTTGCCGCACGCCAGCAAGTCCGATCTCGACAGTGCGCTCGGCGCCGCCCAGAAGGGCTTTCAGGTCTGGAAGAATACCTCGGCCTACGATCGCGCCAAGATCATGCGCAAGGCCGCCGATTTGTTGCGTGAGCGCGTCGAGCACGTCGCCACCGCGCAGACCATGGAGCAGGGCAAGTCGATCAACGAATCGCGCATCGAGGTCATGACCTCGGCCGACATCATCGACTGGTATGCCGAGGAAGGCCGCCGCGCTTATGGCCGCATCGTGCCTGGCCGCGGCAAGGGCGTGCGCCAGATCGTGCTGCAGGAGCCGGTCGGTGTCGTTGCCGCCTTCACGCCGTGGAATTTCCCGACGCTGACGCCGGTGCGCAAGATCGCCGGCGCGCTCGCCGCCGGTTGCTCGATCATCATCAAGGCGTCGGAAGAAACCCCGGCGGGCTGTTATGAACTGGTCAAGTGCTTCGCCGATGCCGGCCTGCCGGCCGGCGTTCTCAATCTGGTGTTCGGCGTCCCGGCGCAGATTTCGGAGCACCTCGTCGCCTCCGATATCGTGCGCAAGATTTCCTTCACCGGCTCGATCCCCGTCGGCAAGCATCTTGCCGGTTTGGCCGCCAAGGGCATGAAGCGCGCCACCATGGAGTTGGGCGGTCACTCGCCGGTCGTCGTGTTCGACGATTACGATCCGGAAAAGGCCGCCGACATCATCTCGGCATTCAAGTATCGCAACGCCGGCCAGGTCTGCATTTCGCCGACGCGCTTTTATGTGCAGGAGAAGGGCTATAACAAGTTCGTTGCCCGCTTCACCGAATACGCGAAAAATCTCAAGCTCGGCGACGGCCTCGAAAAAGGGACGACGCTCGGGCCTTTGGCCAATCCGCGTCGGCTCGACGCGATGGAATCCTTCGTCAACGATGCCAAGGCGCGCGGCGGCAAGATCCAGACCGGTGGCAACCGGCACGGCAATCAGGGCTTCTTCTTCGAGCCGACCGTCATCACCGATGTGCCGGACGACAGCAAGATCATGACCGAGGAGCCGTTCGGGCCGGTGGCGCCGATCGTGCCGTTCAAGACCTTCGACGAAGTCGTGCAGCGCGCCAACTCGCTGCAGTTCGGTCTGGCTGCCTACACCTTCACCAATTCGAGTTCGCAGGCGATTGCCATCGGCGATGCCATCCAGTCCGGCATGGTCGGCGTCAACAGCGTCGCCATCTCGACGCCGGAAACGCCGTTCGGCGGCATCAAGGAATCCGGTTATGGCTCCGAAGGCGGCATCGAAGGCTTGCAGGCTTATATGAACACGAAGTTCATCAGCCAGGCGTAAGCTTCTCTCTCATTTGAAATGAAATAGGCCGGGGGCAAACCCCGGCCTTTTGTTATGTCGTCCCCGCTTGCGCGGGGACGACAGTTATCCCGCCAGCCCTTTTTGCACCGCTTCCCACACCTTCGACGGCGTCGCCGGCATTTCCATGTGATCGGCTGCGCCGTTCGGGATGGCATTCGAGATCGCATTCATCACCGCGGCGATGGCCGCCGTCGTGCCGGCCTCACCGGTGCCCTTGACGCCGAGCGGGTTGGTCGTCGCCGGTGTGATGTGCGTCGCCTCGCGAAGTTCAATCGGCATGTCATGGGCGCGCGGCATGCCGTAATCCATGAACGAGCCGGTGACCAGCTGGCCGCTCACCGAATCGTACACCGCGTTCTCGGTCAAGGCCTGGCCGAGGCCGTTGGCGATCGAGCCCTGCACCTGGCCTTCGACGACGATCTTGTCGAGCATGTTGCCGCAGTCGTCGACCGCCGTATAGGTGACGATGTCAAACTTGCCGGTGTCGGGATCGATCTCGATCTCGGCGATGTGGCAGCCATTGGGAAACGTCAAAGGCGCTTCCGCCTTGTCTTTGGTGTCGAGGGTCTCGCCCATTTCCTTGGCGCGGCGCGCGGTATCGAACAGCGAAATCCTGCGGTCGGTGCCGACCACTTCGAAGCCGCCATTCCTGAATTGAATGTCGGACTCGGAGGTCTCCAGCGCCGCGGCGGCGATCTTCTTGCCCTTAGCCAGCATCGCGTCGGCGGTGACGACGATGGCCGAGCCCGCGCACATCGCCGAGCGCGAGCCGACCGAGGCGAAGCCGGTCAGGCCCATATCGGTGTCGCCGTGCCGGTGTTCGATGGTCTTCGCATCGATGCCGAGCTTGTGCGCCAGCATGCGGCCGAACACGGTGGCGTGGCTCTGGCCGGTCGATTGCACGTTGCAGCCGAGGATCAGTTTCTCGCCGCCGGGAAAGCCGATCGACGCGGTTTCCATCGGCATCGCGCCGGCATGCTCCAGCATGCAGGAAACGCCGATGCCGCGCAGCTTCTTGCGTTTCGCCGCCTCGCGCTTGCGCTTGGCGAAATTGTCATAGTCGGCGAGCTTGAGCGCCTTGTCGACGATGCCGGGGAAGTCGCCAGAGTCGTATGTATTGATCGGCGTCTTGAACGGCATTTTTGACGCCGGGATCAAATTCTTTTTGCGCAAGCGCACCGGGTCCATCTTCAGAAGGCGCGCGGCTTCCTCAACCGCGCGTTCCAGCGCGTAATTCGCCTCGGGGCGGCCGGCGCCGCGATACGGTCCGATGGCAATCGTGTTGGAAAAATAGCAGGCGACGCCGATATCGATCTTTCCAATACTGTACATGCCGGGCAGGCAGCGAGCGAAATTGTTGGTGTTGATGTTGACGCCGGCGGTCGAGACATAGGCGCCCTGGTTGCAGATGTGGCGCACGCGCAGCGCGACGAACTTGCCGTTGTCGTCGCAGGCGAGTTCGACATGGGTGACGGTATCGCGCGCCTGCGTGTCGGTGACGAAGGCTTCCGCGCGCGTCGACTGCCAGTGCACCGGCCGGCCTAGTTTTTTCGCCCCGACCAGCACCGCGATATATTCCGGATAGACCGGGGTCTTCATGCCGAAGGCGCCGCCGACATCCTCGGTGATGACGCGCAATTTTTCGTTCGGCACGCCCATGATCGAGGCGGCCTGGCCGCGCAGCGAATCTGCGCCCTGCGAGCAGGCATAGAGCGTGTAGCTGTCGGCTGTCTTGTCATAGACGCCGGTCGAGCCGCGCGTTTCCATCGAGGCCACCACCATGCGCTGGTTGGTGACGGAGACTTTCGCCACATGCGCCGCCTTGGCGATGAGGGCATCGACCTCGCGCTCGTTGTCGTCGCTCGGCACCGGACCGGCCCAGTCAACGCAGAGATTGCCGGGGACGTCCGCGTAAAGCTGGGTCTTGCCCTTCATCGCGGTGTCGAGATCGACCACCGCCGGCAATTCCTCGTAGTCGACCTGCACCAGATCGGCGGCGTCCTGCGCCTGCGCGGTCGTCTCGGCCACCACCATCGCCACCGGATCGCCGCCATGCATGACCTTGTCGCCGCATAAAGCCGGGCGGAACGGCATCGGCATCTTGACGCCGCCACGGCCGACCACCGGCGGGTGACGCGAGATGCTGCCGATATTCATCGCTTTGAGGTCCTCAGCGGTGATCACCGCCAGCACGCTCTTCGCGCGCAGCGCCTCGTCGGTGTTGACCGACTTGATGCGCGCATGCGCGTGCGGCGAGCGCACGAACACGGCGTAAGCCTGGTTCGGCAAGCGCGGATCGTCGGCGAAGCGTCCCTGGCCGCGCACCAGCGCATCGTCCTCGACGCGTGGTTCGCTTTTGTTGCGGGCGGGGGCGGCGGTCGCTGATGTCATGAGGGCATCCTGTCGAAACGCGAAAGGGACGGCTTTTATAACTTAATCCGTGCGAGGCGACAGGGGGCGCATGTTTCAAGCCGCGAAATTATGCGGCAGTGGGCCTAATCCCGCGTCGGCCTGAACGGCCAGACCAGTTGCTGCACGAAGCCCGGCGGCATTGCTTCCTTGATGCCGATATCGGCCGGCGGCCGGTAGTCGCGCGAATTGTAATAGGTGCCGAACACATGGTCCCAGAGCATGATGTTTTCGGAGTAATTCTTGTTGCCTTCGCGCAGTTCCTTGCTGTGATGCCAGCGGTGCAGCTCCGGCGTGTTGAACCACCAGGACAGCGCGCCGAAGCGCATGTCGACATTGCAATGCGTCATCATGCCGATGAAGGCGGTGATCGCCGACAGCCAGGTCAGCACTTCCATCGGCGCGCCGAGCGCCAGCAGGATGGCCATGCCGATCAGGATGCTCTTGAAGCTGTCGACGAAATGAAACCGGCCGGTATTGACGATCCACAGCCGCGTCACGCTGTGATGCACGGCGTGGAAGCGCCACAGCCACGGCCATTCATGCGCGATGCGGTGCGCCCAGTAGAAACCGAATTCGGCGACGATGACAGCGAGCACGGCTTGCGCCGCCATCGGCCACGACCGCGGCCATATGCCGTAGCCGGGCTCCGACACCGGCGTGATGTAAACGGTGAGCCCGATTACCGCGCTGAAGATCACCAGCGACTGCACCACGCCCTTCGAGGTCAGCGTATGCGCGATATTGGCGAAGGTCTGCCCGTCATTCTCGTTCCAGGCGCGCTCGTACGGCATTGTCTGTTCCAGTGTGTACAGGCAGATGGCGAGAAACGCATAGGCAATGTTGAAGAGCAGCGCCGGGTGATCGACGGTAAAGCCATAAGCCGAGATACCGATGCAGATCGCCAGCAGGCCCGGCCATGCGGTCCAGGCAATGACGGTGCGAAGCGCCGACGGCGCCGGGACGATCGATGAATCGCTCATCCGGCGAATTTAATGCAGCAGGCGCGCCGGCGCTAGACGCCGACGCCGAACACCTGCGCTGCGAATTGCGGATAAAGCTCGGCCAATTGCGGGGCCACCGTTTCGCGCATCAGTCTGAGCGTTTCCGGCGAGGGTGACGGCGTCTCCGGCACCTGCGCCGGGCGATCGAAGTCGAAGCCGGTATGCTCGATGACCTCCTCGACCGTGTGGCCGGGATGCACGCTTTGCAGCGTGAAGCGGCCGTCGGTAAAGGAGAACAGGCAGCGGTTGGTAATCAGTGCGACCGGCCCGCCGGTGCGGAACACGTTCGGCTCGCTCGCCCCGGGCGCGCTGATGTAATCGACGCGCGGCACCAAAGTGCGGCGCGAATGCTCGGTACGAAACAGGATGACCTTCGGCACGACATAATAAAGATAGGCCGAGCCGAATGAGCCGGGAAAGCGCACCTTCGGATGGGCGTGCTCGCCGATCTCGACAAGATTGATATTGCCGTGGCCGTCGATCTGCCCGCCGGACAGAAAGAACACGTCGATGCGGCCCTGGCCGGCGCAGTCGAACAGTTCGCGCGCGCCGTCGGTCCAGAATGTGTTCTTCGGCGAGCCGAGCAGCGACACGTAAGGCCGCCCATTGCCGCGCTCGCGCGCCAGCAGCGCCGCGGTTGCAGGTATCGGCGAGGCATTGCCGACGGCGACATGGCGCACATCGCCGATGAGTTGGGCGATCTGGTCGGCGAGCAGTTCCTCGGGGCGGAATTCCACTTAAGCCGCCTGTTTCTCGTAGACATATTTGTCGAGATATTCGGCGAAGCCTTGTTCCGTCGCCGCCATCTTGGCGTATTCGGCCAGATGCGCGGCGTCGGCGGCGTAGTAATCCGGCAGCGGCAGCGGCCAGGCGCCGCGCTCGGTCAGCGCGATGCGGTCGACATAGAAGCCGGGCAGCGTGCCGGCAGCGAACGTCGGATTGTCGAGCAGATTGCCGGGATGAATGCGATCGACCGTGACCACGGTTTTTTCCGCCGCATGCGCCATGGTGGCCAGTTCGCGTTGTCGCCCGATCCAGATATTGCCGTAGACATCGGCCATCGCGGCGTGAAACAGCGCCACGTCCGGTTTGATCGCCGGCAGCAGCACGATCGGGTCGTTGTCGCCGAACGGACTATCGATCACCTTCCAGTCGTCGCGATATTTCAACACGTCGGAGCCGATCAGCCCGCGCAACGGCATGAACGGCACGCCCTTTTCCGATGCCTGCAGCGCGGCGTGCAGCGCCGGGCAGGTGGCGTCTTTCATCTTGATCGAGCCGGCCAGAATGGCGGCGGTGAAGCGCGGCGCGGGCCCATATTCGCCTAGTGAGACCGCGCTGGTTTCCAAGGTCTCGACGCAGCCGGCGCCGATCAACAGATCGGCTTGCAGGCTCGATGTCGGCAGCGCCACCAGGTGCAGCTGCCGGATGCCGCGCCTGATCAGCGCGCGCGTCGCGTCCATCGGCACGCCGGAGACTTCCCGCGGCACCACCAGCATGCAGCCGTCGGCGATAATTTCGAGCGCCTCGTCGAGCGATTTCGCGATGTGAGACATGCCCATCCTCTTGCCGGCTTCCGCCCACCTTCAGTGGGCGGCCCGAACCGACAGTTAAGTGTATTCGCGCTTGCCAGGTCCACATAATTTTGCGACTTCGGGGGCATGGAAATGACCCTGCAAGCCAAGCTCGCCGCCAAGCGTTTTGTCATCACCGCCGAAGTGACGCCGCCGGTCTCGTTCGACCGCGCCGAGCTTATCGCCAAGGCGCTCCCTCTCAAGGGCCTCGCCGATGCGGTCAATATCACCGACGGCGCCGGCGCGCGGCCGCATCTCGGCAGCGTCACGGCGGCGGCGTTCTTGGTGCAGGAGGGCATCGAGCCGATCCTGCAATTCACCTGCCGCGACCGCAACCGCATCGCACTGCAAAGCGACTTGATCGCGGCGGCGGCGAGCGGCATCCGCAATCTGCTGATCCTGCGCGGCGACGATCCGTCGGCCGGCGACCAGCCGGACGCCAAGCCGGTGTTCGATCTCGACGCGCGGCAATTGCTCGAGACGGCGCGTAACCTGCGCGATAAAGGCGAACTGCCGAGCGGCCGCAAGGTCACCGGCCGCGCCGAATTCTTGCTCGGCGGCGCCGATAGTCCGATCGATCCGCCGGCCGGCTGGGAGCCGAAGGGCCTCGCCGCCAAGATCGCCGCCGGTGCGCAGTTCGTGCAGACGCAGTTCTGCATGGATACGGACGTGGTGCGGCGCTATCTGGCGCGGCTTAACGAACACAACATCAAGGACCTTTCGATGATTGTCGGCATCGCTCCGTTGCGTTCGGCCAAGTCGGCGCTGTGGATGAAGGAAAAATTGTTCGGCACGATCATTCCCGATGTGCTGGTCGCGCGCATGGAAGCGGCCGCCGATCCGCTCGCGGAAGGCCGCGCCATCTGTGTCGAGACGATCAGCGCGCTCGCCGATATTCCCGGTGTCGCCGGCGTCCACATAATGGCGCCGAACAACGACGCGGCCGTGCCGGATGTTATTCGCGAAGCAAGGGCAAGCGTGAAGCGGCTAGGCAATTAACCAGAGATTGTCATGGCCGGGCCTGTCCCGGCCATCCCGTTTAGGCGGGCACAATGCGTCCCTAAGCGGGATCACCGGGACAAGCCCGGTGATGACAATCAATTGAGCGCCGCCACCGCCTTAAACAACCCGCGCACCGCCTTCTCGTTCACGCCGCGCGTGATGAACACAACGCGGCTTTGCCGGTTGTCGTCCGGCCAGTCGCGCAATTCGACCGGCGGATGCGCCAGGTGCTGCACGAACTGCACGACGACCGGCCCTGTGCAGCCGTCGACGGCGAGGAAGCCCTTCACGCGCAAGAGATCGCCACCGCGCATCGCCATCAACGTGTCCATCGCGCGCAGCCACACGGTCCAGAGTATCGGCGCGTCGAAGGTCAACACGAAACTCGCTATGCCGTCGCTGTGTTCGGCTTCGGCGACGAAGGGATTGCGCTGGCCGTCGCCCGGCTCGGTCAAGCTTTTCGGATCGACCGCGCCATTGACCGCTTCGATGATCTCCGCGCTCGTATTGAGCGCACGCAGCCGCGCCCGCAAGGGTTCGGCGTCTGCGATGTCGGATTTGCTGACGATGATGCGGTCGGCCAGGATGGCCTGCTTGCGTGCTTCCGACGACCACTCCAGCGTTTTGAGGCCGGTCGCGGCGTCGGCCACCGTGAGCACCAGTTCGAGATAGAAGGCGTCGCCGAGCGCACGGTCGGTCGAAAACGTCTGCAGAATCGGCGACGGATCGGCCAGCCCCGACGTCTCGATGACGACGCGCTTGAAATCCGGCAGTTCGCCGCGTTCACGTTCGACCAGCAGGCCGCGCAATGTTTCCTGCAAATCGGTGCGGGCGATGCAGCACAGGCAGCCATTGCCGATCAGCAGGGTCTCGTCGGCGCTGCCGCGCACCAGTGCGTCGTCGATTCCGGTTTCGCCGAATTCATTGATGACGACGGCAGTGCCGGCGCCCTCCGGCGATTCCAAAAAGCGTTTCAGCAGCGTGGTTTTTCCCGCACCAAGAAAGCCGGTCAGCACGGTCACCGGCACCTTGGCGCCGCGCGCGCGCTTCAGGCGGCGGCCGAAGGGGCCGGCGGTGGGGGAAGGGAAGGGCGAGTTCATATTGGGATTATAGCAGCATCCACAAACTCCGCTCATTCCCGCGAAAGCGGGAATCCAGTTCTTTGACTCAAGGGCTGGACCCCCGCTTTCGCGGGGGTGAGCGATGTTCGATGCGCCGCCAATAAATTAGAAATCACACTCCAGAATATACAGCCCACCCGAAAACCGATCGACCGTATAAACGATCTGGTTCTCGTCGACATAGACGTCGTTGAGCTGGATCGAGCCGATCTTGGAGCCATTCGGCGCCGGCGGCACGAAGGCGGCGATTTCCTTCGGCTGATAGGCATTGGAAATGTCGTAGGCGCGCAGGCCGCCATTAAAGAAGGTGCCGAACACGATCTGGTCGGACTGAAACGAACTCGGCACCGGCACATTCTCGTGAATATTGTGCGCGCCGAATCGGCCGCCGCGATCCTTGTAGGCATCGACCGGCGGCAGCGGGCAGGTCGAGATCGCCACCAGATGCTGCTCGTCGCGCGCATCCAGCATCCAGATCAGCTTCGGCCAGTCGAGCGCATTGTCCTCGGTCGATTCGTCGGTGACCAGCATCAGGTTGCGGTCGAACAACGGCACCGCGGTGTGCATGAAACCGGTGTAAGGCGGCGAGTTGGTCCAGTGCGAGATCACCTTCGGGTTGGCCTTGTCCTTGATGTCCATCACGAACATGCCGCCGTCGATGTAGCAAAGATAAAGCCGGTCCGGTCGCTGCGGGTAGACATTGGTGTTGTGCGCGCGATACCCCTTGTCGAGCGGATGGCGCGGCGGCGGCGCGATGTTGTCGGTCGCCGAAGTGCCCGGCATCCACCAGCGGCCGACTTCCTTCGGCTTCGACGGATCGCGCACGTCGATGCAGCGATAGAACTGGTCGTCGTTCGGATGGCTCGGATTGAAGTCCGGAGCGCCGGCAGCCATGTGGACATATTCGCCGTCGCAGAACCACAATTGATGCACGCCGCGCGAATGCGGTCCCGAGCAGTCGAAGAACGAGATCGAGCGCGGCTCTTCCGGCACCGACACGTCGAACAGCTCAAGGCCGGCGGGCTTCATGCCGGTCTTCTGCGTCTGGTAGGCGACCGCGAGAATGTCGCCGGACAGATCGAGCGAGTTCGAGCGCATCTGCATGTTCGGCAGTTCGGTCTGCACGATCACTTTCGGATTGCGCGGATCGGAGACGTCGACGCCGGTAAAATTCTTCGGCGCGCTTTCATGCGCCAGCCAGGCGATGCGGCGGCCATCCTTGGCCAGCTGGATAGCGATGCCTTCGCCCATGCCGCCGAAGCCGCCGAGATTGTTTTGCGACAGCAGGTTGAAATTCCAGCTGACCGGCTCGAGCTTCTGATTGAGCGGATTGTTGGCAGCAGACATTGACGTCTCCGTGGATCGCGATTGCGGTAAAGAAAAAGCCGGCGCCAATGCGCCGGCTTGAGGTTTAGACCATTATAGGTGCCGCCGTCACCGGGGGTGTCAGGCGCTCGCTTGCTTGAAGAAGTCGCCGCGCAGCACGGTCTTCCAGTCCGGAATCGCCTTGATCTTCTTTTCACCCAGCAAAATCTCGGCCTGGGTCTGCATATAAGGGCCGAAATCGGCCGGCGAGCCTGGATTGACCTCGACGCGGGCCAAAGCCTTGGTGAAGGTTGCCTTCGACATCGTGTAGCCCTTGGAGGCGTAGTAGGCGAAGATCAGGTCGGCGACCTTGTCGGGGCTGTTCTTGAAATCCTTCGACACGTCGATCCAGGCTTTCAGATAGGCGACGATCGTTTCCGGATTTTTCTCGGCGAAGTCCGGCGTCGCCGCCATGAACACCGGCATCTTGTCGAAATCGTAGAACTCCGCGATCGTATTGGCGTAGCCGTCGTCCTCGGCGATCTGGTTATAGGGTTCGACCGTGACCATGGCATCGACGGTCTTGGCGGCGAGCGCCGCGGCCTGGTCGTCGGTGTTCATGCGCACTTCTTGCCAGTCGGACTTTTTCAGGCCCGCCTTGGTGGCGATCTGGTCGGAGAAGATATTGCCCGTTGACGAGCCAGTCTGGTTGGCGACCTTCAGGCCTTTGAGTTGTTCGACCTTGGTCAGGCCTAGTTCCTTGCGCGCCATGACGCGCGCCGTCTTGCCGACATTCTCGATATAGGCGATGGCAATCAGCCCGCCTTTGTCATGGCCAAGACACAGCGACGGCCCGGCATAGGTGCCGAGATCGACCTGGCGCGCCACCTGCTGCTGCATGGTGAGATTGCCGGACGGCACGGCGAATTCCTCGAACTTGACGCCGTGCTTTTCCAGAAGTCCCGAGCGCAGCAGATAATAAGTCGGCATGCCCCACATATTGGTCTGATAGCCCTGCCGTACGGTGGCGAGCGGCGCCGCGCCGGCCGGCCGCATGCCCAGTCCCGCGACGAGAGCGCCGGCGCCGGCCATCGCCAAAGTGTGCCGCCGGGTTAGTCCCGAGTTGTTGCCCTTGCTTGACGTGGTCATCGCAGATCCTCCCTGTTGTTCGTTCGATCGCGCTTCTTAATGTCCGACACCGTTGCCGCTCACTTTGTGGCCGAGGTGCCGCATCAGTTGCTTCTGGCATTCGAGGAATTCGACGCTGAGCGGATCGCGCGGCCGCGGCAGGTCGATCCGGATATCGGCCTGCACGGTGCCCGGATGCGCCGACATGACGATGACGCGGTCGGCGAGATAGACCGCCTCGGCGACATTATGCGTGACATAGATGACGGTCTTGCGGGTGGCGCGCCAGACATCGGCGAGCAGCGATTGCATGTCGTCGCGCGTCATCGCGTCGAGTGCTGCGAACGGCTCGTCCATCAGCAGCACCGACGGGTCATAGGCGAGCGCGCGCGCGATGGCGACGCGCTGCTGCATGCCGCCGGACAAATGATGCGGAAACGAATCGACGAACTTCTCCAGCTTGACCAGCCGCAATTGCTCGCGGGCGATTCTGTCGCGTTCGGGCTTGGGGATGCCCTTCATCTCCAGCCCGAACGAGACATTGCCGAGCGCGGTGCGCCACGGAAACAACTGCGCGAAATCCTGGAACACGACGCCGCGATCCATGCCGTGGCCCTTCACGGTCTTGCCGTCGATGCGGATTTCGCCGGCCGCCGGCGGCAGGAATCCGGCAATGACATTGAGCAATGTCGACTTGCCGCAGCCGGACGGCCCAACAATGCAGACGAATTCGGACGCGCCGATGTCGAACGAGACATCCTTGACGCCGGTGACCTTGCCGGCCGGGGTGTCGTATTCGAGCGTCACATTGTCGATCGCGATCGGAACCATAGATCTCGCCTTCTTGTCTTTAGCCTTTAGCCTTTAGCCACGCGCGACATGCCCCAGCGCTGGATCGTCGCTTTCTCGAGCGAGCCGAACACCATCTTCTCGAACACAAAGCCGATGCCGCCGATCACCACCAAGGCTGCCAGCATGACGTCGGTGTTGAGGAATTCCTTGGCGTCGAAAATGACCCAACCGAGTCCCCAGTCGGAAGCCGCGATCATCTCGGCGCCGACCACGGCGATCCAGGCGCGCAGGAAGGACTGGCGCAGGCCGGTAATGATGAAGGGCGAGGCGCCTGGAATGATGACTTTCCAGAACAGCGCGCTCTCGTCGGCGCCCATCGCGCCCGCCGCGCGCAGCCACAACGGATTGACCGAGCGCACGCCCGACCATGTGTTGAACATCATCGGGAACGTCGCGGCGTAGAACACGATCAGGATCGTCGTCAGGTTGCCGATGCCGAACCACAGCATGAACAAGGGCACCAGCGCGAAGGACGGGATCGGCATCAAGGCCGAGACCAGCGGCAGGAAAAAGCCTTCGACCGCGGCAAAGCGCGCCATCAATATGCCGAGCGGCAGGCCAACGAGAACCGCCAGCAGGAAGCCGAACATCACGCGATACAAAGTATAGACCGAATGCTCGAGCATGGTGCCGTCGGCCAGCATGGTCACCAACGTCTGCGCGACCAGCGACAATTTCGGCATCAAGGCCGGCGCGAAAGTGCCGCTGCGCGCGACCGCCTCGTAGCAGCAGGCGGCGACGATCAGCACGATCGCCGCGCGCCACAGCGAACGCCGGCTCTTGTGCCGTTCGGTCATCGCCGTGCCGCTTGCCGCCGCGCCTGTTGTCGCTTCGCTGTTGATGGTCGTTTCGGTCATGCCGCCACCATGCCCCAGCGCACCACGGTGTAGTTTTCGATTTTCTGGAAGACCAGTTTTTCCAGAAGCAGACCGATCAGCGCGATGACGACGATGCCGGCGAGCATGGCATCGGTGTTGAGGAATTTGCGGGCGCCGAAAATCAGCCAGCCGAGGCCCCATGGCACGGCGGCGAGCATTTCGACCGCGACCAACACGCGCCAGGCTTGCGCCAGGCCGAGCCGTAATCCGGTGAGAATGTAAGGCAGCGCGCCCGGCAGGATCACATGCGTGAACATGCGGCGGTCGTCGGCGCCCATCGAATGCGCCGAGCGCACCCAGATTTCCTTCACCGCCTTGACGCCGGTCCAGCTGTTGAAGATCACCGGAAACGCCGAAACGAATCCGACCAGAAGGATCGAGGAGAAACTGCCGAGCCCGAACCACAACAGAAACAGCGGCGTATAAGCGAGACCGGGAATCGGCGCGCAGATCGACACCAGCGGCAGGAAAATATCTTCCGCCAGCCGCGAGCGGCCCATCAATATGCCGATGGTGACGCCGAACACGCCGGCCAGCGCGAAGCCCGACAACAGCCGGATCAATGTCTCGATGGCGTGATGCGGCAGAATGCCGTTGGCGGTGAGCGTGAAGAAGGTTTTCGCCACCGCCTCGATCGTCGGAAACAGGCGCGCCGGAAATATGCCGGAGATGGCGACGATCTCCCACAGCACGGCGACGACGATGAACGGAAAAATATTGCGCCAGATGCCGCGCAAGCGATGCGCGGCGCGGCCCGGCGCATGGCCGGGCGCCTCGCGAGCGGATAAGGTGGTGGCCGCGTCCTGCATCTGTGCTGGTACTCCTCCCACGCTTTCTTCGACTGGCCTCGTTGAGTGGGCCATTGCGCCGGCCATTTCGACCAGCCGCAAGAGGATAATGCTTTTTGATCGGGCACTACAAGCATCTCGGCCCCGCCGGGAAACCCTCTGGCGATTTTGTGGCGGAACGGCTAAAGCGCCAGCCAAGATCATGATGGGCGCCGCTGTGTGAGGCGCGCGCTTCAAGCAAGAACGGGAGAGTTTCGTGATGTCGAAGAATGCTCAAAAAATCGGCTGGATCGGCGTTGGCCGCATGGGTTACCAGATGGCGGAACGCCTTGCGACGGCGGGTTTCGACATCTCCATCTGGAACCGCACCAAGTCCAAAGCCGAGCCGCTGACTAAGCTTGGCGCCAAGGTGGTCGACAAGCCGGTCGATCTGGCCGGCGTCGACATGCTGTTTGCCATCGTGTCGGAAGGCAAGGATCTCGAAGAAGTCTATTTCGGCGCCAACGGCATCGTCACCAACGCAAACGGCAAGCTGCCGAAGACCTTCGTCGATTGCTCGTCGATCTCGGTCGAGGATTCAGTGCGCATTCGCGCCCGTCTCAAGGAGCACAATGTCGAATTCGTCTGCGCGCCGGTGTCGGGCAATGCCCGGGTCATCAGCGCCGGCAAATTGTCGTCGGTCGTGTCCGGTCCGGAAGCGGCGGCGAAAGCGGCGATACCGGTGATTGAAGTGTTCGCGCCGCGCGGCGTGTCCTATGTCGGCGACGGCGAACTGGCGCGCATCTGCAAGATCGCGCACAACGTCATGCTCGGCGTCGTCATCGAGAACCTGATCGAGATCACGCTGCTCGCCAACAAGATGGGCGTGCCGCGCCACGCCTTCCTCGCCTTCATGAACAACGGCGTCATGGGCTCGATGTTCACCGCCTACAAGACGTCGTCGCTGGTCAATCTCGACTGGACCACGACCTTCACGCCCGAACTGCTGCGCAAGGACCTCGATCTCGGCCTCGATCTCGGCCGCGAATACGACGTGCCGATGCCGGTGACGGCGGCGACCCGCGAGGTCATCCAGCAGCACATCGGCAAGGCGCTGTCGCAGCCGAACGCCAAGGAAATCCTGGCCGAGGACTTCGCCAAGATGGCGGAGACTATGGCGGAACTCGCCGGCATGAAACTGACGTCGGAAAACAAGAAAGTGCCGAGCGGCCTGGAATAATCAAATACTGTCGACCCCGCGCATAGGCTTCGCGAAGCGACGCCGTCCTAAGGACGGATATGGCGGGGACCCATACGCCGTACCCTATCGATGGTAAACGGAGTATGGGTCCCGGGTCTCACTGCCGTTCGCTCGGGACGACAAACGAATGCACGCACAAAAAAAGAGGGCCCCTTCGCAGGGGCCCTTTGTGCAAGAAGTGGAGGATTCTGGCCGTCGTTTTATTCCCAAGGGAGGAGAAGCGACGGCCGCGCACCGTTGCAGTGAACCGAGCGCAGGCTGCGGCGACAAGTAAATTGCCTGTAAATTTCCGCCGCCCCGGCCCATGCTGGCCTCGCGCCACCGCCATATTTTCCCGAAGGAACGAGCCATGAACCCACAGATCGCGGCGCTCATTGACAGGATCAGCGCGCTCGAAGGCGAACTCGACGCCGAACTGGCCAAGCGCAGCGCCGAGCTGAAGATCGGCATCGAGCATGGCCGCGTCGCCTTCGAGGAGGAACTTCTGCGCCGACATCGGCAGCTGCGCAGCAAGCTTTTGCCCTATGTGTTCGGCGCCCATCCGCTGATCATGCTGACCTCGCCGGTCATCTATGCCGGCATCGTGCCGTTCCTGCTGCTCGATCTGTTCGTCACTGTTTTTCAGGCGGTGTGCTTCCCGATTTACGGCATCGCGAAAATCAAGCGCGCCGATTATCTGGTGTTCGACCGCCACCATCTGGCCTATCTCAACGCGCTGGAAAAACTCAACTGCGCCTATTGCTCCTATGCCAATGGCGTCATCGCCTATGCGCGCGAAATCGCCGCGCGCACCGAGCAGTACTGGTGCCCGATCAAGCACGCGCGCCGCGTCATCGGCACGCATGCCCGCTATGCGTTGTTCGAGGATTACGGCGATGGCGAGAATTATCAGCTTCGGCTGGAAGAACTGCGCAAGGGGCTGGCAACCAACCCGTCATCCTGAGGTGCGGGCCTGCGCAGCGGCGAGCCTTGAAGGATGACGGGCAGCGCTTGAGCATGTAGGATTTGTTTTTCGCACGAGGAGTAATCGTCAAATGGCCTTCAAACTCTACAACGCGCCGCAATCGACCTGCAGCCAGCGGGTGCGCTTCGTGCTCAACGCCAAGCATTTGCCGTTCGACGAAGTGAAGCTCAATCTGCTCGACGGCGACCAGCTCAAGCCGGATTATCTCAAGCTCAACCCGAACGGCGTGGTGCCGACGCTCGATCATGACGGCGCCATCGTTACCGATTCCACCGTCATCACCGAATATCTCGACGAGGTCGTGCCGGAAAACAGCTTCACCCCGGAAAATCCGGTGACGCGCGCCCGCATGCGCGCGCTGATGCATTTCATGGACGAGATGCCGGCCGCCTCGGTGCGGGTGCCAACCTTCAATCTCGCCTTCCTGCCGAAATTCCAGGCGATGAGCCGCGAGGACTTCGTCGCCATGGCGATGAGCAAGCCGCTGCGCAAGGAATTCATGCTGGCGATGGGCCAGACCGGCTTTCCCAAGGCGGAGATGGACGCCGCGCTCGCCCGCCTGCGCCGCTCCTACGAGCGCATGGACCGCGAGATCGAGTTGAGCGGCGGCCCGTGGCTCTTGGGCAAGGACATGTCGCTCGCCGATGTCGCGGCGATGCCGGCGCTGGTGCGCATGTACGATCTCAATTACGCCGATTGGCAGGATCTGCCGCGTGTCATCACCTGGTTCGACAATGTCCGCGCGCATCCGTCCTTCGTGCCGACTTATTATCACGGCTCGCTGCTCACCGAACGGTTCCCGCATTTGAAGGAAACGCTGGCCGCGCGGGCATAATCACTTTCGCAAAGTGTATAATGGTGCAACCCGTGGCGGAAGTTTTCGCCACGGGTTTTGTATGGCTGTGATTTGTGACAGCGCGAGAACGTGCGCATACCCGTCGACTCAATTTATGACAAAGGCGACGGAAGCGTGACCGCGAGATTAAGCGATCACGAACCATTTGACGGCTAGAAAGGCGGCGTCACCGCACCTCCAGGTATTTTAATGCTGCGACTGAAATCGATTCGCCTGCCGATCGCCGCCAAGGCGATGTTGCTGATCGGCGCGCTCGGAATCCTGTCGGCGGCGGCCAACTGGTACAGCCTGCGCAGCCTGCACGAGATCGATCGCATCAACGAGATCGTCGCCAACGAGGTCATGCCGACCCGGCTGGTTCTCACCGAGGCCAAGAGCGCGGTGCAGTCTCTGGGGCTTGCAACGTATAAAATGGCGGCGGCGACCGACCCCGATACTATTCTCGAAGCGACCGAGGAGCGGGCCGGACAATATGCCGCGGCCAAATCCTGGCTCAACGGCGTGACCGAGACGCTGCCGCGGCACCGCGACGATGTGAACGGCATGCTGCGACGCCTGGATCTGGTCAACGCCATCGCCGGACAGGTGCGTCTGATGACCGTGAATAACCAGCGCGAGCCGGCGCGCGAACTGCTCGAACTGAAATTCGATCCGGCCTTGGTCGACGCAACCACCAGCATGAACCGCCTGATCGGCATTCTCGGCGGGCAGATGCGGGAAACGTCGGAAGCTGCCGCCGCGCGCAAGGCGCAGACCTACCAGCTTTTGTCGGTCATGCTGATCGGCGGCACGCTGTTCACCATCCTGTTGGCGATGGCGCTGGCCCATCGCACGGTGGCGCGGCCGTTGCAGCGGCTCGCCGCCGTCATGCGCGAGATCGCGCAAGGCCGATTCAACGGACGCATCGAGGGCCTCAAGCGCGGCGATGAAGTCGGCACCATGGCGCGCGCCGTTCTGGTTTTCCGTGACAACGCCGTTGCGCTCGGCGAAGGGCAAGAGCAGCGCGCCCGCGCCCGCGCCCAGGCCGAGGCGGAAAAGCGCCAGGCGCTCGACCAGTTCGCCCGCAATTTTGAAAACAAGATTCTCAGCGTCGCGGCGGCGCTGGCGCAAGCCGCCGCCGAACTCGATCAATCCGCGCGCGCGATGAGCGAAATGGCCGACGAGTCCGGGCGCAATGCGCAGGCCGCCACCGGCGCCGCCGACGCGAGCACGACGGTTGCCGGCACGGTGTCGCACGCCATCGACGAACTCTCGATGGCGATGAATGATATCGACGCGCAGCTCGCCAACGCCTCCGGCGTCGTCGCGGAAGCGACCCGCCGCGCCGATATCGCCGTCGCCAATGCCGATGGCCTCAACCCGGCGGTCGACGACATCGAGAAGGTGGCCGGCATGATTCACGCCATCGCCGGCCAGACCAATCTGCTGGCGCTCAATGCCACGATCGAGGCGGCGCGCGCCGGCGAAGCCGGTCGCGGCTTCGCCGTGGTGGCGCAGGAGGTCAAGACGCTGGCGGCCCAGACCACCCGGGCGCTCGGCCATATCCAGGATCGCACCGGCTCGATGGGCCAGATCATCGACGGCGTGCGCACCGCCACCCAGTCGATGTCGTCGGCGATCGCGCAGATCGAAACCGTCGCGCGCGCCATCACCGGCTCGGTCAAGCTGCAAAATCAGGCGACGCAGAAAATCGCCGAAAGCGTCGAAGGCGCCGCGCTGCGCTCGCGCCAGGTGTCCGACGCCATCGCCGGCGTCAACGAATTCGCCGCCCGCACCCACACCGGCGCGCAGCAAATCTCGCAAGCCGTCGCCGATTTGAACCGCCAGGCCGCGGCGTTGCAGGACGAGGCGCAGGATTTCGTCGCCCGCGTGCGCGCCGCCTGATCGTCCGCCGCGGCGATAACGCCGATTTTATGCACCGCGCCCTTGCCGGGCGCTTGTGCTTTGGCGCCGAGGGCGTATCTGCATAAGAGGCGCCCGGTCGCCGCCGGCGCCGCCGTTCCTCGCACCGCGGAGCCCTGCCATGAATCAAATCACTTTGCTCATCACCGTCGTTTTCGGCGGCATCGGAGTGGTCTTGTTTCTCGGCCAGATGCCATGGCCCGGGCTTGTCTTTGTCGCACTCGCCGTGCTCACCTTCTTTTCGCTCAAGATGGCCAATAACTGGCAGCGCTTCGTCATCCTGCGCGCCGGCAAGCTGTCGAGCGTCAAGGGCCCCGGCCTGTTCTTCATCATCCCGATCTTCGACAGCATCACCGCGGTGATCGACGAGCGCATCCAGACCACGCAATTCAACGCCGAATCGGCGCTGACCCGCGACACCGTGCCGGTCAATGTCGACGCCGTCATCTTCTGGCACGTGCATGATGCGCAGGCCGCCGCGCTCAACATCACCGATTATCGTCAGGCCATCGACCGGGTGGCGCAGACCTCGTTGCGCGAAATGATCGGCGCGTCGCTTCTGTCGGCGTTGCTCGCCGAACGCAAGTCGGCGGATGAAGTGCTGCGCACCGAAATCGCGCGCAAGACCGCGAACTGGGGCATCTCGGTTAATTCGGTCGAAATCCGCGACGTCGCCATCCCGGTCGCGTTGCAGGATGCCATGTCGCGCCAGGCGCAGGCCGAGCGCGAGAAGGAAGCCCGCGTCATCCTCGGCTCGGCCGAAGCGGCCATCGCGCAGAAATTCGTCGACGCCGCGCGCACCTATGCCGGCGAACCGGCGGCGCTGCACTTGCGCGCCATGAACATCATCTATGAAACGACCAAGGAGCGCGGCGCCACCATTCTCATTCCGACCACGATGGTGGATTCGATGAGCGTCGCTTTGCCGGCGGCGATGCTGGCGCAGAAGGATCTCGGTGGCAAAACCTAAGCGCGCCGGCGCATGTAAGCCTTCACCACCGTTCGCAGATGGCCGATGAATAATTGAACCGCCGGGCTGAGGCTGCGGTTCTTCAAACTGACGATGGCGATCGGCTGCGGCGTGGCGCGCAATTTGACCGGCAGCGCGCGCAGCGCCCATTGCTTCGCATTGTAGCGCAGCACCGACTCGGGCAGCACCGTGACGAAGCGCCCGCTCGCCAGCAAATGGTTGCGCATCAGGATGAACGAGGTAATGACCTTCTCTGCCGGCGGCTTCAGCCCTTGCGCCGCGAAGGCCTCCTCGAGAATCGCATTGACGATCGGCGATGGCGGGATGATCCACGGCTCGCCGGCCAGGTCGGCCAGTTTGACCGCGCGCTTGCCGGCCCACGGGCTTTTCTCGCCGACCACCACCAGATGCGGATCGTCGTACAGTACCTCGACGTCGAGATCGTCGTCGGCAAAGGCGTTCGGCACGCGCGTCACCATCAAGTCCACGGCGCGCTCCTGCAACTGGCGGAAATCCAGAGTGCTGACATCGGCCTCGACGACGTGGCAGAGGATGTCGGGATAGGCGCGCGAAAAGCCGTCAATGGCGTCGGTCATCAGCCCGGCGGCGAGAAATTCCGGGCAGGCGATGCGAATTTCGCCTGTCGCCTGGCCGGACAGTCGCTCAATCTCCTTGATGCCTTCGCGCAGTTCATCGAAGACGACATGGCCGCGCTTGAGCAAAGCGGTCGCATAGATCGTCGGCGCTATGCCGCGCGGGCTGCGGTCGAGCAGGGTGACGCCGAGCGCGCTTTCCAGGCTGGCAATCGCCTCGGAGACGACCGACTGCGAGGTATCGAGATGCGCGGCGGCCTTGGCCATGCTGCCCCAGCGCACGACGACGGACAGGATGTGCAGGTCGCGCAGCTTGAGCCGCCGGCCGATCCGGGTGTCCCAGTCCGAGCGCGCCTTGGCCATCGTCATCACCGATACCGGTATTTGATATTCACGATACCACGGGCGTTCGAGGTCGCCTAGCCTCCCGGAAACGCAACCACACCCCGGGAAGCATTATGGCCAAGCAACGCATCAGCTACGTTCCGCTCGACAAGATGGACGACAAAATGCGCGCCGAGATGGAGCGCTGCCAGCGCGAGGGCACGCCGCGGCCGGAAAGCTCGGCCATCCGCGCGCATGTGCCGGCGGCGTTCTGGTTCTTCGCCGACAGCTGGAACAACCTGTTCCGCAACGGCATCGCCGATCATCCGCTCAAGGAATTGTGCCGGCTTTACGTGTCGCGCTCGGTGCAATGCGAATATTGCGGCAACCAGCGCTCGGTGAAATCGACATCGACCGGCGCGCTGATCGAGGATCACGTTCTTGACCTACTCAATTTCGAAAAGTCGACCCGCTACACCGAACGCCAGAAGGCGGCTCTGTCCTATGCCGAGGCCATCGTCTGGCATCTCAACACCGACGACGCCTTCTGGGACCGCCTGCACGCGAATTTCACCGAGGCGGAGCTGGTCGAGATCGGCTGCATGATCGGCCTGACGCTCGGCCAGCAGAGCTGGCTGCGGCTTCTCAATATCGAGCACCACCAGGTGCTGGCCGGCACCGATGCGTCGATGGCGCCGGGCTACAAGGATATGGCCGCGCTTAAGGCCACCAAGTCGGCTGAGGACTATTGGGCCAAGGCGCCGCTGCAAGTGAAATAGGCGGCCCCAAGACAGCGCCCGAAACAGAAAAGCCGGCCATGCATGGCCGGCTTTTTTATTCAAAAATTCAGATCGCTTATTATTTCGAAGTGCTGACTTTGGGGAGCTCGACCTTCAGGGTCGTCGACTTGCTGCCGCCCAGATTGCCGGTCGCGAACAGCAAACCGCCGCCGACGACAACCACGATAAGCGCTCCCACGAGCACCCCAAGCACGCCAATTCCGCCGCCGCTGCCTTCAGCCATTTTACATTCCTTCGTTGGATTCATCGGAAATGTAAGTGCCAGCACCGGCAGATAGTTCCGTGGTGCCGCCGCCGCGGCAAAGAAAAAGGCACGCCGAAGCGCGCCTTTTGTGATTTTTCAACAGTCGAGGACTGCGTCTAGTACTTGTTCGAGATCGGCAGTTCTTCCGCCGGGAACAGCGAGATCACCTTGCAGCCCTTGTCGGTGACCACGACTTCTTCCTCGATGCGGGCGCCGGAGAAACCATCGGCCGACGGGCAGAAGGTTTCGATGGCGAACACCATGCCTTCCTTGATCTCGGTCGGATGATCCATCGAGATGACGCGCGAGATGATCGGCCGCTCGTGCAGCGCCAGGCCGAGACCGTGCGCGAATTGCAGGCCGAAGGCCGACAGTTCGTCCGGGAAGCCGAACTCGCCGGCCTTCGGGAAGGCTTCGGCGATATGCGCGGTCGAGGCGCCGGGCTTGATGCGCATCATCGCATTGTCCAGCCATTCGCGCGCCATCTTGTAGGCATCGTGCTGCATCGGCGTCGCACGGCCGACGGCGAAGGTGCGGTAGTAGCAGGTGCGGTAGCCGACGAAGGCCTGCAGAATGTCGAAATAGGCCATGTCGCCGGGGCGGATCATGCGGTCGGTGAAGTTGTGCGGATGCGGATTGCCGCGCTCGCCGGACACCGCGTTGACCGCTTCGACGTCGTCGGAGCCGTTGCGATAGAGGAAGTCGTTGACCATGGCGACGATGTCGTTCTCGCGCACGCCCGGCCTCAGCTCCTTGTTCACGAGGTCATAGGCGCCGTCGACCATGCAGGCGGCGTGGTTCAGGAGCGCGATTTCGTCCTGCGACTTGATCTCGCGTGCTTCCAGCATGACCTGCTGACCGTCGGCGATCTTGAGGCCGGCTTTCTGCAGTTCGAACATCATCGGCGGTTCGACGATGTCGACGCCGATCGGCATGTCGGCGACGCCGTGTTCGCGCAGGATCGAGGCGAGTTCCTCGGCGTGCTTCTTCATCAGGCCGAAGGAGGGCGCCACGGTGCCGCGCAGGCCGATCAGGCCGGCCTTGCAGTTCTGCGGGTCGAGCCACGGCGCATAGAGCTTGTGATGCACGGCGGCGGAGCCGAAGTCCCACAGGATCGGTTCGCCGGTGCGGGTCAGCAGCGCCCAGCGCGCCAGCTTGTCGCGCTCCCACTCGCCGATCTTGGTCGAGGTGAGATAGCGGATGTTGTTGACGTCGAACACCAGCAGCGCGCCAAGTTCGGACTTCTCCAGTGCCTGCTTGGCGCGGCCGAGGCGGTAGCGGTGCAGGCGGCGGAAATCGACGCGCTCCTCGAAGTCGACGCCCATGATGCCGAGCGAGGGCAGCGCGCGGCCCCAGTTGTGGCGCGGGTTGATGTCCTCGGCGCTGATCTGACGGACGGCCTTGTCCATGGGTCTCTCCTTGAAGGTTCTTGTACGGCCGGGGATACCGGCTCCGGTTTGCAGCATTATAGGCGTTCCCGCCGGGCATTAACACGCGCGCGTCCGCCGGTCACGGGCAGATTCGCCCCGCATTTCACCCATGCGGGGCCGCGCGGCGGCGTGGGCCGCGACAGGATGAAATTTCAGCCGACAAAAAAGCGGACGCGCCTATTGACTTAAGTCCTAAGATAGATATCCTATGTATGTCCGATCCGCCGAGGGCGCTGTCATGAGGCGTCATGAGAAGTGGGAGAGGACGCGGTGCCCGCGGGCGGAGGGATACGCATCCTCCGCTCCCGGGCGGCGCCGGACCCCGCCCGGAGGCAATAAGACCTCCCGCGAGGAGCTCGCTGACGAGGCGAAGCAACTGCGCAAGCAGTTAGCCCTTGGAAGCGCGGCCCGGCAGCCGTAACGACACCGCGATGGAGCGCCGCGGGGCGCAGCGTCCTTCGCCAAAGGACGCGCACGCCTTTCCAGGGCGTGAATGAGATGTGGCGCCACGCGGCGCTCCGTCCCCTCGGGCTGTGGCCCGGGGGAGAAAAAGAGAAGGCGGCCTGCCCGGGGCCTCAAACAATACGGGCGATGAATCGCGCCCTCACCACTTTGAATTATGCTGCGCTAGGCAGTTCAAGCCGTGCCCGGCATAATGGCAAAAATCCTGGGAGGACGATGCGATGACAGCCGTCGAAGGGGACGCGCGGGCCTATAATTTCGCCGCCGACGTCTTGCAGCGCAACCTCGCGGCCGGCCGCAAGGACAAGCCGGCCTATATCGATGCGCGCGGGACCTGGACCTACGGCCAGCTCGCCGACCGGGTCGCGCGCTTTTCGGCGGCTTTGCGTGGCCTCGGCGTCCGGCGTGAGGAGCGGGTGCTGATCGCGCTGACCGACACGATCGACTGGCCGACCGCGTTTCTCGGCTGCCTCAAGGCCGGCATCATCGCCGTGCCGGTCAACACGCTGCTGACCGAGGACGACTACCGCTTCATGCTCGCCGACAGCCGCGCCAAATGCCTGGTGGTGTCGGAAGTGCTGTTTCCGAAATTCGAGAAGCTGATCGCGCAAAGCCCCGACCTCGATCACGTCGTCGTCTCCGGCGAGGTGCCGCACGGTTACCGGTTGTTCGAGGATCTCATCGGCGCCGACGAGCCGGAGCCTTACACCGCGCCGACCGTCGGTGACGACATGGCGTTCTGGCTCTACACCTCGGGCTCCACCGGCAAGCCGAAAGGCGCGGTGCATTGTCACGCCAGCCTGAAGCTGACCGCCGACCTCTATGGCACCCCGGTCGTCGGGCTGAAGGAAACCGATGTCGTCCACTCGGTGGCGAAATTGTTCTTCGCCTATGGCCTCGGCAACGCCATGACATTTCCCTTGAGCGTCGGCGCGACGACGGTGCTCAATCCGGAACGGCCGACGCCGGATGGCGTCGCCGCGCTGCTGCGCAAGCATCCGGTCACGGTCTTCTTCGGCGTGCCGACCTTCTACGCCGCGTTCCTCAACAGTCCGAATGCGCCGGACAAATCCGAACTGAAACTGCGACGCTGCCAGTCCGCCGGCGAGGCGCTGCCCGAGGAGGTCGCCAAGAATTTCTTCGCCCGCTACGGTGTCGAAATCTCCGACGGCCTCGGCACAACGGAGATGCTGCACATCTTCCTGACCAACTGGCCGGGCACCAATAAATACGGAACGACCGGGAAATGCGTACCCGGCTACGAGATCAAGCTTATCGGTGAAGATGGCGAGCCCGTCGCGCCGGGCGAAATGGGCGAACTGCATGTGCGCGGCCCGACCAGCGCCCTGATGTACTGGAACAACCGTGAGAAATCGCGCGATACGTTTCGCGGCGAATGGACCCGCTGCGGCGACAAATATATCGAGGATGCCGACGGCTTCTACATCTGCTGCGGCCGTGCCGACGACATGCTGAAAGTGTCGGGCATGTACGTTTCGCCCTTCGAGGTCGAGGCGGCTCTATCATCGCATCCGGATGTGCTGGAAGCCGCGGTGGTCGGCTGGAACGACGAGCAGAAACTGATCAAGCCGCGCGCCTTTGTCGTGTTGAAGCAGCCCGACAAGGCCAGCGACGCGCTGGCGCAGGTGTTGCAGGATCACGTCAAGCAAAAGCTGGCGCCGTTCAAATATCCGCGCTGGATCGAATTCCGCAATGAGCTGCCAAAAACGGCGACGGGGAAGATTCAACGCTTCAAGTTGCGCGCAGAACAATGAAATGAAGCTTACCGACAACGGCTTTCTCTCTATTGGATCTCAAAGCCTCGAATACCGCTTCATCGGCTCGACGCCGGATAAAGCGCCGACTTTGGTGCTGCTGCACGAAGGCCTCGGCTGCGTTGGGCTATGGGGCGATTTTCCCGATAAGCTTGCGCAGGCGACCGGCTGCGGCGTCTTTGTCTATTCGCGCGCCGGTTACGGACAATCGTCGCCTGTGGCCTTGCCGCGCCCGCTGACCTATATGCACGACGAGGCGCGCGATGTGTTGCCGCGATTGCTGGATGAAATCGGCTTCCGGCGCGGCCTGTTGATCGGCCACAGCGACGGCGCGTCGATCACAGCGATCTATGCTGGTACGCATCAGGATCATCGCCTCAGTGGGCTGGTGTTGATAGCGCCGCATTTCTTCACCGAAGATATGGGCATCGCCGCCATCGTCGAGGCGAGGAAGGCTTACGAGACAACGGACCTCAAACAGAAGCTCGCGCGCTGGCACAAGGACCCCGACAACGGCTTTTACGGCTGGAACGGCGCCTGGCTCGATCCGGGATTCCGGAAATGGGATATCACCGAGCAACTCGCCTATATCCGCGTGCCGATATTGATTGTGCAGGGCGCGGACGACCAATACGGCACGGTCGCGCAGATCGAAGCGGCCGAGCGTGAGTGCTATTGCCCGGTCGAGGTTGCGCTATTGCCGGGCGTCAAGCATTCGCCGCAACGGGAAGCGCCGGATGTGACGCTGACGGCGATCGCGGATTTCGTAAAACGTGCTCTCGCATAAAAAAATGGCCGGGCTCGCGGCCCGGCCATTCGAATTTATCAGAAGCGAAAATTATTCCGCCGCCTGTTTCTTGCCGCCGCCATGCGCGGTGACCAGATAATCCATCGCCGCCTGCACGCCGCCCTTCTTGATCGGCACGCCGGCGAGCTGCAGCGCCATTTCGGTACAGGAAAGACCGCCCATCAGCATGGCATCGTTGATGTCGCCGAGATGGCCGATGCGGAAATACTTGCCGGCGAAAGGACCGAAGCTGGCGCCGTAGGAGATGTTGAATGTCTCGAGCGCCAGCGCGCGGAAGGCGTCGGCATTATGACCTTCCGGCAGCATCACCGCGGTCAGTGTCGACGACTGATATTTGACGTCGCCGCACACGGTGTCGAGGCCCCAGGTCTTGACCGCGCGACGGGTGGCTTCCGCCAGCCGCTCGTGACGCGCGAACACGTTGTCGAGGCCTTCCTCGTGCAGCATCTCGATGCCGACGGCGAGGCCCTGCAGCATCTGCGTGCCGGGCGTATAGGGGAAGAAGCCGACTTTGTTCATAGCCAGCATTTCGTCCCAGGCCCAGAACGACTTGGGCAGCTTGGAGGTCTTGTTGGCTGCGATCGCCTTGTCGCTGATGGCGTTAAACGACATGCCGGGCGGCAGCATCAGGCCCTTCTGCGCGCCGCCGACCGAGACATCGACGCCCCATTCGTCGTGGCGGTAGTCCATCGAGGCCAGAGAGGAAATCGTATCGACCATCAGCAGCGCCGGATGTCCGGCGGCGTCGATCGCCTTGCGGATGGCGGCGATGTCGGTCTGGCAGCCGGTCGAGGTCTCGTTGTGCAGCACGCACACCGCCTTGATCTCGTGCGCCTTGTCGTCGCGCAGCCGCGCTTCGATCAGTTTCGGATCGGTGCCGACGCGCCAGTTGGTCGGGATCAGTTCGGGCACCAGCCCGAGCTTCTCGGCCATCTTCTTCCACAACGTGGCGAACTGGCCGGTCTCGACCATCAGCACCTTGTCGCCAGGCGACAAAGTGTTGACGAGCGCGCCTTCCCAGGCGCCGGTGCCGGTCGCGGTATAGATGATCACTGGGTTGGTCGTCTTGAAAATGGTCTTGATGCCGTCGAGGCACTTTTTGGCCAGCTTGGAAAATTCCGGACCGCGATGATCGATCATCGGCGTGTCCATGGCGCGCAGGACGCGGTCGGGCACCGGCGTCGGCCCGGGAATGTGCAGGAAGTGGCGACCGGCCATACGTGAGGAATTCTGAGCCATGGGAAATCCGCTCCTAAAACGGCAGCTTTTGTCGAGAATGTGTGGGCGTAAAGTCCACGGCCCGTCCCGGCTGGGGAGCGGTGCTTGTGGCGTTGAACTATGAATGCAACATTGCGGTCAAGCGGTTTTCCGCAATCGGCTCATGCAATAAACCCATACACAATGCGAGGATCGGCGGTTTGACGGTTGTTCTACCCGGCCTGGAAAGGCGTCTGAAGGCCGAATTGACGGGGGATGTCCAGTTCGACCGCTATACCCGCGGCCGCTATGCGACCGACGCCTCGCATTACCAGATCACCCCGGTCGGCGTGGTGGCCCCCCGAACGGTCGAGGAGGCCGAGCGGGCGATCGGGATCGCCCGGCAGGAGGGCGTTACCGTCCTCGCCCGTGGCGGCGGCACCTCCCAGTGTGGCCAGACGGTGGGCTCCTCGCTGGTCGTCGATGGCTCGAAATACCTCACCCGAATCCTCGAACTGGACGTCAAAAACGCCCGCGTCACGGTCGAGCCGGGCATTGTGCTGGACGAACTCAATCGGCAGCTTAAAGGCCATGGCCTGTGGTTCCCGGTCGACATTTCGACCGCCTCCCGCGCCACCATCGGCGGTATGGCCGGCAACAATTCCTGCGGCGGTCGTTCGCTGCGCTACGGCACCACGCGCGACAATGTGCTGTCGATCGACGCGCTGCTGGCCGACGGGACGAAAGCGCATTTCGGGCCGATGGGCGGCAGCCTCGACGATGTGCCGCCGGCGATACGGCCGCTGGCGAAGGACCTGCTCGAGATCGGCGCGCGCGAGGCCAGCGAGATCGCCGCGCGCTTCCCCAAAGTGCAGCGCCGCGTCGGCGGCTATAATCTCGATGCGCTGGTACCGGGCAAGTACTCGGGCAAGAACGATATCAACCTGTCGCATATTCTTGTCGGCTCGGAAGGCACGCTCGGCTATTCGACGCGCATCGAATTGAAGTTGTCGCCCTTGCTCGGCAAGCGCGCCGTCGGCGCCGTGCATTTCGGCAGCTTCTACGAGGCGATGAATTGCGCGCAGCACATCGTCAAGCTGAAGCCCATCGCGGTCGAACTGATCGACCAGACCATGATCGAACTGGCTGGTGCGATCGCGATGTTCAAGCCGACGCTCGATCGGTTCGTGCGCGATTTGCCGGCGGCGATCCTGCTGGTCGAGTTCGGCGAGGACGATCAGAACGAAAATCTGTCGCGGCTGCGCCAGCTTAACGAATTGATCGGCGATCTCGGTTTTGCCTGGAGCAACAGCGGCGCCAAATGGGGCGGTGTTGTCGACATTCTCGACGGCAGCTTGCAAGCAGCGATCACCGACGTGCGCACGTCGGGCCTCAACATCATGATGTCGATGAAGGAGAGCGGCAAGCCGGTGTCCTTCGTCGAGGATTGCGCGGTGCCGCTCGAACATCTCGCCGACTACACGACGCGGCTGACGGAAATCTTCGAGAAGAACGGCACGCGCGGTACCTGGTACGCCCATGCCGGCAATGGTTGCCTGCATGTACGGCCGGTGCTGAACTTGCGGCTGGACAAAGATGTGCATGCGATGCGCGCGATCGCCGAAGAGGCCTTCGCCATGGTGCGCGAATACAAGGGCTCGCATTCCGGCGAACATGGCGACGGGCTGGTGCGCTCGGAATTCAATGAGCCGATGTTCGGCTCGCAACTCGCCCGCGCCTTCGAGGAAATAAAGGACCGTTTCGATCCGAATGGTTTCTACAATCCCGGCAGGATCGTGCGCGCGCCGAAATTCGATGACCGCTCGCTGTTCCGCTACAAGCCGGATTACGCCGGCGTCGAGATCAAGACCGAACTGGACTGGTCGGCCTATCCAGGCGTCGGCGGTGGCCTGCAAGGCGCCGTCGAGATGTGCAACAACAATGGCGCTTGCCGCAAACTGGCCGGCGGCGCAATGTGCCCATCCTATCGCGTCACCCGCGACGAGCGTGACGTCACCCGCGGCCGCGCCAATACATTGCGGCTGGCGATCAGCGGCCAGCTTGGGCCGGATGCGCTGGCCTCGGACGAGATGGCGGAAACGCTGTCGCTGTGCGTCTCGTGCAAGGCCTGCCGCAGCGAATGTCCGACCGGCGTCGACATGGCCCGCATGAAAATCGAAGTGCTGGCCGCGCGCGCCGCCAAGCATGGGCTCACGCTGCACGACCGGCTGGTCGGCTATTTGCCACGTTACGCGCCGCTGGCCGCGCGCTTTGCCGCTTTTTTCAATCTGCGCGACAAGGTGCCGTTGCTGCGCTGGGCTTCGGAAGCCTTCGCCGGCTTCTCCACGCGACGCAGCCTGCCGCGTTGGCGAGGCGATATTTATCGCGACCGTTCCGCCGGTGAAGAGCCGAGGCGCGAGGTCTTGCTGTTTGCCGACACCTTCAACCGCTATTTCGAACGCGAGAATCTCGACGCGGCGCTGTCGGTGCTGGTCGCCGGCGGCTATCGCGTCCATGCGGCAATGCCCGCCGATGGCACAACCCGGCCGTTGTGCTGCGGCCGCACTTTCCTGTCGGTCGGCAAAGTCGACGAGGCGCGCGCCGAGATGCGCCGCACTTTGGCGGCTTTGGCGCCCTTCGCGATGCGCGGAATTCCCATCGTCGGCCTGGAACCAAGTTGCCTGCTGACCTTGCGCGATGAATTGCCGGCGCTGCTCAAAGGCGAGGTTGCCGACAAGATTGCAATCAACGCGCTGCTGTTGGAGGAATTTCTCGCTCGCGAACATAAAGCCGGGAATCTTGAATTGCCGCTCGGGGCGCTGCCGCAAAAGGCGCTGCTGCATGGCCACTGCCATCAGAAGTCCTTCGGTGCGATGGGCGCGGTGGAAAGCGTGTTGAAGCTCATTCCCGGACTGAGCGTCGAGACGATCGAATCGAGCTGCTGCGGCATGGCCGGCTCGTTCGGCTATAACAAGGATACGATCGACGTATCGCTCAAAATGGGCGAGTTGTCGCTGTTGCCGGCGGTGCGCAAAGCGCCCGGCGATACGATGATCGTCGCAGACGGTACGTCATGCCGGCACCAGATCCACGACGGCGCCGCGCGCGATGCCCTGCACGTCGCGCGCGTGCTGGCGATGAGCGTCGCAGCAGCGAAGTAATTATTCCGCGGGGCGTTCCGCCGCGCGCGGCGGCGGCGCTGTGTGGGCTACCGCGGGCATGAAGAGTCGCGCAAAGATCGGTATTACCAGCAAGCTGCAGATCGGCGAAAGCAGCATTCCGCCGACGATGACGCAGGCCAGCGGCTGCTGCACCTGCGAGCCGATGCCGGTCGAGAACGCGGCCGGCACGAGGCCGATACAGGCCGAGAAACCGGTCATGAATATCTGCCGCATGCGGGTCTGCGCGGCGCCTATGATAGACTCTTCGCGGCTCAGGCCTTCCTCCATGCTGCGGCGGATGTAAGAGACCAGCAGGATGCCATCCATCGCCGACACGCCGAACAGCGAAATGAAGCCGACCGCCGCCGAGACGCTTGCGTTCAGGCCCGCGACATAGAGGCCGAGAATGCCGCCCGCCACCGCGAAGGGAATCCCGGCAAGCGCCAGCAGGCTGTCGCGAACCGAATTAAACAGGCTGTAGAGCAGCATCATAATCAGCACGAGGCTGAGCGGCACGATGATGGCAAGGCGCTTCTTGGCCTCGACCAGCGCGCCGAACTCGCCCGACCATTCTAGGCGATAGCCGGTCTGCAATGGCACGTTCATGGCAATGCGGGCCTGCGCCTCGCCAACCGTCGAGCCGAGGTCGCGGCCGCGCACACTGTATTTGATCGGGATGAAACGCTCGGTATTCTGGCGGTAGATATAGGCCGCGCCCGTTTCCACCCGGACTGACGCGACGTCGCCGAGCGTGATATAGCTGGTCGGCGCTTTCGGGTCGGCGTTCGGTAAAGCGACCGGCACCGAACGGATGGCGTCGATGTTGTCGCGGTATTGCGGCGCGAGGCGCACGGTGAGCGGAAAGTTTTTCTCGCCTTCGTAGATGCGCGTCACTTCCTGACCGCCGATGGCGGCCTGCACCACAGTGTTCATGTCGCTGACGGTGATGCCGTAGCGCGCGGCCTTGGCGCGGTCGACCTGGATCAGCAGGTTGGGCTGGCCGAGCAGGCTGAAGGCGCCCGGATCGGTAACGCCCGGCACTTTCGCCAATTCATCCTTGACCAGTTTGGAAAGGCGTTCGAGTTCGGCGAGATCGGGGCCGAATATCTTGACCGAGTTCTCCCCCTTCACGCCGGAAACGGCCTCCTCGATGTTATCCTGGATGTATTGCGAGAAATTGAAATCGACGCCGATGAACTCGCTCTCAAGCTGGTTGGATATCTGCTTGACCAGCATCGGCTTGGTCAGGCCTTTCGGCCATTCGTTGAACGGCTTGAGGGGCACGAAGAATTCGGCGACGAACGAGCCGTCCGGATCGGTGGCGTCCTCGCCGCGGCCTTGTTCGGACACCACCGTCTGCACCGGCGCGTAGCCGGCGATGATATTGCGGATCTTGTCGACGTTGTCGCGGCCGGCTTCAAGCGTCACCGTCGGCGGCAGCAGAGCGCGGATCCACATGTTGCCTTCTTCCAGCTTCGGCAGGAACTCGGTGCCGAGCTGCACGCCGAGCCCGCCGCAGATCACCAGAAACGCAACCGCGCTCATGGCCGCCGGTTTCGCATTGCGCACCGCCAGGATCAGCACGCGCTGGTAGCCGATGCGGATATGGCGCACCAGGAAGGTTTCAACCTCGTTGACCTTGTCGGGCAACAGCAGCGCGGACAAGACCGGCGTAATTGTGAAGGTCGCGATCACGGCGCCGAGCAAAGCGTAGGCGTAGGTACGAGCCATCGGGCTGAAAATCTGGCCTTCGACGCCCTGCATCGTGAACAGCGGCAGGAAGGCGGCGATGGTGATGATCACCGAGAAGAAAATCGCCTTATCGACTTCGATCGCCGCGGTGAGAATGCGGTGCAGCTTGTCGCCGAGCGAACCGCCGCGGTCGGAAAAAGACTTGTAGGCGTGATGCGCCAGATGGCGGAAGACGTTTTCCACCATGATAACGGTGCCGTCGACAATGATGCCAAGGTCGATCGCGCCGACCGACAGCAGGTTCGCTGAATCGCCGCGCAGCACGGTGATGATAACGGCGAGGAAAAGCGCGACCGGAATGGTGGCGGCGACGATAATGGCGCAGCGCAGATTTCCGAGGAACATCCACTGGATCAGGAAGATCAGCGCGATACCGAACAGCATGTTGTGCATCACGGTGCTAACTGTGATCGCGACCAGATCTCCGCGGTCGTAGAATGGATCAATCTTGACGCCCGGCGGCAGGCTGCCGTCGTTGTTGATGCGCTCGATCGCGGCGCGCACGCGCGTCACCACGTCCATGGTGCGTTCGAGTTTTTGCATCAGTACGATGCCGAAAATGACGTCGTCCTGTTTGTCGCGTCCCGCTATGCCGAGCCGGGGCGTGAAGCCGACGCGGTCGCGGGCGATGTCCGACAGCAGCACCGGCAGGCCGCCTTGCTGGGAGATCACGATGTTGTCGATATCGCTGAGCGAGCCCAGCGCGCCGACGCCGCGCACGTTTACCGATTGCTCGCCGACGGCGATGGTGCGGCCGCCGACATTGGCGTTGCTGGTCGAGATCGAATTGATGATCTGCGGCAGCGTCAGACCGTAGGCGCGCAAGCGGTCGAGATCAATTTCCGCCTGGTATTCCTTGGTCTTGCCGCCCAGCACCGAAACGTCGGCGACGCCCGGCACGACGCGCAGTTTACGCTCCACCACCCAGTCCTGGATGGTCTTGAGCTCGATCAGGTCCATGCCCGGCGGACCCTTGAGCTGATAGCGCAGGATTTCGCTTATGCCGCCGGCCGGCGAGATGACCGGCGTGACGGTCGCGGGCAAGGTTGCGTCTTTCAGCCGGTTGACGACCTGCTGGCGGACGAAATTGTAATCGCGCCCGTATTCGAACTGCAGGCGGATGAAGCCCAGCGCGAACACTGTGTTCGAGCGGATGAAAGTAAGCCCCGGCGTGCTGGCGACCGCGATCTCCAGCGGGATCGTAACGTAGCGCTCGACTTCCTCGGGCGATTGCCCCGGAAATTGCGCGATGATCTCGACGATCGGCGGCGCCGGATCCGGGTAAGCCTCGACGTTAAGCGTGGTGAATGCGACGTAGCCGATGCCGATGAAGGCGGCGAACCCGACCAAAGCGAGAGGGCGGCGGGACAGGCAAGCTGCGATAAGGCTGCGGATCATGACCGGTCAGCTACCGGTGGCTTCGCGGTCGACGAACAGGCTGCCCCTGCCGATAACCTTTTCGCCGACGCTCAGGCCTTCGAGGACCTGAACGGCTTGTCCATTGGAAAGGCCGGTCTTGATGGTGCGTGATTCAAGGGATTTATCGTCGCGGACCACCCAGACCCGCGCGATGTTGCCGTCGTTGATGATGGCTTCGCGCGGCACTGCCAGTGAGCTGTCGCCCTCGTCGGTGACGATGGTCACGCTGGCGAACATTTCGGGGCGCAGTATGCCTTCGGCGTTGTTGAGCGTCGCACGCACCACCAAACGGCGGGTGCCGGAGTCGAGCGAGGTCGCGACATAGGCAATGTCCGCGCTGAAGACGCGGTTCGGATAAGCAAGAACCGAAAAACGCAACGACTGGCCAACTCTTACGTTCGGCGCGTCGATTTCGCGGATGTAAGCGATCAGCCAGACAGTCGACAGATCGCCAATCACGAACGTCGCGTCATTGGCTGCGGCGCTGTTTGACGTTGTATTGACGTATTGGCCGGGGCCGACCTTGCGCTGCACGACGGTGCCGGCGATCGGCGAAGAGATCGTGGTCTGTGGGCTGATGTCACCGGTCTCGCCGAACTTGGTGATCTCCTCGTCGGTCTTGCCGAGGATGCGTAAACGGTTGCGCACGGCTTCGAGCGAAATCTGCGCCGAACGCAAATCGTTCTGCGCGGCCAGGCTCGCTGCCTGCGATTGTTGCACGTCACGCAGCGGTGCGGCGCGGGTCTCATAAAGCGATTTGTTCTGCTGCTCGACGATCCTAGCCAGGTCGAGCGCGGACTTGGCCTTGTTCATGGTGACGATGGCGCCGATGAAGTCGTTTTGCGCCTGCACCATGTCCGGCGATTCAACGACGAAAAGGCCTTGGCCGGCCTGCACCATGTCGCCGGGCTTGGCGAGAAGCTTTACGACGCGTCCGGCATAGGGCGAATAGACAAGCGTCGCGCGGTCTTCGTCGATGGAGATTTTGCCCTCGGTCAATCGCTCGGTGCGGAAGGTCTGCTGCGTCACTGGCTCGATCGACAGCGAGCCCCATTGCTTGGGTCCCGGATACAGACGGTCGCCGACCCGGCGCGCCTGGTTGGGCCGGTCAACTTCGGCAACGACATCGTCCTTATGGCGCGCGAATGTGCCCGTCAACACGGTCAGCGATATCCCAGCGATCAATACGACTGCTGCGATCGCTATATTTCGCGGGGTCGTCAGCGGCCGCAGTGCAAACGGCATCATTTTTTAATTGTCCCGATGAGCCGAACCAGAACCCTACGAGCGTGGATCGCCCCCGGCAGGTTTATAGGCCCTACTCATTAATTGCAGCGCTTTCGTCATATAAATTTTTCACATCGGCATTAAAGCAGTAATCTTGGTCGCTTTTAATGCTGCGCTGCACATTTTACGTTGCAGTGCCTTCCTTATTAAGAATAACTTGCAACAAGGCCGTCGGCCGTTATGCTCTGTCTTAACGAATTGGAACAGGCTTTTCCGTGCGGGTAATGTCAGTGGTGTCCAGGCGCGTTTTTTTTATTCTCTGCCTGGTTCTGGGCGCTTTTGCTGCGGCGCCGGCCGCCGCGCAGACAGCGAATGGCAACGGCATCACCGAGCCTTCGATCGCGACCAGCCTGCCGCAGAACGGCGATCCGGCCGGTGCCCGCAAGCGGCTCGCCGAGCGCGGTTTTACCTACTACCTGATCTATACAAACGACGTTCTCAGCAACCTGTCGGGTGGCACCCGACGTGGCACCATCGACCAGGGCAAGCTTGAAGCCCAATTCACCCTCGACCTGGAAAAATTCGCCGGCTGGAAGGATCTGACGCTCTACGCCAACCTCTTCCAGACCCATAATACCGGCCGGATGCGCCGCGACTACATCGGCGGCATGAATACGATCGCGGCAATTGAGGCCAATCCGTCAATCCGCCTGTCCGAATTGTGGTTCGAGCGGAAATTTTGGGACGGTGCCGCCAGTTTCCGGATCGGCCAGCTCGTCGCCGACAACGAATTCTTCTTCAGCGACCTCAGTAATATGTTTTTGCAGACCGACTGGCCGACGATTACGGCGGTCAATCTGCCGGGCGGTGCGCCGGCTTACCCGCTGTCGACGCCGGGTGCGCGGGTGAAGTTCGATGTCACGCCGAATGTTTCGCTGCTGGCCGCTGTCTTCAATGGCGATCCGGCTGGTCCCTGTGCCGGCGATCCCGACACTTGCAATCGTTATGGCTTGAATTTCCGGCTGCGTGATCCGGCCTTGGGCGTCGCCGAAGCGCAGTTCCGCTCCAATCAAGGCAAGGACGACACGGGACTGGCGCAGACCATCAAGCTTGGCGGCTGGAGCCATATTGGCCAGTTCGCCGACCAGCGCTTCGCCAATGACGGCACGTTACTAGCCAATCCGCAGGGTAGCGGCGTGCCGGCGCGGCATCGCGGCGATTACGGCTTCTATGGCATTATCGATCAACAGATTTACCGGCCGCGCGGCGCCGCCGCCGATGGCGGAATCTCAGTCTATGGCCTTGCGTCGATCACGCCGTCCGACCGCAATCTCGTCAACCTCCAGCTCAACGGCGGCGTTGTCTTCGCAGGCTTCGTTCCCGGCCGTCCGGACGATCGTTTTGGTGCCAGCGTGGTGTATTCGCGCTTCTCGAATAGCGTCAGCGGGTTCGATCAGGATTTGATCAACACCAGCGGCGTGCCAGGCAATGTGCGTGACTATGAAGCCAATATTGAGCTGTCCTACGTCGCGCAGATAGTGCCCGGCTGGACGGTGCAACCGGACTTTCAATATATCCGTCATCCGAGCGGTGTCTCCGGCCGCGACGCCAAGATGCTGGGCGTCCGCTCTATCTTGAAATTCTGAAGGCCAAAAATTGACCCGCCCGGAGTGGGTCTCTCCGAATTTGCCGCTGCCTCGGCGTTTCTTATTGGCTATAATTCACAGCCGCCGGGCAGGGACCGAATCATGCAAGTTAACCGAATGGCGCGGAACGCCACTCTTGCCGCCGCCTTTGCCGTCACCTTCGCCACGGTTCTGGCGCCGGCCGCGCCGGCGCAGACCCTCGACAAGGTGCGTTTCGGGACCAATTGGGTGGCCGAGGCCGAGCATGGTGGCTACTACCAGGCGGTCGCCGACGGCACCTACAAGAAGTACGGACTGGACGTCACCATCGTCCCGGGCGGACCGAATGTGAACAACCGCCTGCTGTTGCCGGTCGGCAAGCTCGACTTCTTCATGAGCGCCAATTCGCTGCAAAGCTTCGACGCGGTCGAGCAGAATGTCCCCACCATCGCCGTGGCGGCAAGCTTCCAGAAGGACCCGCAGGTTCTGCTGGCGCATCCCGGCAAGGCCAAAAAACTCGAAGACCTCAAGAGACTGACGCTGCTCGTGTCCAAGGAGGGCATCGCCAGCTATTTTCAGTGGCTGAAAGCCGACTACGGTTTCGACGAAGCCAAGGTGAAGCCCTACACCTTCAATCCGCAGCCCTTCCTTGCCGACGAGAATACGGCGATGCAAGGCTATGTCACGTCCGAGCCCTACGCGATCGAGACGCAGGGGCATTTCAAGCCGGAAATTTTTCTGCTCGCCGACCATGGCTTCAACAGCTATTCGACCCTGATCGAGACGCGGCGCGAACTGGTCGAGAAGAATCCCGCGATGGTGCAACGCTTCGTCGATGCTTCGGCGATCGGCTGGTACCATTACCTTTATGGCGACAGCCGGCCCGGCAACGAGCTGATTAAAAAACAAAATCCGGAAATGACCGATGCGCTTCTGGCCTATTCCATCGCCAAGATGAAAGAATATGGCATCGTCGATTCCGGCGACGCCGAGAAGCTCGGCATAGGCGCCATGACCGACGCGCGCATGAAAAGTTTTTTCGACAAGATGGTGCGGGCCGGCGTTGTCAACAAAGCAATCGATTACCGCAAGGCTTTCACGCTGCAGTTCGTCAACAAGGCCGTTGGCGTCGACTTGCGGCCTAAATGACCGCGCAAGGCGAGACAATCGTCCGGCTGCGTGACGTCGGCAAGACGTTCGACAATGGCACCGCCGCGCTCGCCGGACTGACATTCGACGTCGCCGCCGGCGAATTCGTGTCGCTGCTCGGGCCGTCCGGCTGCGGCAAATCGACCGCGCTGCGGATTGTCGCGGGCTTAAGCGAAGCGAGCGCCGGCGTCGTCGAGCGACCTAGCGGCTCGCTCGGCTTCGTGTTCCAGGATCCGACCTTGATGCCGTGGGCGAGCGTCGCGGCGAACGTGTCCTTGCCGTTCAAACTGCGCGGCGCCGATAATGCCCCATCGCGCGCGGCGGTCACGCAGGCTTTGACGCGGGTCGGTTTAGGCGAATTTGCCGCCGCCTATCCGCGCCAGCTGTCGGGCGGCATGCGCATGCGCGTCTCGATTGCCCGTGCACTCGTCACCGAGCCGGCCCTGCTGCTGATGGACGAGCCATTCGCCGCGCTCGATGAGATCACCCGCTTCAAGCTTAACAACGAATTGCTGACATTGTGGCAGGAGCAGTGCTGCACGGTGATCTTCGTCACCCATTCGGTGTTCGAGTCGGTCTTCCTGTCGCAACGCATCCTGGTGATGGCGCCGCGGCCGGGCCGTGTGTTCGCCGAAATCGACATACCGGCTTCCTATCCGCGCGACGAGCATTTCCGCACCTCGGCTGAATACGCCGATTATTGCCGGCAGGTATCGGAAGCGCTGGCGCAAGCGATGAAGGTCGGGCCATGAATCGCGCGGCAAACGAACGTAGGCTGCGCGTCGTCGTGCCACTGGCGATGCTGGCGCTGACCCTGCTCGCCTGGGATCTGGCGGTGCGGGGTTTTGCGATTCCGCCCTATGTGTTGCCGTCGCCAGTCGTCGTCGCGACGACCTTGATCGACGATCGCGATCTGCTGTGGCAGTCGTTACTGGTCACGCTGACCATTACCGCCGAGGGCTTTCTGCTGGCCGGTCTCGGCGGCGTGGCGCTGGCGGTTGCCTTCAATCGATGGCGGATCGCTGAATTCGCGCTTTATCCTTACGCGGTCATCTTGCAGGTGACGCCGGTGGTCGCGGTGGCGCCGCTGCTGCTGATCTATCTGCCGCAACCTTTGGCCGTGCTGGCCTGCGCCTGGATCGTCGCGTTCTTTCCGGTGCTGGCCAATACCACGCTGGGTCTGAACTCGGTCGACCGCAACCTCGTCGCGCTGTTCCAGCTTTACAAGGCGTCACGCTGGCAGGTGCTGTTGCGCCTGAAACTGCCGGCGGCGCTGCCGCAAATGCTGGCGGGATTGCGCATCGCCGGCGGCCTGTCGCTGATCGGCGCGGTGGTGGCGGAAATCGCCGCGGGCTCGGCCGGCGCCGGTTCGGGCCTCGCCTATCGCATCGCCGAATCCGGATATCGCCTCAACATCGCGCGCATGTTCGCGGCATTGCTGCTGCTGTCGCTGGCCGGCGTCGCCATCTTTTTCGTGCTATCGGCGGTGTCGCATCTCCTGCTGCGCCGCTGGCACGAAAGCGCGGCGAAGCAGGAGAGCTAGTGGTCCGATTCTAACCCGGATCAGAAGGAGGCCTGCGTCATGATTCCCAGCAGGGCCATGACACCGATCACCTCGATCAGGCTGCGGTGAAAGCGGAACGTCAGCAAGGCCGCGGTCACGGCCAGGACCGTCACGTGGCTGTCGAGCGCGTGTGGATCGAAGGCATACCAGCGCAGCGGTCCCGCATGCATCTCGGTCACCTTGCCGAACAGCACGTGCAGGGCGAACCACACCGACAGATTGAGGATGACGCCGACCACGGCGGCGGTGATGGCCGCCAGGGCGCCGGCCAGTTTCCGGTTGCCGCGCAGGTCCTCGATGAATGGCGCGCCGGCGAGGATCCATAATATCGACGGCACGAAGGTGACCCATATCGTCAGCCCGGCGCCAAGCAAACCGGCGACAAGCGGCGTGAACGGCGCGGCGTCGCGAAACGCGGCGAGAAAACCGACGAACTGCGTCACCAGAATCAACGGGCCCGGCGTGGTCTCGGCCAGGCCGAGCGCGTCGACCATTTCCGGCGCGGTCAGCCAGCCATTGGTCTCGACCGCCTGCTGCGCCATGTACGCGAGCACCGCATAGGCGCCGCCGAAGGTGACGACCGCCAACTTTGAAAAGAACAATCCGATCGAGACCAGCACATGCTGCGGACCCAGCGCGAGCAAGACGACGAGAACGGGCGCCCACCACGTCAACAGGCCGACCGGAATGGCAATCGCGGCATGCCGCCAGCGTCCGGCGATCGGCGTGACAACGTTGTCGTTGGCCGGCACGCCGAGGCGCTCCGGATAGGTCTTGGCGACGAAAAAGCCGACAGCGCCCGCAGCCACGACGATCAGCGGGAAGGGAAGATCGAAAAAAAAGATACCGACGAAGGCGGCGGCCGCGAGTGCCACAAGCAATCGGGATTTCAAGGCGCGCTTGCTGATCCGCAGCAAGGCCTCGACGACGATGACCAGCACGGCGGCCTTGATGCCGAATAACGCACCATCGACGACGCCGACGCCGCGGCCATAGGCGTAAAGCAGGCTCAAGGCCAGCATCACCACGGCGCCGGGCAGCACGAACAAGATACCGGCGGCCAATCCGCCGCGCACGCCATGTAGCAGCCAGCCGGTATAGGTGGCGAGTTGTTGCGCCTCCGGCCCCGGCAGCAGCATGCAGAAGTTCAGCGCGTGCAGATATTGCGCTTCCGGCACCCATCTCTTCTCGTCGACGACGATGCGATGCATCAAGGCAATCTGGCCGGCCGGCCCGCCGAAGGACAGGCAGCCGATCTTGAACCAGACCTTGAGCGCTTCGTTGAAGCTCGGCTTCGGCGTGGCTTGTTTGTTGTTGTCCATCATTACAGCGCCTTCGCTGGCCAATTGTGCTTCTCGTCGGCGGCAAAGCGCAGCCCGGCGAACAGCGCATCATAGATGACAAAGCCCTGCTTTAGCAGGCCATGGTCGTCGTCACCGGCCAGAGCCGAAAGGCCAAGCGACACCGCGTGCAGGCCGGCGGCTTCCGGCGCAAGGTCAAGCCGTGCCGTGTCGGCGCCGCGCACGATCAAGGCCAGCCGGGCGAGCGACGGCTCGCTCTCGATCCCGAACAGCTTCAACAACGTATCGAAACTGCAGCGCCCGCCCTCATGCGAAATCTCGACGCCTTCGATATCGAACGGGATCGCGCCGAATTCGCGCGCGGCGTCGGCGACATAGGCCGGATCGACGAACAGGAATTTGGCGTCGGCATCGATGAAGCGGCTGATCAGCCACGGGCAGGCGATGCGGTCGATCTTCGGCCGCCGTCGTGTGATCCAGCGGCTCGGCCGCTGCGGCATGATGCGGTCGGCTGTCGCGCGGTCGATGAGCGGCAGCTTGGCCTCCAGCCAGGCGCCCTGGCCGCCGGCGAGCATCGTGGCGTTATAGCCGTCGGCGCGCAGTTCGGCGGTGATGGTCTGGCTGAGTTCTTTGCCGGCCTTGCAGGCGATGATGATCGGCCGGGCGCGGTCGAGCGTATCGATCCAACTGGCCAGCGCGGTCGGCTCGCGCCAGACGGAGCCCGGCAGCAATCCGGCGACGGATTCGTAGATGTCGCGGCGGCGCACGTCGATGAGTTGCGGCGCGCGCGGCGTTGCCATCGCGTGCCAGAGTTCTAAGGGTGAGATCGAGAAGCTTTGCGCAAGCATAAGCCCCCTCCATTCATGAAGGAGACGGTGCTTGGGCTGTGAAGCCTTCAAAGCGCGGGGCGACCGCCGCTGGCCCCGCTGAAAAATTCTAACGCAGTGTGTCGTCACAGGCAAGCGTTAGTGAAAGAACGCCGGAGCGACCAGCGACACGCCGGATATCAGCAGCAAAACGAGAATGGCTTTGCGGAAGGCCGCGTCATCGAGCCTGCCGTAGAGCCTGACGCCGAGCCACAGGCCGAGCAACAGCGCCGGCAGGCCCATGACGAAGAGTTTGACGATATCCATGTTGAACAGGTGGCCCGCGGCCGCGAATGTCAGCGTCGCCATCGTCATGGTGAAGAACAGCACGGGCTGAAACACGGCGCGCTGCGCGTCCTTCGCGCCGCCGCCGAGTTGCACCCAGATCGTGCTGATGACGCCGCCCAGCCCGGTGAGACCGCCGAGCAGGCCGTTGAGAACGCCAATGCCGCCATCCAGTGCCGGATTGGACTTGATGGGCGTCAATGTCGGCCGCGCCAGATTATAGGTGCTGTACGCGATCAGCAGGATGCCGACGCCGATGCGCAGATGCGCGGGATTTAGATACGTCACCAGATAAGCGCCGAGCGGCACGCCGATCGCGCCGCCGATCACGAAGGGCAGGATTCGCCGCCACTGCAAGGCGTGGCGGACTTTCCAGACGCCATAGGCCTGATTGACGATGCCATAGGCCGCGATCAGCACCGCCGTTTGCAGCGGCGTGAGAATTTGCAACCAGATGCCCGAGACGACCAGCCCGGCGGCGAAGCCGGTCAAGCCGCTGGTGAAGCCGCCAAGAAATGTCGCGAGAAAAAAAAGCCCGATTACCATGCCATCCATAGGTCGCTCCAAAGCGGAAGTGACCAGCGCTTGGATGGAGGAGGACCATCTGGAGGGGAGGCTGTTTGATCCCCTGCATGACGACTATACCGGAATGTCCGGCCATCTCAAGATGGCCGATGAAGGGTCAGCCAAACATCGACATCGGCACGATCAGAACGACCCCCGACAGCAGCAACAGATAAAGAATGACCTTGCGAAAAGCCATCTCGTCGAGATGGCCGTACAGCTTCAAGCCCACCCAGACGCCAGCGGCGAGAAGCGGCAAGCCCATGGCATAAATCTTGAGGAGTGCGATGGTGATCGTGCCGTTCACCGTCAAGGATGTGGCCGTCAGAATGAACGCGGCCAGGATTACCGGCTGGAAGATCGCCCGCTGTTCGTCCTTTCGCCAGCCGCGCAATTGGCACCAGATGGTGATGATCGGACCGGCGAGTCCCGTCATGCCGCCGAGAATGCCGTTGATGATGCCAATACCGAAATCGGCGCGGATGTCGGTTCGAATCGTATGCACTGTCGGCCGCAGCAGGAAGAAGCTGCTGTAGGCGACGAGCAGGACACCAACGGCGGTGCGCAGGTAATCCGGGTTGGTGAAGGTAAGCAGCGCGGCGCCGAGCGGAACCCCGATGACGCCGCCGGCGATGAACGGCGCTACTGTGCGCCAGTTCAGCGCATGCCGCAGCTTCCAGATGCTGTAGGTCTGGACCAAAAGACCGTAACCGACGATGAGAGCCGCGGTCTGCGCCGGGGTGAGGATGTGCAGCCAGATGCCGGAGACCACCAGGCCCATGGCAAATCCGGCCAGCCCAGAAACGATGCCGCCAAAGAACACCGAAAACAGGAAAAGCGCCAGCGTCAGGCCATCCATAGGTCGCCCCGTAAGATAGACGTGACCAGCGCTTGGATGCGACCTTTGGACGGATGGCTGCCATCGCAAGGGGAGGCTGCTATTTCCCCTACAATCGGATTATACCATCACTCAAGCGAAAACAAACGTGGGGAAGCGCCTATGTCCAACAAGATCGATTTGAATGGCAAATTCGCCGTCGTCACTGGCGGCGCGCAAGGCATCGGCCGCGCCATCGTCGAGCGCTTTCTCGATTCCGGCGCCACGGTCGCGATCTGGGACCGCGATCTGGATTTCGCGAAAAAGACCGTTGCGGAACTGGCCAAACGCGGCCGCGTCGAAGCGGTCGCCGTCGATGTCAGCGATTATGCCTCGGTCGAAAAGGCGCGCGACCAGACCGCGACGCTGTTTGGCCGCATCGATATTCTCGTCAACAATGCCGGCGTCGCCGGGATGAATACGACGACATGGGAATATCCGGTCGAGGAATGGCGCAAGGTCATGTCGATCAATCTCGACGGCCCGTTCCACTGCTGCAAAGCCATTGCGCCTGTTATGATCGCGCAGAATTATGGCCGCATCGTCAACATCGCCTCGGTCGCCGGCAAGGAAGGCAATCCGAACGCGCCGGCTTATTCCGCCTCGAAGGCCGGCGTCATTTCGCTGACCAAGTCGCTGGCCAAGGAAACCGCGAACAAGGACATCTCGGTCAACTGCATCACGCCGGCGGCGGCGCGCACCGCGATCTTCGATCAGATGACGCAGACGCATATCGACTTCATGCTGTCGAAAATTCCGCGTGGACGTTTCGTGCTGGTCGATGAGATCGCGGCGCTCGCCGCGTTCTGCGCCTCGGCCGATTGTTCGTTCACCACTGGCGCGGCCTTCGACATTTCCGGCGGGCGGGCAACCTATTGACCGATCCAGCGCTGCTTCGCCGACAACGCCTGACCGGCATCGCGCTGATGTGCGGCGCGGTCGCGACATTTTCCTGTCTCGACACGACCGGGAAATACCTGATCGGGTACATGGACCCGTTGCAGGTGGTGTGGGCGCGCTACTTCGGCGCTTTTCTGCTGGCGCTGGTTTTTCTTAATCCGGTCAATACGCCGGGCATGATGGTGACGCGCCGGCCGTGGTTGCAGATCGGCCGGTCGGCGCTATTGCTGCTGTCGACCGCGCTCAATTTCTTCGCCTTGCGCTATTTGCAACTCGACGAGGCGCTGTCGATCCTGTTCGCCACGCCGTTCATCGTTGCGATCATGTCCGGCCCCTTGTTGGGCGAGTGGGTCGGCTGGCGGCGCTGGACCGCGATCGGCGTCGGCTTCTTCGGCGTGTTGCTGGTGGCGCGTCCAGGCTTTGGTGGAATTCATCCGGCCGCCTTGCTCTCGCTCGGCAGCGCCGTCTGCTATTCGCTCTATTCGATCTCGACCCGGTTTCTGGCGCGCACCGATTCGAGCGAGACGACATTGTTCTATACAAATCTGGTCGGCGCGCTGGCGATGCTGCCCATCGTCGCGTTTGTCTGGACCACGCCGACGAGCCTCTTTGTCATCGTGCTGATGGTGCTGATCGGCGCTTTCGGCAGTTTCGGCCATTATCTGTTGATCCGTGGCCACCGGCTGGCGCCCGCGTCGACCCTGGCGCCATTCATCTATACCCAGATGGTGTGGACCTCGACCCTGGGCTTCCTGACCTTTGGCGACGTCCCGCACTATTGGACCGTGGTGGGCGGGCTGATCGTGGTGGCCTCGGGCCTCTATCTTCTCAACCGCGAGCGCAAAACCGGCACAGCGGTGACTGGCGGCGGCGTCATTCCGGAATAATTTCATGATCCTGAAAGGATGCCGGAATTCCAGTGCCGGGATCATAGCTGATACCGATACGCGGCAGTTGCAGGCGTGCATTCATCGGCGCTAAGTTCCTGGCCGAACGCATGATCCCGAGCCCAGTCCCGAGCCAAATCCTGCGCCACGGGAACCTGTTTCGGACTAGGATCATGCTCAATCCGTCACGTTGATTTCGACCCTTCGAGGATAATTCATGTCGACAGCAAAAGATCGGGCGCCGGGGCCTGCCGGTTCCGGTTTGAACGACGATATCGGCGAGGAAAAGCGTCTGGCCCTGTACCGGTCGCAGGTGCGCCTGCGCGACGCCGAGCAGCGCGCCTTCGACCTGTTCCTGCAAAACCTGGTGAAGGGCACCAGCCATTTGTCGCTCGGTCAGGAAGCCATCGCCGCCGGTTTCGCCGAAGCGATGGTCAAGGGAGATCTGTCGTTCTGCACCTATCGTGGGCACGCGCACACTTTGGCGCGCGGCGTGCCGGTCGAGAAGGTGCTGGGCGAGCTGATGCAGAAGGACAACGGCCTGATGCGCGGCAAAGGCGGCTCGATGCATCTGACCTCCGAAAAGCACGGGGTGATGGGCTCTTATGCCATCATCGGCGCGCATCTGCCGATCGCCTGCGGCGCCGCCTGGCGCGCGCAATATCGCGGCGACAAGGACGTGTCGGTCTGCTTCTTCGGCGACGGCACCACCAATATCGGCGCGTTCCACGAGGCGCTGAACTTCGCCGCGGTATGGAAGTTGCCGGTCGTGTTCGTCTGCGAAAACAATCTCTACATGGAATACACGCCGATCAAGGACGTGATCCCGATCCCGCAGCCGGCCGCGGATCGCGCCTCGGCCTACGGCCTGGAGCGCATCCTGATCGACGGCAACGACGCCGACATCGTCTATCGCACCGCGCAGAAGGCTTTTGCCCGCGCGCGGGCCGGCGAAGGTCCGTCGCTGATCGAATGTCTCACTTATCGTCACTCAGGCCATTCGCGCGCCGACCCGGCCAAGTATCGCCCCGAGGGCGAACTGGAAGAGTGGAAAAAGCACGATCCTGTCAAGCTCTACCGCGAACGGCTCAAGCAGTTCGGCGTCAGCGACGCGCAGATCGCCGAGATCGACGCCTCCGTCCGCAAGGAAGTCGACGACGCTACCGAAGCCTGCAAAGCCGCGCCGAGCCCGCCGCTCGATATCATCACCACCGATGTCTATGCCGATGGCGGCTGGGCGTGGCGAAATTAGCGATGGTGAATTGAACGCAACGGCCCTCGAATTGTCGACAGTGATTGTGAGAAATTGACATGGCAGAAATCAGCTATCGCGACGCGGTAACCCGCGGCATCGCGCAGGAAATGGCGCGCGACCCCGACGTCGTGTTTCTCGGCGAGGACGTCGCCAAGCCGGGCGGCTGCTTCAAGGCGACGGTCGGCCTCTACGAACAGTTCGGTGGGGTGCGCGTGCGCGACACGCCGATCTCCGAGCAGGCGATCCTCGGCGCCGCGATGGGCGCGGCGATGACCGGCCTGAAGCCGATTGCCGAAATCATGTTCTCGGATTTCATCGCGGTGTGTTTCGACTACATCGCCAATGAATTCCCGAAAGCGCGCTATATGTCGAATGGGCAGACCAAATGCCCGCTGGTGGTACGCACCGCCAACGGCGCCGGCTCCCGTTTCGGCGCGCAACATTCCCAGTCGGTCGAGAACTGGTGCATGATGATCCCCGGCCTCAAGGTCGTGGCGCCGTCGTCGCCGATCGATGTCGTCGGACTGATGGCCGCCGCGGTGCGTGATCCCGATCCGGTGATCTTTTTCGAGCACAAGTCGTTGTACAATTCGAAGGGCGAAGTGCCCGACGGCGAAATTCTCGACACACTGGGTACCGCCAAGATATTGCGTCCCGGCAAGGACTGCACCATCGTCGCGCTGGCTTTGATGGTGCCGCGCGCGCTGGAAGCGGCCGAGCGTCTGCGCATCGACCACGGCATCGACTGCGAAGTCATCGATGTGCGCTCGCTGGTGCCGCTCGACACCAAGACTATCCTGGCTTCGGTTGCCAAGACGCATCGCCTGTTCACCGTTGAGGAAAATCCGCGTCTGTGCGGCTGGGGCGCCGAAATCGTGTCCATCGTCGCCGACGAAGCATTCTACGACCTCGATGGCCCGCCGGTGCGCATCACCACGCCGCATATTCCATTGCCGGCCGCCGACATTATGGAAGACGTCGTGCTGCCGACACCGCAGCGCATCATGGAAACGATCCGTCGGTCGCTCGGAAGTTAATTTAGGTAAGGATTCGCGCCATGTACGACAATCTTCTCGCCAACGTCCCGACCGACCTGTGGATCGGCGGCAAATGGAAAAAGGCGTCCGACGGCGGCCGTTTCGACGTCATCGATCCGGCGACCGAGAAGACCATCGCCTCGGTGGCCAGCGCCACCGTCGAAGATGCCAAGGCTGCGATCGACGCCGCCGATGCCGCGTTTCCGGCCTGGGCCGCGAAGAAGCCGCGCGAGCGCGCCGAAATTCTGCGCAAGGCCTTCGAGATCATCATGCGCGACGCCGAGCGCTTCGCCAAGATCATCACGCTGGAAAACGGCAAGTCGCTCACCGACTCGCGTGGTGAGATCGCTTACGCCGCCGAATTCTTCCGCTGGTACGCCGAGGAAGCCGTGCGCAATGTCGGACAGGTGTCGATAGCGCCGGCCTCGGGCGCGCGCATCGTCGCGCAGCAGAAGCCGGCCGGCATCGCCGTCCTGGTGACGCCATGGAACTTCCCGGCCGCGATGGCGACCCGCAAGATCGGCCCGGCGCTCGCCGCCGGCTGCCCGGTCGTGCTCAAGCCGGCGTCGGATACGCCGCTGACCATGCTGGCGCTGATGCAGGCCCTGGAAGAAGCCGGCGTGCCGCCCGGCGTCGTCAACGTCATTCCGTCACGCTCGTCCGGCAAGGTCGTCTCGGCCATGCTGCATGACATGCGCGTGCGCGTCGTCTCCTTCACCGGTTCGACCGAAGTCGGCCGCAAGCTGCTGCACGAAGCGGCCGACAACATCGTCAAGCCGGCCATGGAACTGGGCGGCAACGCGCCGTTCATCGTGTTCGAGGATGCCGACATCGACGCGGCCATCGAAGGCGCCATGGTCGCCAAGATGCGCAACATGGGCGAGGCCTGCACCGCGGCGAACCGCTTCTACGTGCACGAGAAGGTGCATGACGAATTCGCCAAAAAGCTCACCGACAAGATGGCGGCGTTGAAGGTCGGTAATGGACTCGACGACGGCGTTGCCGTCGGTCCGCTGGTCAATGCCGAGGGCCGCGACAAGGTGATCGAGCTGGTCGATGACGCCGTGGCCAAGGGCGCCAAGGTGTTGACCGGCGGCAAGGCACCGGGTGGCGTCGGCTTCTTCTATCCGGCCACCGTCATTACCAATGTTCCCGATAACGCCAATATGCTGCGCGAGGAAATCTTCGGGCCGGTGGCCTCGATCCAGACCTTCAAGGCCGAAGACGAAGTCATCAAGCGGGCCAACGACACCGAATACGGCCTGGTCGCTTATCTTTACACCAAGGATATGTCACGCGGCCTGCGCGTCTCGGAGAAGCTCGACTTCGGCATGATCGGTCTGAACCGTGGCCTGGTTTCGGACCCGGCGGCGCCGTTCGGCGGCACCAAGCAGTCCGGCCTCGGCCGCGAAGGCGGCCAGGAAGGCATGAAGGAATTTCTCGAGATGCAGTACGTCTCGACGAATTGGTAGTTTGTCGTCCCCGCGCATAGCCGTCCAAAGGACGGCGTTCTTCGAACGCCTATGGCGGGGACGACCGCTAAAAGATCTCGCGAATGGGAAGTGATCAATGGATGTCCTGATGCCGCAACTCGGCGAAACCGTCGCCGAAGGCAAAATCGTCAAGTGGTTCGTCAAGCCCGGCGACGCCATCAAGCCGGGTGACAACCTGTTCGAGATCGAGACCGACAAGACATCGATGGAAGTGCCGGCGACTTTCGGCGGCACGCTCAGCGACATTCATTTCAGTGTTGGCGAAACCGCGAAAGTAGGCGCTTCGGTCGCGACGATTGCGGTCGCGGGCGAAAGCGCCGCGCCGAAGGCTGCGCCGGCCGCGACGCCGGTGCCGATCGCGCCGCATACGCCGCCGGTGACGCCAGCCCAGATCGGCGCCCACGTTCCGGTCGCCGCGGTGGCCTCGGCGCCGATTAAAATGGATATGTACAACGAAGTCCGCTCGCCGGCGCGCAACTTCGGTCCCGCGAAATTATCGAGCGGCACGTTCATAACCCCACTCGCACGCCGCCTGGCGTCGGAACGCGGCATCGATATCTCACGCGTCGCAGGCTCCGGCCCGCATGGCCGCATCGTTGCCGGCGACATCGAGAAAGCACAGCCCGCTTCGAGCGGCGGCGTTATGGTGACCGGCGCCAGCTTCGCGCAGGTCAAGGCGCTCTATGACGGCGTGGATCATGTCGAAGTGCCGCTCGACGGCATGCGCGCAACCATCGCCAAACGGCTGGTCGAAGCCAAGCAGACCATTCCGCATTTCTATCTGACCGCCGATATCGAGATCGGCCGGCTGATGGCGATGCGCGAAGAGGCCAACATGGCCGCGCCGAAAGACCGCGATGGCAATGCCGCGTTCAAGCTTTCGCTCAACGATTTCATCATCAAGGCCTGGGCGGCTGCGTTGCAGCGCATCCCGGCGGCCAATGCCGTGTGGGCCGGCGACCGAATTCTGCGTTTCACGCATTCCGATATCGGCATCGCCGTGGCGCTCGACGGCGGCCTGATCACGCCGGTTATTCGCAATGCCGAGCAAAAATCGCTCACCGCGATCTCGGTTGAGATTCGCGATCTGGCCGAGCGCGCTCGCGCCAAAAAGCTGAAAGCCAATGAGTATCAGGGCGGCGCGTCAGCCATATCCAACCTCGGCATGTACGGGGTACGCGAATTCTCCGCCATTATCAATCCGCCGCACGCGACGATCCTCGCCGTCGGCGCTTCGCGCCGTGCGCCGGTCGAAGCCGAGGACGGCGGCGTCAAATTCGTCAGCGTCATGACCGCCACTCTGTCCTGCGACCATCGCGTCGTCGATGGCGCGCTCGGCGCCGAACTGCTGGCGGCATTCAAGAATTTTTGCGAAAGCCCGGTCACCGCTTTGATCTGACGCATGCTAAGGTCGCGCGCGGAACCTGATGGAGTTGAACGATGGCGGGCGACAAGCGTGACGTGCTCCTGATCGGCGCGCGCAAGCCGGTTCTGGTCAAGGGACTGGAATCAAAGGTAAACCTTCACTATCTCCTCGAAGCGAAGGACAAGGACGCCTTCATCAGGGAGGTTGGCCCGAAAATCAGCGCGATGGCCGTTGCCTATACCAGCAACAAGGTCGACGGCGATTTCATGAGCCGCTTCCCCAAACTGGAGCAGATTTCCAGCTTCGGCGTCGGCTATGACCACATCGACGCCAAATGGGCCGGGGCCCACGGCATCGTCGTCACCAACACGCCGGACGTGCTCAACGAGGAAGTCGCCGACACTGCGCTCGGACTTCTGCTCTGCACCGTGCGCGAATTTCCGCAGGGCGACCGCTACGTCCGTGCCGGCAAATGGCCGCAGGCGCAGTACCCGCTCGCGAAAGCAACCTTGCGCGACCGCACCGTCGGCATGGTCGGCATGGGGCGCATCGGCAAGGCCATCGCCCGGCGCCTGGAAGCCTTCGGCGTGCCGGTCGTCTATCATTCGCGCAATCCGCAGGACGTAACTTACAAATATTATCCCAAGCTCATCGATATGGCGCGCGATGTCGATACCTTGATGATCATCGTGCCGGGCGGTCCGGCCACACAGAACCTCGTCAATGCCGAAGTGCTCAAGGCGCTCGGGCCGCGCGGCATCGTCATCAACATGGCGCGCGGCTCGGTCGTCGACGAGCCGGCTTTGATCGAAGCGCTCAAGAACAAGACCATTTATTCCGCCGGTCTCGATGTCTTTGCCAAGGAGCCCGAGGTTCCGAAGGAACTGCTCGAGATGGATCATGTCGTTCTGCTGCCGCATCTCGGCTCGTCGACCGAGGTGACGCGCGCGGCGATGGATCAGTTGCTGGTCGACAACATCCTGGCTTGGCTGGCCGGCAAGCCGCCGCTGACGCCGGTGCCGGAAACGCCGTACCCGCCGAAGCGGTGATCCACATGGTTCGCATCACGATAGGGCTCGCCGCGTTTTGCTTCGCTTCGGTCGCGCTGGCGCAGACCGCGACGCTCGGCGATTCGGCCAAAGGCCTGCTCGGCTCCTGGGAATTCTCCAACGCCGACCGCGACAAGGTCTGTACCGCGACTTTCAAGACCGATCCAACGCCGGTCGGTTTCAAGGTCGAGTTCGACGGCAATTGTGGCAATCTGTTTCCCCTTGTGCTGCGCGTCGCCGGCTGGAAATTTCCGGACAACGACAACCTGTTCCTGCTCGACTCCGACGGCAGGGCGCTGGTGGAATTCAGCGAAGTCGAGACCGGGATGTATGAGGCGCCGACTCCCGGCGTCGGTGTTCTGTTCCTGCAGGCGGCCGCTGCCGGTCCGGCGCCGAAGCCGCCGGAGCAGGTCGCCGGCACCTGGGCGATCACGCGCGGTGGCAAGACCGTCTGCACGCTGGCGCTGGCCAGCACGGTCTTGCGCGACGGTTTCACGCTGACCACGCAGCCGGGCTGCGACGCCGAGTTCGCGCGGCTCAATGTCACGCAATGGCGGCTCGATCGCGGTGAATTGCTGCTGGTGCCGGCGCGCGGCAATCCGTGGCGATTCGAGGAAGCCGACGGCGGCAACTGGCGCCGTGTGCCGGAAAGCGCCGTCGAGACGTTGCTGGTGCGGCAGTAATATTTCTTGTCCCGGACGCGGAGCAGCGCATTTGCGATGCACCGCAGATCCGGGACCGTCCCAGAATCGGAATTTGTAAAGGTCCCGGTTCTGCAGCGCGCCATTTCATGCCGCGCTGCGCCCGGGACAAGGACATCAGATCAACTTCAGTCCCTTGAAGCTCGCATGGCCTTCCTTGCCGACGATGATGTGGTCGTGCACCGAAATGCCGAGCGGCCTGGCGACATCGATGATCGCTTGCGTCATCTGGATGTCGGCGCGCGACGGCGTCGGATCGCCGGACGGATGATTGTGCACCAGGATCAGCGCGGTCGCCGACAGCTCCAGCGCGCGCTTGACCACTTCGCGCGGATAGACCGGCGTATGATCGACCGTGCCGACCTGTTGCACCTCGTCGGCGATCAGCTGGTTGCGCTTGTCGAGGAACAGCAGGCGGAATTGCTCCTTGTCCTCGTAGGCCATCGCGGTGCGGCAATAGTCGATCACGCTCGACCATGACGACAACACGGTGCGCTTTTGCGCCTGCCCGCGCGTCATACGCGTCGCGGCGGCGTGCACGATCTTGAGTTCGTCGACCACCGCCTCGCCGATACCTTTGACTTCCTTCAATCGGGCGCGCGGCGCGGCGACCACTTCGCCAAACGAACCGAATTTGGCGATCAGCTCCTTGGCCAGCGGCTTGACGTCGCGCTGCGGGATGGCGCGAAACAGAACCAGCTCAAGCAATTCGTAATCGCTGACCGCGTCGGCACCGGCCTCGCGAAAACGCCCGCGCAGCCTTTCCCGGTGGCCGTGATAATGCGGCGTCGCTTCCGAGAGGCCGAGGACCTCGTCCGCGCTGTCGTTCTGGTCGCTCATGAGGAAGCGTCCGCCCTGATCCGTCAGGGGGATTGTAATGCAACCCGATGCAATCCACGAGGGTAGTTTGCGCTTGGCTCAGCGTTTGTAGGGCGGTTTATCCAAGCCCGCCGGCGAGAAGGTGAACACCTCGACGCCGTCCTGGGTCACGCCCACGCTGTGCTCGAACTGCGCCGACAGCGATCGGTCGCGCGTGACGGCGGTCCAGCCGTCCGACAGCACCTTCACATGCGGCCGTCCGAGATTGATCATCGGTTCGACCGTGAAAAACATGCCCGGTTTGAGAACCACGCCTTCGCCAGGGCGGCCGACATGGACGATGTTGGGCTCGTCGTGGAACAGCTGGCCGAGGCCGTGCCCGCAGAAATCCCGCACCACGCTCATGTGCTGGGCCTCGACGTAACTCTGAATGGCGTGGCCGATGTCGCCGGTGGTCGAGCCGGGACGGATGGTGGCGATGCCGCGCATCATCGATTCGAACGTCACCTCGATCAGCCGCTCGGCCCGGCGCGGGATGTCGCCGACCGGGTACATGCGGCTCGAGTCACCGTGCCAGCCGTCGAGGATCAAGGTGACATCGATATTGACGATGTCGCCGTCCTTGAGCGGCTTGTCGCCGGGAATGCCGTGGCAGACCACATGGTTGAGCGAGGTGCAGGTGGACTTCTTGTAGCCGCGATACATCAGCGTGGCCGGCAAGGCGCCGTTGTCCAGTGCGAAGTCGTGCACCAGCCGGTCGATCGTGTCGGTCGGTACGCCTGGCTGAACATGCTCGGTCAGCATGTCGAGGCAGCGCGCCGTCAGCTGGCCGGCCCGGCGCATGCCTTCGAAGGCGGCGGGCCCGTGAATTTTGATTTGTCCGGTCTTACGGAGGGGGGTGGCGGCGGCGTCAACATAGGTCATGGCCCCAATGTAGGGACCGCGGCCGAAACCGGCAAGTTCGGCTGTCAAGTTCGCCCGTCATGGCCGGCCGGCCCTGACGGTATTGCCCGGGATTATGCGATTCTGCCGCCCAGTTCGTCCTCGATATGGGCCTTGATGATCTCGTCGAAATTGGCCTCGGCAGTAAAGCCGAGGGCGGCGGCGCGCTTGGCGTCCAGCCGTTCCGACCAGCCGGCGACGATCCGCATGACTAGTTCGTCCGGCTCGCGCTTGATGCGGGCGGCGACCTTCGGGCCGGCGATTCGGGCCAGCGCCTCAATCTGTTCGGCGACGGTGCAGCAGACGCCGGGCATCGCCAGGCTGATGCGTGGACCGAGCTGGTCGCGCGTCAGCCCGGCGGCATGAATGAGAAAGCCGACCGCTGCACGCGGGCTGGCATGGGTGTGCCGGACCGTATCGGCGACCGGCAGAATGGCCTCCTGACCGGCCAGCGGTTCGCGGATGATGCCCGAGAAGAAGCCAGACGCCGCCTTGTTCGGCTTGCCTGGCCGCACGCAGATCGTCGGCAGGCGAATGCCGACGCCATCAAGAAAACCGCGGCGGTTGTAATCGGCCAGCAGCAATTCGCTGATCGCCTTCTGCGTGCCGTAGGAGGTCAGCGGCGTGAGATGAAACTCGTCGGGAATCGCGTAGGGAAACGGCGCGCCGTAAACCGCGATCGACGAGGTGAAGATCACCTTCGGTTTGTAGCCATCGGCATGGCGGATCGCTTCCAGCAGCGCGCGGGTGCCGTCGAGATTGACGTGATAGCCCTTGTCGAAATCGATCTCGGCTTCGCCCGAGACGACACCGGCGAGGTGAAAGATCGTGTCGGGGCGTTGCGCGATCAATTTATCCGCAGCACCTGGCGCGGCCAGATCGCCGGTCGAGATGTCGACCGCGCCGGCAAAGCCCACGGGCTTTTCCGCGGCGACCACGTCGGTCAGTGTGAATTTGTCGATCGTCTTGCCGTTGAGTTTTCCGTCCTTGACCAGCCGGGCGGCAAGCTTGCGCCCGATCATACCGGCGGCGCCGGTAATCAGAATATGCATCGCGTTCCACTCCAGGCTTTAATCTCGTTTCTTTTCAGCCGCCGGCTCGAACCGGTCGATTTTCCGCAAATCAGGAAACAGGCCCATCCAGGTCGCCGCGATGATCAGCGAGCCGATACCGCCGATCAGCACCGACGGCACCGCGCCCAGCCAGGCGGCGACCGCGCCGGACTCGAACTCGCCCAGCGTATTCGATGAGCCGACGAAAAGGTAGTTGATCGCGCTGACCCGGCCGCGCATGTCCTCGGGCGTCTCGATCTGCACCAAAGTGAAGCGGATGACGACGCTGACCGCGTCCGACGCGCCGAGCGCGACCAGTGCCAGCAAAGACAGCGGAAACCAGTTCGACAGTGCGAAGGTGATGGTGGCGATGCCATAGATTGCGACCACGCCGAACATCTTGCGGCCGATATGCCGCTCGACCGGGTAATGCGACAGGATCACCGCCGTGGTCAGCGCGCCGACCGCCGGCGCCGAGCGCAAAAGGCCGAGTCCGATCGGGCCGACGTCCAGAATGTCCTTGGCGAAAACCGGCAAAAGCGCGGTGGCGCCGCCGAGCAGGACGACGAACAAATCGAGCGTGATGACGCCGAGGAGTCGCCGGCGCCGCCGGATATAATGGAATCCCGCCAGGACCGAACTGAATGTCGGCGGTTCGCGGTTGGCAATAACATTCGTCACGACGCGAATCATGCTCACCAGCGTCACCGACGTCATGAAGAACACGACGCACAGTGCGCTTACCGCGGCCGGCATCACAGCATAGATTATGCCGCCAAGCGCCGGGCCGCTGATGACCGCGACCTGATTGGCCGAACTCCAGGCCGCGACCGCGCGCGGCAATAGCCGCGCTGGCACCAAAGCCGGCACCAGCGCGTGGCCGGTCGGCAATTCAAAGGCGCGGGCGCAGCCGATCATGAACACGGCGAAGAACAGGAGGTCGCGATTGAGAAAGCCGAACCAGGTCGCCCCGGCCACCAAGGCGGCGGCCAGCGCATAAACGCTCTGCGACAACTGGACGATGCGGCGACGGTCGTAACGGTCGGCGGTGTGGCCGATGAGCAAGGTCAACACGACCGCCGGGATGAACAAGATCAGCCCGACCAGGCCGAGATCGAAGGCGCTGCCGGTGATTTCGTAGATCTTCCAGCCGATGACCAGCGCCATCATCTGGTAGCCGATGGTGGCGGCGATCCGCGCCAGCCAGAACAGCACGAACGGGCGTTGCTGGACGAGGCCGCCGGCCGGCGACAAATCCGTTTGGCTCATACCGAGACGCCGTTGATCGCGCCGAGGCTGAGCTTCTGCCCGCCATCGGCGTTGAAATTCTCCGGCGCCAGCCAGCGTTCGAAGGCCGCCTTGCGCGCCGGCCATTCGCCATCGAGCATCGAGAACATCGCGGTGTCGCGATTGCGGCCCTTGGCGATCATCTGCTGGCGCAGGATGCCCTCGAACTTGAAGCCGTAGCGCAGGGCGGCGCGCCGCGACGGCACATTCAGCGCGTTGCATTTCCATTCGTAGCGGCGATAGCCCAATGTCTCGAAGGCGTAGCGCGCCAGCAGATATTGCGCCTCGGTGCCGAGCGGCGTCTTCTGCAAAGCCGGCGAATAGACGATATGGCCGACTTCGATCGCGCGCATCGCCGGCCTGATCTCCATCAGAGTGGCGATGCCGACGCAGCGATCATTCTTGTCGATGATGGCGTAAGAATAGGGGTCATCAAGCGGCGGGCGCGAAGCGACCCAGGCGGCGAATTCCGCGGCATCTTTAAACGGCCCGTAGGCGCTCATGTAAGTCCAGATCGTGTCATGGTCCTTGACCAGCGGCCAGAGGTCGGCCGCGTGCCCGGCTTGCAGCCTTTCGACGCGACCATGCCGGCCTTGCAGTGTAACCGGCCCCGGACGTTGCGCCGGCGTGGCGTCGACCTTGAGACCGACCGGCTGGCCGGTTTCGGGCAGTGGCTCTGACTCGATCATGCTATTTTCGTTTCGCGGCGCTGTCGGCAAAGAATTTGTTGAGTTCGGCGTTTGAGATCACGCCGGCGAAACTCTCGAAGCTGCCTTCGTTGGCAATCGCCCGTGCCGATTTCATGAAGGCGTCCATCGCCACCCGCGCCATCGTGCCGCCGACGCTGATCCGCCGCACGCCCATGCCGGCAATATCGTTGACCGAAAAGCCGCCGGCAAACGACATCAGCAGGTTGACCGGCTTCGGCGCCACCGCCTTGACCACGGTCTCGATCTGCTCGCGTGTTTTGATTCCCGGGACATACAGACAATCCGCGCCGGCGTCGCCGAAGGCTTTCAGACGGCGGATCGCTTCGTCCATATCGGCGCGGCCGTGCAGGAATCCTTCGGTGCGGGCGGTGAACACGACATCGGTGCCGTACTGGTCAATGGCCTTGCGCGCCGCCTTGACCCGCGCCAGCGCGAGATCGAAATCGTACAGCGGTGCGCTCTCGTCGCCGGTGAAGTCCTCGATCGACAGCCCGGCGACGCCGGTCTCGATGCACATCCGGACATTGGCGGCGACGTCGACCGGATCGTGCGCATAGCCATTCTCGAAATCGGCATTCACCGGAATGTCGGTCGCCGCTGCCAATTCGTGGTAGTGCGCCAGCACCATGTCGCGGCTTTCGGCGCCGTCCGGCAGGCCGAGCGAATGGGCGTGGCCGGAACTGGTGGTGGCCAGCGCCTTGAAGCCGAGGCCTTGCAGATAAAGCGCCGAGCCGACATTCCACGGATTGGGAATGACAAAGCAGCCGCTGTCATGCAGCGCGCGAAAGACGCGGCGTTTGTCGGCGGTGGAAGGCTTGGGCATGGCGCACTCTGGATGAAGCGGCGCGACCGTGCCACGATTACACGGACAAGGACAATGCCATTCCGTGATGGCGGACATGACCATCTTTCATGAAACTCTCTGATACAGTGCCGCCTGCGCTCAAATTGTTGCATCGCGAAATAATCATGTTGGAGGATCGCCGTGGATAGTGTCGATTTCGATGCCCTGGAACACGAAGCGCGCAGGCTGATGCCCCCGGCGTCCTTTGCCTTCTGCGCCTGCGGCGCCGACGACGAAATCAGCATGGTCGAAAATATCGCCGCCTGGCGCGCTTTGCGGTTGCGGCCGCGCGTCTTGCGCGATGTCACCGCGATCGACACCCGCGTCACGCTCTTGGGCCGTCAGGTGCCGACGCCGATCATGGTGGCGCCGACCGGCCGGCATAAGCTGTTCCACCCGCTTGGCGAGCGCGCCACCGCGCGCGGCGCGGCGGCTGCCGGCTCGGCCTATGTGATGGCCAGCAACTCCAACATCCTGATCGAGGATGTCGCCGAGGAACGCCGCGACGCGCCGCAGTGGTTTCAGCTTTATTATTGGCCGAACCGCGCCGAGGTCGAAGCCTTGATCGATCGTCTGGTCGAGGCCGGCTTCACCGCGCTGGTGCTGACTGTCGATGCGCCGGTGGGCGGCTGGGCGCCGCGCGCCGCGCGCGAGCAGCATCAGCCGACGCCGGACATTCTCAACATCAACATGCCCGGCCGGCCGATGGCGCGCACCGCCTACCATCCCGACTTCGTCGGCAAAGTGATGTATCCGGCGACCTGGCGCGAACTCGAATGGCTGGTCAAGCGGTCGCCGATCCCGGTGATCGTCAAGGGCGTGCTGCGCGGTGATGACGCCGTCGCCTGTGTCGAGCAGGGCGCGCGCGCGATCATGGTGTCCAATCATGGCGGGCGCCATCTCGACACCACGGTGACGACGGCGGCCGTGATTGGTGAGGTCGTGCAGGCGGTCGGCGACAAGGCCGAGGTCTATGTCGATGGCGGCATAAGACGCGGCACCGACATTCTCAAGGCGCTGGCGCTCGGCGCACGCGCGGTCATGGTCGGCCGGCCGATCATCTGGGGCCTGACGGTGAACGGCGCCGACGGCGTCACCGCGGTACTCGACCATCTGCACGTCGAACTGGTGCGGGCCATGCAGCTCAGCGGCACGGCCAGTCTCAGCGAGGCCGTGCCGGATCTGCTGGCGCGTTAATTGTGACCTCAGGATCAGCCGCTACGCTTGGCCCGCTGCGCCTGCGGCCGGCCATCGACGCGCGCCATGACCAGACGGCCCTGTTCGTCGATCGAGGTGATAATCGATTGCGGCTTGTATTTGCGCAGGAAGCCGCCGAGCTGGCGCTGCGCCCGCTCGGGAAGCTCCAGATAGGCGCGGATCAAATCGACAATGCCCGGCTCGCGGGTCCAGTAATACATTTCCAGCAGCCGGCTGGCGTCGCCTTCGCTGGCGGCGATTATCTTGATGACTTCGCCGGCGTTGCCAGCGGCCTCGCCCGGCGCATCGATGCCGCTGCCTTTCACGTTACGCCTCATATCCCCCGTCCCCCGATGGGTAGAAAGCATCGCCGTTTTCCGGCGTAGTTCAATTGCGGTCCGGCGTCATGCGTGGAAGTCGCTCCAGCGATTTTGACTCTAGCGCCCTTCTCGGCAGGCGGGTAGTGCCGGAAATTACAACGGCTCAGGAAACCAAAGCCGCATTTATGAGCTATTCGCGGACGCATGGGTGGCCACGCCGCCGCTTTCGCGGGTGAGCCGGATTTGTTGATTTCGGCCAACGAATGCGGTGAAGTGCCGGCCAAACAGGAATGCGCCGGGGAGGACTTTAAAATGCTGAAGACAGTCGCGAATTTCGACCGGATCGGCGAGGAAAATGCCTTCGCGGTCCTCGCCCGCGCCAATGCGCTGGCCGCCCAGGGCCGCGACATCATCAGCCTCGGCATCGGCCAGCCGGATTTTCGCACGCCCGAGTTCATTGTCGAGGCGGCGATCAAGGCGCTGCGCGACGGTCACCATGGCTATACCGCGGCCAACGGCATTCTGCCGCTGCGCGAGGCAGTCGCCGCGTCCTTGCACCAGCGCTATGGCGTCGATGTCTCGCCCGACTCGGTGATGATCATGCCGGGCGGCAAGCCGACCATGTTCATGTCGATCATGATGTTCGGCGAGCCGGGCGTGGAAATCCTTTATCCGGACCCGGGTTTCCCGATCTATCGCTCGATGATCGAATTCACTGGAGCCACGCCGGTGCCGGTGCCGATCCGCGAGGAGAACGGCTTCGCCTTTTCGGCCGAGGAAACGCTCAAGCTGATCACGCCGAAGACGCGGCTGCTGATCGTCAATTCGCCGGCCAACCCGACCGGCGGCGTCACACCCAAGAGCGAAGTCGACAAGCTCGTCGCCGGCCTCGAGAAGTGGCCGGATGTCGCCATCATGTCGGACGAGATCTACGACCACATGGTCTATGACGGCGAGAAGCATGTCTGCTTGCTGTCTTATCCGTCGATCCGCGAC
>CAIMEA010000205.1 GCA_903839845.1 uncultured Hyphomicrobiales bacterium
CCGCGCACCCTCTTATTTTTGAGGCGCGCGCTCCGAACTACGGCCTGCCCGGGGCCGTTAAAGAATACGGGCGATGAATCGCGTCTTCTCTTCTTTTTACCCTCCCCTGGAGGGGGAGGGTCGAACGCGTGAACGATAGTGAAAGCGTTCGGGGTGGGGTGAACTTCGCGCGAAAGATCACCCCACCCCGCTCGCTATCGCTCGCGACCCTCCCCCTCCAGGGGAGGGTAAGAAGGTCGCCGTGAAAGCACCACCCTTGTCATCCGCGCTCAGGCCTGAACAAACTCCGGCCAAACGGGAGAAACGACAGTGACCGAGATCAAGATCATGAGCGCAGGCGCCGTGAAGGTGATGGTCGTCGCGCTCGGCGCCGACTTCGAGCGTGACAGCGGCATCAAGCTCGACCTGAATTTCGGCACCGCCGGCGCGCAAGCCGGCAAGATCAAGGCCGGCGAGGCGACCGACCTCGTCATGGTCTCGCAATCCGGCATTCAGGCGCTCGACCAGCTCAATCTGCTCAAGCCCGGCAGCATCGTCGACCTCGCCTCGACCGTCACCGGCGTGATCGTCCGCGACGGTACGCCGAAACCCGATATTTCGACGCCGGACGCCTTCATCCGCGCCATGATGGCCGCGCCCTCGGTCGCCTGGACCGATCCGAAAGCCGGCGGCTCCGGCGGCATCATGTTCGCCGCCATGCTGGAAAAGCTCGGCATCGCCGACGCCATCAATAAAAAGGCGGTTTTGTGCAAGGGCGGCTATGACGTCGCCGCGGCGATCGCCGAAGGCCGCGCCGCCTTCGCCACCACCTTGATCAGCGAGGCCTTGCCGGTCAAAGGCGTCACCATCGTCGGCCCGCTGCCCGGCGATCTCAATTTCAAGAACATGTATTCGGCTGCCATTCATGCCCGCTCAACGAAAACGCAAGCGGCGCAGGCCTTTCTCGACTATCTCACGGCCAAGGCGACCCGCGCGCGCTGGATCGACGCCGGCATGGAGCCGGCTTTCTAGGCCCAGGGCGAGGCCGCACCTTGCGGCAGCGTGCCCGCGTTCTTAAGTTTTGGCCACGGGAGAGCGGACGTTCATGAGCCAGGTGCCGGACCAGTTGAAATTCGCCGTCCTCGACGAGGAAGACCTCGAGGTGGTCTCGACCCACCTGCAGGACGCCGTGGTCAAGGTCGCCGACGTGCTGTGGCGGGCCGGCGAAAACCGGGTGGTTGTGGCGCTCAATCGCTTCGATTGGGAGAGCGCCCAGGCCAAACGGCCGGAATATCGCCGCCGCCGCTCCGCCTTGCGCTTCGAGCGGGTGTTGTCCTGCAAGTGCCGCAGCCTCGACCCCGCCGGCAAGGATGCCGTTCTCAACCTGCTGGCGGTCGAATTCGAGGAAACCGACTCGCCCTCCGGCGTGGTGTCGCTGATCTTCTCGGGCGGCGCGGTGGTGCGGATGGAGGTCGAATGCCTCGAGGCCGAGCTGGTCGATCTCGGGCCGGTCTGGAGCGCCGCCAAATGCCCGGTTCATGCCGGCGCCGACAAGCCTTAAAGCGCGCACGGTTGACGTTCCCGTCCCTGCGCGCCATTGACCTGATATGCCCATTCGCCTCGACAGCCACGACCCCGATTTCGAGCGCCGCTTCCGCGCTTTTTTGACCGTCAAGCGCGAGGCCGCGCCCGACGTCGAGCAAGCCGTGCGGGCGATCATCGCCGACGTGCAGGCGCGCGGCGACAAGGCTTTGTTCGAGTTGACGCTCAAATTCGACCGCCTCGACCTGGCCAAAGCGGGCCTGCGCGTCAGCCAAGCCGAGATCGACGCCGCGGCGGCGGCTTGCGACCGCGAAGCGCTGGCCGCGCTCAAGATCGCGCACGACCGCATCGAGGCCTATCACCGCCGGCAAAAGCCGAAGGACGACCGTTTCACTGACGCCCTCGGCGTTGAACTGGGCACCCGCTGGACCGCCATCGAAGCCGTCGGCCTCTACGTGCCGGGTGGCACCGCCGCCTATCCATCCTCCGTCCTGATGAACGCCGTGCCGGCCAAGGTCGCCGGCTGCGAACGTCTGGTCATGGTGGTGCCGTCGCCGGACGGCAAGCTCGCGCCGCTGGTGCTGGCCGCCGCCAAACTGGCGGGTGTCGACGAGGTCTATCGCATCGGCGGCGCGCAGGCGGTGGCCGCGCTTGCTTACGGCACCGAGTCGATTGCGCCGGTGTCGAAGATCGTCGGCCCCGGCAATGCCTATGTCGCCGCCGCCAAGCGCCTGGTGTTCGGCACCGTCGGCATCGACATGATCGCCGGTCCCTCGGAGGTTCTTATCCTCGCCGACAAGACCGGCAACGCCAACTGGATTGCCGCCGATTTGATGGCGCAGGCCGAGCATGACGTGAGCGCGCAGTCGATCCTGATCACCGACGATCCGGGCCTCGCCGTCGAAGTCGAAGCCGCCGTGACCTCGCAACTCATGACCTTGCCGCGCGCCAGCACGGCCAGCGCGTCATGGCGCGACTTCGGCGCCATCATCACCGTTGGCAAACTCGACGACGCGATCCCGCTGGTCGATCGCCTGGCGCCCGAGCATCTGGAAATCGCCGCCGCCAACGCCGACAGCTATGTCGAGCGCATCCGCAATGCCGGCGCGATTTTCATCGGCGCGCATACGCCGGAAGCCATCGGCGACTATGTCGCCGGTTCCAATCATGTGCTGCCGACCGCGCGCTCGGCGCGCTTCTCGTCCGGCCTCGGCGTGCTCGATTTCATGAAGCGCACGTCGCTGTTGAAGTGCGGGCCCGAGCAGTTGCGCGCGCTTGGCCCATCGGCCATCGCGCTTGGCAAGGCCGAGGGTCTCGACGCGCATGCGCGCTCGGTGGCGATCCGCCTCAATCTGCCGGCCAGCTAATGACCACGACCAAGCCAACGCCCGCCGCGATGAAGCAGCGTCTGGTTTCGGTGACGCTCGACGAAGCCTCGATCGGCCGCTCCAACCCGGACGTCGAGCACGAGCGCACCATCGCCATCTACGATCTGCTCGAGCAGAATCATTTCGCGCCGGTCGGTCATGGCGGCGGGCCTTACGCGCTGCATCTGTCGATCAACGACAACCGGCTGGTGTTCGACATTCGTCTGGAAGACGGCACGCCGGTGGTGGCGCATCTGTTCTCGCTGTCGCCGTTGCGCCGCATCGTCAAAGACTACTACATGATCTGCGACAGCTATTATCAGGCGATCCGCACCGCGACGCCGGACAAGATCGAAGCCATCGATATGGGCCGGCGCGGCATTCACAACGACGGCTCGAACATCCTGATGGAGCGGCTCAAGGACAAGGTCGTGGTCGATCACGACACCGCGCGCCGGCTGTTCACCCTGATCTGCGTGCTGCACTGGAAGGGATAAACTTCCATGGCCGCATCTGAGCGCCCCGCAAAGCCGCAGGCCGTCTTGTTTGCCTGCGGCATGAACGCGGTGCGCTCGCCGATGGCGGCCGGGTTGTTCGGGCAATTGTTCGGCAAATCCATCTATGTGAAATCGGCCGGCGTGCAGAAGGGCGAACTCGATCCCTTTGCCGTCGCCGTGATGGAAGAACTCGGCATCGATATTTCGCGGCACAGACCGATCGACTTCGAGGAACTCGACGACCTGGAGGGGCTCAATTTCGACCTGATCGTCACGTTGTCGCCGCCGGCGCACCACAAGGCGCTGGATCTGACCCGGACCGCCGCCATGCAGGTCGAATATTGGCCGACCGTCGATCCGACCGGCATCGAGGGCTCGCGCGAGCAGAAGCTGGAGGCCTACCGCGAGGTCCGCGATACGCTGATGGCGCATATCCGGCAGCGTTTCGGCCGGGCCGGGGGCGGGAATGAGTGAGGTTTGCGATTCACCCCCCGTTCCGCTAGTTTCCGCCGCCATTCGCATCGTTTTTCACCAGAATATCTTAAGCGACACCAGATGATCGGCCGCCCCAAATTTGTCCTCGCCTCCGGCTCGCCGCGGCGCCTCGCGCTGGTCAACCAGGCCGGCATCGAGCCCGACGCGCTCAAGCCCTCGGATGTCGACGAGACGCCGAAGCGCGGCGAGATCCCGCGCGCCTATGCCAACCGGCTGGCGCGCGAAAAGGCCGAGGTGGCGCTCGACAATGTCCGGCTCGACGACGAATTGCGCGGCGCTTTCATCCTCGCCGCCGACACGGTGGTCGCGGTCGGCCGCCGCATTCTGCCCAAGGCCGAACTGCTCGACGAAGCGCAGCAGTGCCTGCGGCTTCTGTCCGGCCGCAATCACCGCGTCTACACCTCGATCTGTCTGGTGACGCCGAAGGAATCTTTCCGCCAGCGTCTGGTCGAAACCCGCGTGCGCTTCAAACGATTGACGGCCGAGGACATCGAATCCTATCTCGCTTCCGGCGAATGGCGCGGCAAGGCCGGCGGTTACGCCGCGCAGGGCATTGCCGGCACTTTCATCGTCAAGCTGGTCGGTTCGTACAGCAATGTTGTCGGCCTGCCTTTGTACGAGACCATGAGTCTCTTGGGCGGCGAGGGCTATCCGATCCGCTTCGGCTGGCTCAACGCGGTGTGATGTGCGCAAGGAGCGCGGATGAATACCGCCCTCTGGCTTTATCGTTCCGGTCTATCGCATTCCGCATTGTCCGCCGCCGCTTCGGGCAAGCGCGTGGTGATGAGCTACGGCGAACTGGCCGGACGGGCTGCCCGCATCGCCGGCGCGCTGCGTAACAAGTTCAAACTCCAGCCCGGCGACCGCGTCGCCATCGTCGCGAAAAATTCGCCGGACTATCTGGCGCTGCTCTATGGCATCTGGCACGCAGGCTGCGTCGCCGTGCCGGCCAATGCCAAGCTGCACGGTTCCGAGTTGGGCTACATCCTCGAACACTCCGGCGCGCGCGTCTGCTTTGCCTCGCAAGGCATCGATGGCGAGATCGCGCCGCATGCGCCAAAATCGCTGGAGCGGATGATCGCGATCGGCAGCACCGACTACGAATTGCTGTTCACCGCCGACGCCGTCGACGTCGTGCCGCGCGCGGGCGACGATCTCGCCTGGCTGTTCTACACATCGGGAACGACCGGCAAGCCGAAAGGCGCGATGCTGACTCATCGTAATATTGCTATCGCCAGCGCTGCCTATGGCTCCGAGGTCGATCCGGTTTCGCAGGGCGATGCCATTTTGCATGCCGCGCCGATGAGCCACGGCTCGGGGCTCTACATCATGCAGCACATTGCCCGCCTCGGCGTGCAGGTGATCCCCGAATCCGGCGGATTCGAGCCGGATGAGGTTTTCGCGCTGATCGATCATTGGCCGCGCCTGTCGATGTTCGCGGCGCCGACCATGATCAAGCGTCTCGTCGATGCGCCGGGCGATTGCGATGTCGAGAATATCCGCACGCTCATCTGGGGCGGCGCGCCGATGTATGTCGAGGATTGCTTGCGCGCGCTGGATCGCTTCGGGCCAAGGCTGGCGCAGATCTACGGTCAGGGCGAATCGCCGATGACCATCACGACATTGTCGAAGCAGGACATCGCCGATCGCGATCACCCGCACTGGCGCGAGCGGCTGGCCTCCTGCGGCAAGCCTTATTCCTGCGTTGAGGTCATTGTCACGGATGACGACGACAATCCGGTTGCGCCGGGCGAGACCGGCGAAATTCTCGTGCGTGGCGATGTCGTCATGGCCGGCTACTGGCGCAACGAGGAAGCAACCAAAGACTCGCTGCGCGGCGGCTTTCTGCACACCGGCGATGTCGGCGCATACGACGCCGAGGGCTATCTGACGCTGAAGGACCGCTCCAAGGATCTGATCATCTCCGGCGGCTCGAATATCTATCCGCGTGAGGTCGAGGAAGTGCTGCTGACGCACAAGGCCGTGCGCGAAGTCTCGGTCATCGGCCGGCCCGACGCCGACTGGGGCGAGACGGTGGTGGCTTATGTCGTCGGCGACGTTGCGCCCGCGGAACTCGACGCGCTGTGCCTGTCGCATATTGCCCGCTTTAAAAGGCCGAAGGATTATATTTTTGTCGACGCGCTGCCGAAAAACAACTATGGCAAGATTCTCAAGACCGAATTGCGCGCCCGTGATTCAGAGCGCGTGAGGGATATGTCAAGATGAACGAGATCGTCCGCAAAACGTCACTCCAGCCCTGCCCCATCTGCGGCAAGGCAATGGACGTGGCGTTCAAGCCGTTCTGCTCCAAGCGCTGCGCCGACATCGATCTCAACCGCTGGCTGACCGGCGTCTATGCCGTGCCGGTCAAGGACGACGAGGACGAGGACGGTACGCGGCCGGCCGACGGCGACGAAGGCGACAAATCATGAATGCGCCGCCGGCGACGATCGACTGGCCCGAGAAGCTTTACGGCACGCTCAAGCGCGCCGGCATCCGTCAGGTCGGTTATGTGCCGGACGCCGGCCATGCGCGGCTGATCGACCGCTGCCGCGCCGACCCGGACATTCACGACGTTGTGCTGACCACCGAGGAGGAGGGCGTCGCGCTCGCCGCCGGCGCCTGGCTCGGCGGCCAGCGCGCCGTGCTGCTGATGCAATCGAGCGGCGTCGGCAATTGCATCAACATGCTGTCGCTGGCGCGCTCGTGCCGCTTTCCGCTGTTGATGATGATCACCATGCGCGGCGAGTGGGAAGAATTTAACCCGTGGCAGCAGCCGATGGGTTCGATCGTCGATCCGGTGTTGCGGCTCAGCGACGCCGAAATCTATCGCGCCACCAAGCCCGAGGAAGTCGAGGGACTGGCCGAGCGCGCCGTGCAACATGTGTTCGGCGACGAGCGCATCGCCGCATTGTTGTTGTCGCAGCAGCTCATCGGCAAAAAGGTCTGGACCAAATGAGCGACGCGCCGCGCCCCGCAGGTCTGGAACGTCGTGCCGCCATGGCGGCCTTGCTCGCGAACCGCAAGGACGATCTGCTCGTCGTTCCTGGCCTCGGCTCGACCTGCTGGGATCTCGCCGCCGCTGGCGACAATGATCGCAACTTCTATCTGTGGGGCGCCATGGGCGGCGCGGCGATGATTGGCCTTGGTCTCGCTTTGGCGCAGCCGGACAAACGCGTTCTCGTCGTCACCGGCGACGGCGAGATGCTGATGGGGATGGGCGCGCTCGCCACCATCGGCATCAAGCAGCCGCCGAACCTCGCCATCGTTGTCTTCGACAACGGCCATTACGGCGAGACTGGCATGCAGCCGAGCCATACGCATAATGGCGGCGTCGACCTCCTGGGCGTCGCCCGGTCCTGCGGCATCGCTACCTGCCTCGACGTCGCCGACGAGGTCGCGCTGGCCGATCTGGCGGCCCGGCTGACGCGGCTTAATGGCACCCTGTTCGCGCGTGTGGCGATCGCCGCCGCCGACCCGCCACGGGTGCTGCCGGAGCGCGACGGGGCCGTGCTCAAGGCCCGTTTCCGGGCTGCGATCGGGGTCTAAACCTTTGTTTCCATAGGCTGCTCTGGCTTCTGGATGTGCCGGATTGGGTTCTGGACACGGTGGGGTCGGCCCTCTATAACGCGGCGCTCGCCATGCCCCGGACCAGTGGGGCCAGTGTCGGCGCCCAGGTAGCTCAGTTGGTAGAGCATGCGATTGAAAATCGCAGTGTCGGTGGTTCGATCCCGCCCCTGGGCACCATTACCCCGTTCGCAACCGGCCGCCTCCATCCGCTGCGCTCGCGTTGTCAAATCGGTTCAGTAAACCAATTCCTTGATCGCCCGCTTTTTCCCGCGCGCCTTCGCGCCGGACCTGACCGCTTGGATGATGTCGTGCCCATGCAGTAGGGTCCCGTCCGCTGGTTCGTCGCGTCATCGGGCCGTTCCGTCCTCGCCAATTCCGGAGCTTCAGTTTGGATTCTCAGGTTCTCATCGTCGGCGCCGGCCCGGTCGGCCTGACGCTCGCCATCGATCTCGGCCGGCGCGGCATCCGCTGCGTATTATTGGAGCAAAAAGAGGCGCCGCAATTTCTGCCGAAAATGGAACGCTGCAACGCCCGCACGATGGAAATCTATCGCCGCCTCGGCATCGCGCAAAAAATTCGCGATGCAGGGTTTCCGCGCGACTGTCCGATGGACGTGTTCATCATCACCTCACTGGTCGAGCCGCCTTTGCTGCATTTGCCCTACCCGTCGGTCGCGCAGGCGCAGGCCGAGATCGCCGCGCACAATGACGGCACCATGCCGCTCGAGCCCTATCAGCTTATCTCGCAATACACGCTCGAGCCGCTGTTGAAGGAAATCGCCGAATCCATATCCAGTGTGGACGTCCGGTATGGCTGCGAATTCATGTCGTTCGAACAGGACGCCCATTCCGTCCGTGCGCGGATCAAGAATAAGGACGGTTCGGTGTCCGAACTCCAGGCCGATTATCTGGTCGGCTGCGACGGCGGCAACAGCGCGGTGCGCCGTCAGCTCGGCATCAAATTGCAGGGCGAAGCCAATTTGTTGCAACTGCGCCAGGCGCTGTATCGCTGCGACGATCTGTTTGACCGCATCCCGATCGGCAAGGGCCGACATTATCATGTCGCCGACGGCCAGGCGACGTTCCTGATCGTTCAGGATTCAACCCGCCATTTCACCTTGCACTCGGTGGTCGAGACCGACGCCGACATGGCGACGATGTTCGAGAAGACCGTCGGCATGCCGGTCAACTACGAGATGCTCTATGTCGGGCAATGGCGGCAAAACCTTTTGCTCGCCGACAGCTATTCCGAGCAGCGCGTCTTTCTCGCCGGCGATGCGGTCCACCTCGTCATCCCGACCGGTGGCCTCGGCATGAACAGCGGCGTCGGCGATGCCATCGATCTGTCCTGGAAATTGGCCGCGACGCTGCAAGGCTGGGGCGGACCGGGCCTGCTGGCCTCCTATGAGACCGAGCGCCGGCAGATCGGCGCGCGCAATGTCGATGCGTCGCGGCACGCCTCGCGCGGACGGCGCGCCTGGCGCTCGGCGTACCGGCCCAATATGCGGGACAATACGCCGGAAGGCGCCGAGACCCGCGCCAACCTGACGCGCATCGCCAATGTCGAGCAGCGCAAGAGCAATGAAATGATCGGCGCCGAGCTTGGCTATGTCTATGGCGGCTCGCGCGTCATCTGGCCGGAGCAAGGCGAGGCGCCCGAGCCGGATTTCATGAAATACGTGCCGACGACCTGGCCGGGCGCGCGGCTTCCGCATGTCTGGCTCAATGACGGCGGCGCGCTGCACGATCGCATCGGCGACGGCTACACATTGTTGCGGCTGGCCGGGACGCAAGCCGATACGTCGGGCCTTGCGCCGGGCTTCGCGGCTTATGGCGCGCCGTTCACCACACTCGATATCGGCGACGAGCGTCCGCGCGAACTCTACGGCTACGACCTGTTGCTGGTGCGGCCTGATCTGCATGTCGTCTGGCGCGGCAATCAATTGCCCGCCGATCCGGCCAGGCTGGCGGCGCTCGCCACAGGGCACTAAACAGTCACGTTTCGATCGAGGTTGTCATGCCAAAGAAGCTGTCACTCACGCTTGCCTGCGGCGACAACGAAATCGTGCGGCCGCTGATGACCGGGCAGGTCAAAGTCGACGGCGTCGATCTGACCATGCTCACCGACATGGATTCGGCGACGCGCCATTGGCGCTTCCTGAACAACGGCGAATTCGACATCGCCGAAGTCTCAAGCTCATCGTATCTTGCCGCTCATGACAACAATCTGCCGTTCTGCGCCATTCCGGTCTTTCTGCATCGCCGCTTCCGCCACGGTTTCATGTTCATCAACACGTCGAAGGGCATTACTAAACCCGCCGACCTGAAGGGCCGCCGGATCGGCGTCAAGACGTTGATGACCAGTGCCGTGCTGTGGATGCGCGGCATTCTCGAACATGAATACGGCGTGCCGCTCAACAGCATCGAGTGGGTCGCGGAGATCGAGAACGATGTCGCCGTGACATTGCCAAAGGACCTGAAGTATTCCTGCCTGCCGAACGACAAGTCGGTCGAGACCATGCTGGCCGACGGCGAACTCGACGCGGTGTTCCATTCCGATCTCGTCAAGCCGTTTCTGGCGAAGGATCCGCGCGTCGCGCGGCTGTTCCGCGATCACAAGGCGGAGGAATTGGCTTACTTCAAGCGGACCGAGATTTTTCCGATCATGCATGTCGTCGGCATTCGCAAGGCGCTGGCCGACGAACATCCCTGGCTCGCCATCAATCTGTTTCGCGCCTTCAACGAGTCGAAGGCGCTCGCCATGATGCGCATGGCCAATCCGCGTATCGTTCCGCTCGCCTGGTATCGCGCGGCCTGGGAGGAACAAGAGCAGGTCCTCGGACCCGATCCGTGGCAGTACGGTCTGACCGACAAGAATCGGCTGGTGCTGGAAACGCTGGTCGGATATTCGCACGAGCAGGGGCTGATCAAGACACGGCCGGCGCTGGAACAGCTTTTTCTCAACGTCGATCAAGGCCGCAAACGCGGCGGTGAGTACCGTATCTGATTGCACGCCGAGATCGCTGTTGCGGCGGGCGAAGGCTGGCCCTAACCTCCAACGCTGGAACATGAGCCACACAGATGGCCCGGCGCGACGACGCGCTGGATTTTGTTTTCAGGGGAGAAAATGTCGATGTCCATGCGCGCGAAAGCCCTGCCGCTCGTCGCCGGCGTTTTGTTTGCCTGTGGTCTCTCGGTCGCGAGCGCCCAGGACAAGGTCTGGAAGCATGGCATCCTCGAAGCCAAGAGCGATTCCGGCTTCATCGCCATGGTCGCCAAAGGCGGCTTCGCCGAGAAACACGGCCTCAAAGTCGAAATTCTTCAGATCAAGGCCGGCGCCACGCTGATGAAGGCGCTGATTTCCGGCGAGATCGACAGCGTCGACATGGGCGCGGCGGAAGCCATCGTCGCCGGCGCGCGCGGCACCGGCGTTAAAATTGTCGGCTGCACCTGGCCGGGCATGCCGCAGGTCGTGTTGGCCAAGGCCGAGATCAAGTCGCCGGCCGATCTGGCCGGCAAGGTCGTCGCCATCTCGTCACCCGGTTCGCTGCCCGATCTGGTGTTCAAGGGCATGCTCGACGCCGAAAACATCCCTGTGTCGGCGGTTCAATTCGCCACGCAGGGCGCCGATCTCGATCGCTATAAATCGTTGCTCGCCGGCATCACCGACGCGGCGATCGTATCGAACGAGTTCGAAGCGGTGATGCCGTCGAATCTCAAGGTCCTGATGAAAGCGAGCACGACCGTACCGCAATTTCTGCGCCTGTGCATCGCCGTCAACAGCAAGGTCATCGAGACGCGCCGCGACGAACTGGTGCGCTTTATCGCGGCGGAGATGGATGCCTATAAATATGCCGCATCGAACCGGGATGCGAACATCAAGCTGGCGCATGAGATGACTCATGCCAAGCCGGACGACGCCCGCGCCGCGTTCATTGTCGATCAGGCGATCAAGGAAAAGCAGATCGATCCGGCGCTGGCGATCCCGTCCGACCGGATCGACTGGATGCAGAACCTGTTTGTCAAAGCCGGCGTCATTCCGAAAGTGGTTCCGACGGCCTCGCTCGTCGACGCCAGTGTGCGGGACGACGCCGCGAAGCTGGCCAATAAATAGGACCGGCGATGCCGACTTTTCGCGTGATCTGCCAGACCGTTGCCGTCGCCAGTCTTATTGTCGGCGCCGCGACGGCGACTCTATCGAGTCCGGCAGCTGCCCAGGAAAAAGTCTGGAAGCACGGCCTGATCAACGCCAAATCCGACGCCGGCATTTTCATGATGGTGTCGACGCGCGATTTCGCCGCGACGCAGGGCATCAAAGTCGAGATTTCCCAATTCAAGGACGACCAGCTTGCGCTCAAGGCCTTGATCGCCGGTCAAATCGACAGTTTCGAGGGTGGGCCGCAGGGCGTGTTCGCCGCGAATTCGAGGGGCGCGGATATCAGGATCCTCGGCTGTCACTGGGGCGTCGTGCCGCACGGGATATTCAGCAAGGACAGCATCAAGACGGTCGCTGACCTCAAGGGCAAATCAATCGCCGTCTCCGCGCCGAATTCGATGCCGGACATGCTGGCGCGCTCGGCATTGGCGAAATATGGAATCGCCGATGCCGAGGTGAAACTGGCCGCCGTCGGCGGCGACCGCGACCGTTATCAGGCCCTGATTGGCGGCGTGGTTGAGGCCACCGTGGTGTCGAACGAATATCAACCGGTCATGCCGAAGGGCTTCCATCTGCTGGTCGCGGGCCGCGACGCGGTGCCGAATTTCCTGCGCGTCTGCATCATGGCCACGGCGACGACACTGGCCGATCGTCCCGGCGACGCGGTGAAGTTTCTGGCCGCCGAGATGAACGCGCTGCGATACGTGCTCGCGCATAAAGCCGAGACTGTCGCTCTTACCCGCGCGGTCACAAACGCCAAGGCCGACGACCCGCGCGCGGCTTTCGTCTATGACGACGCGGTGGAGCACCATGCGGTTGACCCGACGCTGCCGCTGCCCGCCGACAAGATACTCTGGATCCAGGAACAGATGGTGAAGGCGGGCAAGCTTCCGCGGCCATTGGAGATGAATGTCGTTACCGCGCCGGACTATCGTGACAAGGCGCTTCAATCTTTAAGTCGTTGATCGCGCCGTCGCGACAGGCAGTTTTGGAGTTCTCGATGGGTGAAGTGAGTTTCGTCGACGTCTCGAAACGGTTTTCCATGCGCGCCGGCGGTGAACTGCATCAAGTCAATGCGCTCGACCATGTCAGCTTCACCGTCGGCGACGGCGAGATCGTCGCGCTCATCGGACCGTCGGGCTGCGGCAAGACCACGGCGCTCCGCGTCGCCATGGGGCTCGATCCGTCGACGTCCGGAAGGGTTACCGTCGACGGTCGCGTCGTGCAGGGCTGCGGCTACGATCGCGGCATGGTGTTTCAGCACGCCGAGCTTTTGCCCTGGCTCTCCGCTTTGCAGAACGTGATGTTCGGTCTGGAGATGAAGGGCATGCGCGGGGCCGAATTGCGGACCACCGCAGAAAAATATCTCGACCTCGTCGGCTTGACGGACTCTCAGAGCCGGCGGCCGCACCAGCTCTCCGGCGGCATGAAACAGCGCGTCGGCATTGCGCGCGCGCTCGCCATCGATCCCAAGGTTC
>CAIMEA010000206.1 GCA_903839845.1 uncultured Hyphomicrobiales bacterium
ATGCCGCGATAGATGCCTTTCTCGCGCAATGTCTTCTGCTCGGCGCGCAAGCCGGCGTAATTGATCATCGTGTCGAGATGCGCGAGAGCCTCGTGATGCGAGAGCTTTTCAAGCTTGAGGCCCGACGCGGTCTGCGCCGGATAGCCGTCATCGGGAAACAGATTGCGGCGGCGGATTTCCAAAGGGTCCATGCCGATTTTCGCCGCGGCGAGTTCGACCAGACCTTCGGTGACCGCGACGGCGATCGGATGACCGACGGCGCGGTATTGGCACATGAGGTTTTTGTTCTGGAACACGACGCGCGCCTGGGCGCGGTAGTTCGGACAGTTGTACGGGCCGCCGGTCAGATTAACGACCTGATTAGCCTCGATGCCCGACGTGCGCGGGTAAACCGAGTAGGGACCGATGCCGGTGAGATCGTCGATCTCGAAGGCGGTGATGACACCGTCTTTGGTGACGCCGATCTTGCCCTTGATGCGGTGATCGCGGGCGTGAATGTCGGTGACGAAACTCTCGATGCGGTCGGCGACGAACTTGATTGGGCGTTTGAGCAGCTTCGACAGCGCGACCGCCGCCATCTCATCGGCATAAGTGTGCACCTTGATGCCGAACGAGCCGCCGACATCCTTGGTCAGCACGCGCACCTGCGCCTCCGACAAATCGAGATGCTTGGCGAACAGGTTCTGCATCATGTGCGGCGCCTGCGTCGCATGATAGACGGTCAGGCGCTGTTCGCCTTCGTTCCAGTCGGCGACGATGGCGCGGCCCTCGGTGCAGACGCCGGTGTGGCGGCCGGTGACGAAGGTGGCTTCGACCACCGCGTCCGAGTTGGCAAACGCCTTGTCGACCTCGCCGACATCGAGCTTTCGCTCGAAGCACAGATTGTCGCCCAAACTGGCGTGGATCACCGGCGTGGCGGGATCGAGCGCCGTTTCCGGATTGGTGACGGCGGGCAGTTCCTCATAGACAATGTCGATCAGTTCGCAGGCGTCCTCGGCCTGCGCGCGCGGGCGCGCGACCACGGCGCAGACCGCTTCGCCCTGCCAGCAGGCGCGGTCGACCGCGATGGGCGATTGCGGCGCTGACTTGATGCCCTTGAGATGGGTCAGCACGCCGACCCACGGCGTCATGACTTTGGCGAGTTCCACGCCGGTGACGACGGCGACTACGCCGGGCGCTTTCTTCGCAGCCTCGGTCGAGATCGACACGATGCGGGCATGGGCGTGCGGCGAGCGCAAGAAGGCAACATGCACCATGCGCGGCAGTGTCACGTCGCTGATGTACTGGCCGCGGCCTTGCGTCAGCCGTTGCAGGTTCGGCCGAGGCACCGCGCGGCCGATATAGGAGTTCGGCCGGTCGAGCACGGAGAGAACGGGCGGTGAATCGGCGGTTATTTTCATGATTTTGCTCCCGCGCGCGCTTTCGCCACCGATTCCACCGCATCGACGATGGCGTGGTAGCCGGTGCAGCGGCAGTAATTGCCCGAGATGTGCTCGCGGATTTCCTCGCGGCTCGGCACGGCGTTCCGTTCTTTCGCTTGCTGCAACAGCTCCTGCGCCGCCGTCAGCATGCCCGGCGTGCAATAGCCGCACTGCAAGGCGTTGCGCTGCTCGAACGCCGCCTGCAGATCGGCGACCTCGCCGGAGTCCGACAGGCCCTCAATGGTCTCGACCGTCGCGCCGTCGCATTGCGCCGCCAGCATCAAACAGCCGCGCACGATGACGCCGTCGACGCGCATGGTGCAGGCGCCGCAGACGCCATGCTCGCAGCCGACATGGCTGCCGGTCAGCGCAAGATCGTCGCGGACGAAATCGACCAACGTCTTGCGCGCTTCGACCCGCTTGGTGACGCGCTCGCCGTTGACGGTGAGGGTGATGTCGATATCCATGCTCATGGCCGCTGCTCCATCAATTGCGCGGCGACGCGCCGCAGCAGCACGCCGGCGAGATGCTTCTTCACCTTAGCCGTAGCCTGGATGTCGTCATGCGGATCGAGATCGAGCGCGGCGACCGCGCCGTCGATATCGCCGCGTGTCAACGCAGCTTCCGACTTGGTGACACGCAGCGGCGTATTGGCGACGCCGAAATAAGCCAGCCGCACATCTTTAAGACCCTTGCCGTCGCCGCGCGCGCTGGCGGCGAGCCCGACAATGGCGTAGTCGCCGTGCCGCCGCGCCAGTTCGGCAAAACCGATGCGTGTATCAGCCGCAGCCGCCGGCAGGCGGATCGCGGTCAATATCTCTTGCGGCCCAAGCGCCGTTTCGTAAAGGCCCTGGAAATAATCGCCGGCCTTGATGGTGCGCTTGCCGCTGGGGCCCTGCGCGTCCACCTCGCCATCGAGCGCCAGCAGGCAGGCCGGCAATTCCGCCGCCGGATCGGCGAAGGCAATCGAGCCGCCGAGGGTGCCGCGGTTACGAATGGCGGCATGGCCAATGAAGGGCATGGCGCGCGCGATCAGCGGCGCATGTTTGCTCACCGTATCGGAGCGTTCGGCGGCGCAATGGCGCGCCAGCGCGCCGATCTCGACCGCGCCACCTTTAAGCCCGATGCCGTCGAGCCCGCCAATGCCGTTGATATCGATCAGCAGGCCGGGCGCCGACAGCCGCATGTTCAAGGTCGCGATCAGGCTCTGCCCACCGGCGAGCAGGCGGGCATCCGGGTTTTCGCCCAACAGCGCGATCGCCTCGTCGAGCGAGCGCGCCTTCCTGTATGCAAATGGCGCCGGCTTCACGTTTCCCCCAAAATCCCGAGTTCGCTTTTTTCTTATTGTGACCGGGAAAGCGGGCAGGTCAATGTGTGGCCGGCGCGCTGGCCGGCGGGTATAAAGCGCGCACAACAGGGAGAGAGCGCATGCCGAAGGAATTCGACGGAAAAGTCGTGGTCGTCTCAGGCGGCAGTCGCGGCATCGGCCGGGCGATCGCACTCGCTTTCGCGCGCGAAGGCGCGCAGACCGTGCTGGCGGCGGCCAGTCCCGCCAATCTTGCCGAGGCGGCCAAGGCGATTACCGCGGCGGGCGGCCTGGCGCCGATGACCGTCGCCGGCGACCTGCGCACCCTCGACGGCTGTCAGCAGGTGTTCGATCAGGTGAAAGCCCGTTTCAATCGCTGCGACGTGCTGGTCAACAATGCCGGCGCCACCAAAGGCGGCAAGTTCTCCGATCAGCCGGACAGCGACTGGACCGACGGCTTCGCCTTGAAATTCTTCGGCGGGGTGCGGCTGACGCGGTTGTTCTGGCCGCTTTTGAAGGAAGCGCACGGCAGCATCGTCAACATCATTGGCGGCGCGGCGCGCACGCCGGGACCGGAATTCCTGGTCGGCGGCGCGGTCAACGCGGCCTTCGCCAATTTCTCCAAAGGCCTCGTCGCCATGGGCAACAAGGACGACATCAATATCAATGTCATCCACCCCGGCTCCACCCAGACCGATCGGGTCGAAATGCTGTTCCAGCAATATGCCAAGGCGCAGGACAAGACGGTCGAGCAGGTGCGCGCCGAGGCGGTGAGCAAGAGCGGCATCCGCCGCATCGCGCAACCCGAAGATGTCGCCGAACTGGCGCTGTTCCTCGCCAGCGCCAAGGCGCGGCATATTCAGGGCACGGCCATCGGCGTCGATGGCGGATCGACGCCGGGGTATTATTAGATTCGCCGCCGAACCATTTGCCGTCATGCCCGGCCTTGTGCCGGGCATCCACGTCTGTCTATAGAAAAACAAGTCGTGGATGGCCGGGACACAAGGGCGTTTACGCCCGTCTTCGACGGGCTTTGCCCGGCCATGACGAGATAATAATCGGCCCGTTACCCGACGATCGTCTTCACAATATCAATCGCCCGCCGCAGCAAGGTCTCGGATGCTTCCTGCGTGCGGAAGGCGGCGTGTGAGGTCAGCGTCACATTCGGCAGCTGCGCCAGCGCATTGTCGGGCTTCAGCGGTTCGGCGTGAAACACGTCGAGGCCGGCATGGCGGATGTGCCCGCTTTTCAGCGCGGCGACCAACGCCGCCTCATCGACCAGCGCGCCGCGCGCCGTGTTGACCAGAATGACGCCGGACTTCAGGCGCGCGATACGCTCGGCCGACAAAAAGCCGCGCGTTTCTTCGCCGAGCGTCAGATGCAGGGATATAACGTCGGACTGCGCGAGCAGCGTGTCGAGATCGACCAAAGGCACGGCTGAATCGGCGCGCGGCGTGCGATTATAGGCGATGACCTTCATGCCGAAGCCCCGCGCCATGCGCGCGACTTCGCCGCCGATGCCGCCAAGCCCGATCAGGCCGAGCGTCTTGCCGTAAAACTGAAAACCTTCGGTCGGCGACCAGACGCCGGCGCGCACCTCGCGGTCCATGCGCGCGACGCCGCGCCCGGCGGCCAGCATCAGCGCCATCGTGTGCTCGGCGACCGCGATGTCGCCGTAGCCCTTGATGGTGTGGACGGTGATGCCGCGATCCTTCAGCTCGGCGATGTTCATGTAGCTCGCCGCACCGGTGCCGAGGAACACGATATGCTTGAGCGACTTGCAGCGCTCGACCAGTTCGGTCGGCATATAGGAATGGTCGTCGAGGGCGATCTCGTAGCCGGCCAGCACCAGCGGCAGCTCTTCGCGCTTGAACGGCGCGGTGTTGACGTCGATCTTCGGATCGTCGGTGCGAATGACCTTGGCCCAGACCTGGTCGAGCTGGTCGTTGCAATCGATAAAGATGGATTTCATGGGGACTTGCCGAAATTGAATCGTGGTGATCTGGGCCGGCGCCGACACGCGGCGTCTGGTGTGCGAAAGGGATTAGACGGTCACGCCGCGCCGACCGGCGGCATGCCGGCGCGTTCGCGCAGCGTGTTGCGGCGGAAGGTCATGTCCGGATCGATTTCTTGCACCTCGATCGTCAATCCGATCGGATGTTTCGGGTAAACATTTTCCAGCCTTTTGTCGGCGGCGGCGAGCAGCGCCGCGCCGAGCGCCTTGCGCACCGCCTCGGGCCGGCCGCGCCGCAGCCGCGCGGTGATATGCATAAAGCCGTTGGCCGGGTTGCCGTCGGCGACTCGGAAATGCTCGCGGCGCGCCGCGCGGCTGCGAATGCCGACAAGTTCCGCCACGTTCGAGTCGATGGCCGCCTGATGCAGGTCGGCGACCAAAGCGGCGACGTCAAGGGTGTCTTCGAGATTCGCGGAATATTCGGCAATGATGTGCGGCATATCTTTCCTGACGTTAAAGGACTGGCGTTAGACCGGTCGGTGGCGTTGACGGCCTCGCGGCCGCGGAATACATGCTGCGGGCGCGGCCGGCGGCAACCATAGCGCCGAACCGCCGGGGATTCCATGCCGCTTTGCGTCGCGCGGCGGGATGGCAAGAGGTCTGGACAACCACATGAAACTCGCAAGCTTTAGAGTGCGCGGCCGGGACAGCTTCGGCGCCGTGGTCGGCGACGGGGCGAGCCTCGGCGTGGTCGATCTCAAGACCCGGCTGGCGCCGCGTTTCAACAGCGTGCTCGATCTGCTGCGCGACGACGGTCTCGCCGCCGCGCGCGCGGCGGTTCAGGGCGTGCGCGCCGATTTTCCGGCCTCCGAAGTGGAATGGCTGGCGCCGGTTGTGGCGCCGGAAAAAATTCTCTGCATCGGCATCAATTACGCCAACCGCAACGCCGACTACGGCGATCAGGACGTGCCGAAATACCCCAGCATGTTCTATCGCGCGCCGGGCTCGCTCAGCCCGCATCTCGGACCGATCCTGCGCCCGTTCGAATCCGAGCAGCTCGATTACGAAGGCGAGATCGCGCTGGTGATCGGCCGCCCCGGCCGGCGCATCGCGGCCGCCGACGCACTCAGCCACGTCGCCGGCGTCACCCTGTGCAACGAAGGCACGATCCGCGACTGGATCAGGCACGGCAAGTTCAACGTCACGCAGGGCAAGAACTGGGATTTAACCGGCAGCATCGGCCCGTGGTTGGTGACCGCCGACGAAGTCGATCTGACCAAGCCGCTGGAGATTACGGTCCGGATCAATGGCGAGATCACGCAATTCGACACGACCGCCAGCATGATCAAATCGTTTTCCGATCTGATCGCCTATGTCAGCACCTTCATGACGCTCAAGGCCGGCGACATCATCGTCACCGGCACGCCCATCAAGATCGGTCCGCGCACCGATCCGCCGACATGGCTGAAGGCCGGCGACACGATTGAAATCTCGGTTCCGGAAATCGGCACGTTGCGCAATACGGTGGTGAACGAGAAATGAGCGAGCGTAAGGCAGTTTGTGTCATCGGCTGGCCGGCGGGACATTCGCGCTCGCCGCTCATTCATAATTACTGGATCGCGCAGCACGGCATCGATGCCGAATACCGCAAGGAGCCGGTGGCGCCGGAGCAGTTTGCCGAATTCATCACCCATCTGCGCGCGCACGGTTATGTCGGCTGCAATGTCACGGTGCCGCACAAGCGGGTGGCGCTCGAACTGTCGCAGCCGGACGACCGCGCCAAAGGCGTCGGCGCCGCCAACACGCTTTGGCTCGACGGCGACAAACTGCGCTCGACCAATACCGACGTTGAGGGCTTTCTCGCCAATCTCGACGCGGCGACGCCGGGCTGGGATCGCGGAGTGGACAGCGCCATGGTGCTGGGCGCCGGCGGCGGCGCGCGCGCGGTCGTGTACGGGTTGCTGCAACGCGACGTGCAGCGCGTTTACGTCGTCAACCGCACGCTGGAGCGGGCCGAAGCCTTGCGCAAGGCGTTCGGCGCGCGTGTCGTGCCGGCCAACTGGAACGAGATGACCGGGCTATTGGGTGGCGCCGGGCTTCTGGTCAACACCACCTCGCTCGGCATGGTCGGCCAGCCGCCGCTGGAGATCAATCTGCGCTGCCAGGCGTCGATGGTGGTGGCCGATCTGGTCTATGCGCCGCTCGAGACCAACCTGTTGGCGGCGGCGCGCGAACGCGGCCTGCGCACGGCGGACGGCCTCGGCATGCTGTTGCATCAGGCGGTGCGCGGCTTCACGCTTTGGTTCGGCGTCAAGCCGGAAGTGACGCCGGAACTGCGCGCTTTGGTCGAGGCCGATCTCGCGGCTTCGGCGCCGGCCAAACCGGTTGCCAAAGCGGCGGCGGCGCGGCCCTCGCCCAAGGTGACGATGGCGCCGCGCGGCGGCGATCGCAAGAATCCCCGGAATAAATAGAGCGACGAGGGGTTATCCGCCCTGATGGGACTTTGAGGCCCACGGGGGAGGAAAACGATGACTCGCAGGTTTGCGCTGACGATCGCGGCGGCTCTGGTGCTCATCCAAAGCGCGGCCTTTGCGCAGCAGCCCGGCCGCATCCGCGGCCAGATCGACAAGGTCGATGGCGCGGCGTTCGTGCTCAAGACCCGCGACGGCGCCCTGTTGAACGTCAAGCTCGCCGATGACGTGCGCGTGTCGGCTCTGGTCAAGGCAAGCCTGGCCGACATCAAGCCGGACAGCTTCATCGGCATCGCCGGCGTTCCGGAAGCCGACGGCAGCATCAAGGCCTATTCCATTCACATGTTCCTGCCGGCGCAACGCGGCGTGGTGGCGGACCGGCACGGTCCGTGGGATGGGCCGGCCAACAGCACCATGACCAACGCCTATGTCGCGGACATGGTGACCGCCAAGGACGGCGAGGTGCTGACGGTGAAATACAAGGACGGCGAAAAGAAAATCATCGTCACGCCGCAAACGGGAATCGCGGCGGCGGCGCCGGGCAGCAAGGACGAACTGGTCGCCGGCGCGCAGATCGTCATCTTCGCCTGGGACAAACAGGGGGACGGTTCGGTGCTGGCCAAGACGCTTTACGTCGGGCGCAACCTTGTGCCGGCGATGTGATAGGCTTGTCGAGGCGGGCGGCGTTCGAGCGGCGGAGACGGACGATGAAAGCATTGATGGTTGCCGTGGCGCTGTTGCTTGCCGGGATTGCAGGCGCGGCCGCGCAACTGCCGCCGCCGCCGCCGCGCATTGTCGGCATTGTCGAGCGTGTCGATGAGACCGGCGTGCTGATCCGGCCCTATGAAGGCGGCGGCACGTTCGATGTCGAACTTGCCAAAAATGCCGCGGTGTTCGGCGTCAGCAAGGGCACGCTTGCCGACCTCAAGCCGGGCGCCTTCATCGGCGTCGGCGCCATGCCGCAGCCGGATGGCAGCCAGCGCGCCATCCAGGTGACGGTGTTCGCCGAAAGCCAGCGCGGCACCGGCGAGGGCTTCCGGCCGTGGGACCGCATGCCGAACAGCACCATGACCAATGCCACGGTGGCCGAGACCGTCGGCAGCGTCGATGGGCCGATGCTGACGGTCAAATACAAGGACGGCGAGAAGAAGATCGTGGTGCCGCCCGACGCCACCATTCTCGCTTATTCGGCCGGCGAGCGTAGCGACTTGAAAGTCGGCGCCAGGGTCGCGATCCTGCGGGTGAAGCAGAAATTGAACGGCGCGCTGGAAGCCGACCGCATCAATGTCGGCCGCGGCGACGTGGTGCCGCGCTGATACCGCCACCCTTCGAGGCTCGCTTCGCTCGCACCTCAGGATGACGGAGGAGGGTTACCCAATCTTGGTACGCTTCGTCGGCGCATGCGCCGAGCCGCGCGCGGTGACGTCGAGATCGCCGGCCAGTTCCGGCATCTCGCGCATCAGCTGCACCAGTTTGCCATGCCGCGCGCTCGTCGCCCGCGCCTCGCGGTGATCCTCGATCGGCCGGCGCACTTCGTCGGCGCGGGCGAGACCCTCGATGTCGGCGCCATGCTCGGCCAGTTGCGCCAGCCACACCGTCAGGTCCTCGAGCTGCTCCGCCACCACATGAATGACGCCGGCCTCCGATTGCACGCGGCCGCTGACCGCGACATAGCGCGCGCCTAAGACCACCGGGCGCACGCGCTCGAAAATCTTCGGCCAGACGATGACGTTGGCGACCGCGCTTTCGTCCTCGATGGTCATGAACACCACGCCCTTGGCCGAGCCCGGCCGCTGCCGGCAGGTGACCAGGCCGGAGATTTTTACCCGCGCGCCGGTGGCGAGGTTGCGCAGCGTCTCGTTGCGGACGATGCCGCGGCGGTCAAGATCGGCGCGCAGGAACTGGGCCGGATGCGCGCGCAGCGACAGCCGCAGGAAGCGGTAGTCGTTGACGACTTCCTCGCCGAGCGGCATCGGCGGGAGGGAGACGTCGGGTTCAGCATTTGCGTTGGTCGCTAGCGCTGGCGAAGGCTTTATAAACAACGGCAAATTATCCTCGCTGTCGCCGACGCGGCCGAGCGCCTTGGCCGCCCACAGCGCGTCGCGCCGGTTCAAGCCGAGCGAACCGAAAGCATCGGCATCGGCCAGCCGTTCCAGCACGCGCGATGTGAGACCCGTGCGCAGCCAGACATCGCGGACGGAGTCGTAGGGGAGTTTCCGCTCTGCATAAACGCTTTCTTTCTGCACCCTCCCCCCTTGTGGGGGAGGGTTGGGGAGGGGGGTGTATGACGCAATCGCTGGAGATCCACCCCCCTCCCTGTCCCTCCCCCACAAGGGGGGAGGGAACGATAATCGCGAGGCATCATCTGGTGATAAGAGAGCATCGCGCTTCGCGACGATGAGTTTCGCGTCTTCTTCAGAGAGTCCCTTGATCTCGCGCAAGCCTAAGCGGATCGCATGCGTGCTGCGGATATCGCCGCGCATGTCGGCATGCAGATCGTGCACACCGATCTCGGGTTTACCCGAGATCGGCAATGCTAATGGTTCAAGTCGGCTATAGCCGGCTTGAACAGCCGCCAGTACTCCAGGCTCCAATGTCGAATCCCATTGCGAATGATTGACGTCCGGCGCGCGCACCTCGACGCCGTGATCGCGCGCGTCGCGCACGATCTGCGCCGGCGCGTAGAAGCCCATCGGCTGCGCGTTCAGAAGGGCGGCGGCGAAAGCGTCCGGGTAATGGCATTTCAGCCAGGCCGAGGCATAGACCAGAAGCGCGAAGCTCGCCGCATGGCTTTCCGGAAAGCCGTATTCGCCGAAGCCTTCGATCTGCTGGAAGCAGCGTTCGGCGAAAGCGCGCTCATAGCCATTGGCCAGCATGCCGTCGATCATCTTGCGCTGGAACGTGCCGATGGTGCCGACGCGCTTGAAGGTCGCCATGGCGCGGCGCAGTTTGTCGGCTTCCGACGGCGTGAAGCCGGCGGCGACGATGGCGATCTTCATCGCCTGTTCCTGGAACAAAGGCACGCCCAGCGTCTTCGACAAAACCGCCGCCAGTTCCTTCGACGGGTAAGTGACGGTCTCCAGCCCCTGCCGGCGGCGCAGATAAGGATGCACCATGTCGCCCTGGATCGGCCCGGGGCGCACGATCGCCACCTCGATGACGAGGTCATAGAAGTTCGCCGGCTTGAGCCGCGGCAGCATGGTCATCTGCGCGCGGCTTTCGACCTGGAATACGCCGAGCGAATCGGCGCGTTGCAGCATGCGATAGACCGCCGGGTCCTCGGCGGGGATGGTGGAAAGAGAGAGGCGCGGCGGTAATACGCAGTCCTCGCCATTCGGCACTTTCTTCTCCCTCCCCCCTTGTGGGGGAGGGTTGGGGAGGGGGGTGTATGGCGTTGTCGTCTGAGATTGACCCCCCTCCCTGTTCCTCCCCCACAAGGGGGGAGGGAACGATGACGGACAGGCTTCCGCATAATGTTTCTCCAACAAATCGAAAGCCTTCCTGATGCATGACAGCATCCCCAGCCCGAGCACGTCGATTTTCAGAATGCCGAGCGCGTCGAGGTCGTCCTTGTCCCATTCGACGAAAGTGCGGTCCGGCATGGCGCCATTGCCGATCGGCATCACCTCGTCGAGCCGGCTGCGGGTGATGACGAAGCCGCCGACATGTTGCGACAGATGGCGCGGGAAGCCGACGATTTCGCGCGCCAGCGCCGATATCTGCTTGACGCGGCGGCTGTCCGGATCGAGCCCGGCGCGCGCAAGATCGGCGCGGCCGTCGCCGCCGGCGCCCCAGATGGAAGACGCCAGCGCGCCGATCGTGTCTTCCGACAGTCCGAACGCCTTGCCGACCTCGCGGATGGCGGAGCGGCCGCGATACGAGATCACGGTGGCGGCGATGCCGGCGCGCTCGCGGCCATATTTCTTGTAGATATATTGGATGACCTCCTCGCGCCGCTCGTGCTCGAAATCGACGTCGATGTCCGGCGGTTCGCGCCGTTCCGGCGAAATGAAGCGCTCGAACAAAAGATCGGCGCGATCGGGATCGACCTCGGTGACGCCGAGGCAGAAGCATACCGCCGAATTGGCGGCCGAGCCGCGGCCCTGGCACAGGATCTTCTGCGAGCGGGCGTAGCGAACGATGTCATGCACGGTGAGAAAATACGGCGCGTAGCTCAGTTGCGCGATCAGCGCCAGTTCGTGCTCAATCGTTGAGCGGACCTTGTCGGGCAGGCCGTTCGGATAACGAAAGCTTGCGCCCTCATAGGTCAGGTGCCGCAGCGCGTCCTGCGCATTGGCAAAGCCGGCCAAAGTCTCGTCGGGATATTCGTATTTCAACTCGTCGAGCGAGAAGGTCAGCGCCTCGCTTAAGATGAGCGTCTCCTCGATGGCTTCCGGCGCGTCGCGGAACAGCCGCGCCATTTCCTGCGCAGGTTTCAGATAACGCTCGGCATTGGCGGCGAGCTTGCGGCCGGCGCGGTCGATGGTCGTTTTCTCGCGGATGCAGGTCAGCACGTCGGCGAGCGGCCGCCTGTCGGGATGATGATAATGCACGTCGTTGATGGCGATCAGCGGCATCTCACATTCGCGCGCCATCTCCTTGAGACGCATCAGACGCGCGCGGTCCTGGCCACGATGCAGCATCGAGGCGGCCAGCCGCACGCGGCCGGGGGCGATGGCGCGGAGCGTGGTGAGAGTTTGTTTCGCCTCGGCAGCGCCGCGCACTTTCTTCTCCCTCCCCCCTTGAGGGGGAGGGTTGGGGAGGGGGGTGTATGGCGTTGTCGTCTGAGATTGACCCCCCTCCCTGTCCCTCCCCCACAAGGGGGGAGGGAACGGCGACAGTTGAGACAGTGATGTTGTCTTCTCCATCACCACCATCTCCAGTCCGAACGCGTGCGCGATCAGATCGTCGAGGGTGAGAACGCACGCGCCTTTTTTGCCGCGCAGATTGCCGAGCGTCAGCAGGCGCGTCAGCCGGCCCCAGCCGGCGCGGTCGCGCGGGTAGGCGAGAATGTCCGGCGTGCCGTCGGCAAAGCAGAGCCGCGCGCCGGGGTGATAAATCAGCGGCAGATTCTGCTCGCGCCTGGCCAGATGCGCGCGCACCACGCCGGCGACCGAATTGCGGTCGGTAAGGCCAATGCCGGCAAGCCCGACCCGGGCCGCCTGCGCCATCAATTCTTCCGGATGCGATGCGCCGCGCAGGAACGAGAAGTTCGAAGCGGTGGCGAATTCGATGTAACGCATGACACGACCTTTCCCCTCCCCCTGAAAGGGGGAGGGTCGGGGTGGGGGTCATGTTTATGGTGATAGTGACCCCCACCCGCCGCCTTCGCTTTCAGCTTCGGCGGGCGACCTCCTCCTTGCAGGGGGAGGTAAAAGAGAAAACTCACGCAAACGTGCCGTGCAGAAACCAGCTCGGCGGCGCGGCGTTCGGCAGTTCGCCGCGCACAAGGTCGCGGTAAAGCCCCGAGCGATAAAGCCAGAAACGCAGGCCGGATTTGTCCTCGACGCGGAAGTAATCGCGCGCGCGATTGTCGGCGGACTGCGCGTCCGGCTCGCTCCACCACGCGCTTTCGATGCGCTCGGGACCTTCGGCCGCGACCACATCGTGCAGCGCGCGCCGCCACCTGAAACGCAGGGGCGGCCCGTCCGGCACTTCGGCCAAAGCCTCGATCGGTTCGGGCCGCGTCAGCAGCCGCAACGGCCGTGGCGCAAGATCGGCCTCGGCGCGGTGACGGCGGAAGGCGTCCCAACCCCGATCGGCTTTTACGGTCTGCGCCGGCACGGTGGCGGCGGCGCGTTCGGGAATATGGCTGTCGAGCGACACCGGCCGGCCGACGCGGCTGGCGCCGAGCCGCGCGCTCAGGCGATCGACCAGGCGCACCAGTTCGCCGGCATCTTCTTCGCCGCCGATGCCGATCTGCTCGGACGGGCAGGCTTCGGCGGTTACCACCGACAGCCGCGCCATGTCGAAACCGAATCCGGGATCGAGGGCATCGGCGAGCGCCGCCAGCCGCTCGGTGAACAGCGCGCGGATGTCCTGCGCATCGCGCAACGGCCGCGACGTGCCGGCGGCGATGCGGCGCACCGCGCCGTCGGTACGGAACAAGGTCAACTCAATACGGCGCGCGCCGTCGCCGCGCCGCTCCAGCGCGACGGCGAGCCGCGCCGCCAGTTTCTCGACCGTGCCGAGCACATCTTCCTCGCGCGCGATCGGTTCGTGAAAGCGCTGCTCGGCGACATAGGGCGCGACCGGCAGGCGCGGATTGAGCGGCTCGTGCTCTTGGCCCAGCGCGCGGTCGAGCTGACGCAGGAGATCGACGCCGAAGCGGGCAGTGAGCGGCGAGCGCGGCAGGTCGATCATATCGCCGACGCGCTTCAAGCCAACGCGCGCCAGCGAAGCAACGATCGCCGGCTCCAGCCGCAGCGCGGCGAGCGGCAGCGGATGGAGAATGTCGCGCTCGCCGCCGGTCGCATAGGCGGCCGGTTCGCCGAAGCGCGCGGCGGCATGCGCCGCGCCGATGGTGCCGGCAATGGCGACGCGATAGGCGAAACCGGCACGGGCCATGCGGCGGCCGAGATCGGCGACCAGTTCCAGCTCGCCGCCGTAAAGATGCGCGCCGCCGCCAATGTCGAGCAACAGACCGTTCGCGCCATCGCAGGCGACCAGCGGCGTATAGCGCAGGCACCAGTCGGCGATGCCCTCGAGCAGCGCGGTGTCGGCTTCGGCTTCCTCAGGCAGCGCCTCGATTGCCGGATGCATGGCGCGCGCCTGCGCCAGCGCCAGACCGGTGTGCAGGCCGAGACGTTCCGCCGCCTCGTCGACGGCGGTCAGCGCATCGGCATTGCCGCGCCTGCCATAGATGACGAGCGGCCAAGGATTCTCACTTGTTACCTCACGCAACCTTCTGATGCGGTCGGTGGCGAGGCGGGGCAGCCACAGGCTGAGCAGGCGTTGCGAGGATGAAGCGCTCATCTTGGTCTCTCCATTCCAGAATCCAGGACCCGAGCGGGCCGCGGCGGTTGCGAACAAGTTCAATGGCAAAGCGCGGCGCGCCCGGGCCGAAGGGCGTTTGTTCGGTCGATGGCGCGGCGCCGACGATCCAGCGCGTCGCGGCGGTGGAGGCGTCATCGGCCGGTTGCGCGCGCAAGAGCAGCGCCAGCGCGCCGCTGGCTGCCGCCGCCAGCGACAGCCGCCGCACCGCGACAGGATCGAGCGCGCCGCCGCGCAATTCGCCGATCACCGCGCCGAGCGCGCGGCAGCGCAGCGCTTCTTCCATCGCCCACAACAGGTCGCGTTTATGCGCGACCGCGGCGGTCAGCAGCCGTTCAGGGGCAAGCGTGAACAGGTCGAGGCCGGGACCGTAGGGCGCGCCATTCTCGGTAAGCGCCATGTCCTCGGCGATCCACAAAAGGTTTCGCGCGGAGGCCGCCAGCCCGAGCGCAAAGCCGGTGGCGGCGGCGAGATGGGCCTCGCCCGGCGCGGCAATTTCATGCAGCGCGCCGCGCGCCAGGCCGCCGCCGAGCACGGCGTCGAGCGCCTCGATGCCGAACGGCACAACAGCCTCCGCCGCGCCGGGGGCCAGCCCGGTGGATTTCTGCAAAGCCCGCAGGCGCTGGCGCAGTTCCTCGATCATTAAAGCAAGCCTTTGACAAAACGACGTTATCCGGCGATTTTTAACGGCGGGCCGTAAAAACCGTTCCTGATTTGTTCTAGTGTGCCGAAGGCGGGCGAGACCGTCAAGCCGCAAGGGGGTGGGGAGAGCGAGAGGTGAGGCACCATGCCTAGCGGCTCAAGCGCCTTCACAAAAAGAAAAGCCCGGCGCAACGGCCGGGCTCATGCGGAAGCTTTACGCCGTCATATCGACGACAGCGCCGGTGCCGGGCGCCGGCGCGGCCTTGACGGAGGCGTCGCTACCGGCCGCTTCGGTGCCGGAAGCATCGCTATCGCTGTCGCCATCATTGCCGACGGCGGACGTCGCCGAAGTCGACGCGCTGGTCTGGGTCATGCTCACCGGCGGAACCGGTGACGATCCAACTGCTGAAATACTCATGTACAATTCCTTTGTCAGTGCCCCCACCCACCGCGATAGGCCGCAAAAGCTAATATGGAACTAAGTCCGTCGATAAACTGGCTTGTCGTATGGGGGTACCGTCCGGCCTTGCCGATCACACCCGCCGCTCGGTCGTGACGATTTCGATCTTCGATTCCAGCGTCTTGTGCACCGGGCACTTGTCGGCGATCTCCATCAACCGTTTGCGCTGCTCGTCGTCGAGCGCGCCCTCCAGCGAGACGATGCGCTCGATATGATCGACCGTGGTGACCTTGGTGTCGCAGGTCTCGCAATCCTTGGCGTGAATCTTTCCATGCGACAGCCGCACCGACACATTATCGAGCGGAATTTTCTTGAAGTCGGCATAAAGCCGGATCGTCATCGACGTGCAGGCGCCCAACCCCGCCAGCAGATAGTCGTAAGGCCCGGGGCCTGAATTCAACCCGCCCAGTTTTTCCGGTTCGTCGGCGAGCAAACGATGCGGCCCGGTCAAAATTTCCTGCTGGAATTTGCCGCCATGCGTCTCGCGCACCAGCACGAGGCCGACGTCGACTTCTTCCTCGGTCATCACCTCGGGCTGTTCGAGATAGCGCCCGGCCCAGGCGGCAATCACATTGGCGACATAGACCGCGTCGCTTTTCCTGCTCAGCAGGTGATCGGCGCCGGCCAGCGACACGAAACTCTTCGGGTGCTTCGCCGCCTGAAAAATATGCGAGGCATTGTCGATGCCAACCAGGTCGTCGGTCGGCGAATGAAACACCAGCAGCGCCTTGTGCAGGGTCGCCAGGCATTCGTTCAATTTTGCATCGGCGACGTCGTCGAGAAATTCGCGCTTGATCGTGAACGGCCGGCCGGCCAGCTGCACGTCGACCTGCCCCTGCGCGCGGATGTCGTCGAGCTTGTCCTTGAAAAGGCCGACGACGTGGCCGGGGCCGGCCGGCGCGGCGATGGTGACGACCGCGCGCGCTTCGGGAATTTGATGCGCCGCCGCCAGCACGGCGCAACCGCCGAGGCTGTGGCCGATCAGGATCGCCGGCGCGCCATGCGTCTTGCGCAGATGATCGGCGGCGGCGAGGAGATCCGCGACATTGGACGAAAAGTGCGTGTTGGCGAAGTCGCCTTCGCTGCCGCCGAGCCCGGTGAAGTCGAAACGCAGCACGGCGATGCCATTGATCGTCAATTGCTCGGCGACGCGCCGGGCGGCGAGGTTGTTCCTGCCACAGGTGAAGCAATGCGCGAACAGCGCGGTGGCGGTCGGCTTGCCGAGCGGCATGTCGAGCGTCGCCGCGAGTTGTTCGCCCTTGGCATTCGAGAACGTCAACGCTTCGCTGCGCATGGCAAAACCTTTCGACTATTCCCCGCCGATGTGCCTTCTGCGAATGACGCGCACCAGAAACCAGATCGCGAGCAACGCGACCGGCACGAACAAGGCCGTCGCAATCGTCACGTCGACCGGCACGCCCTTCTGGTGCAAGCCTTCCATCAGGTAATGAAACAGGCCGACCACGTAATAGCTCACCGCCGCGACCGACAATCCCTCGACCGTCGTCTGCAGCCGCAGTTGCAGCCGGGTGCGGTCGTTCATCGACTTCAACAGATCGCGGTTCTGCCGCTCCAGTTCGACATCGACGCGCGTGCGCAACAGATTGGCGGCGCGCGACAGCTTCTCCGATAAATTCGACTGCCGCTCCTCGGTGGTGACGCAGGTGCGCAGTGCGGGCGACAGCCGCCTGGCGAGAAACGACGTCCAGGTCGGAAACACATCGACCTTGCGTTCGCCGATCGCCGCCAGGCGCAGTTGAATGATCTCGCCATAGGCGCGGCTGGCGCCGAAGCGGAAATGGCTGGCGGCGGCGCCGGCTTCCAGTTCGGCGGCAAGCGCGGTCAATTCGTCGAGCAGACGCTGGTTGTCGACCAGCTGATGCGCGCGGCGCATTTCCTCGGTGACTTCCGCGAGCCGCCTCTCGATACGCGCGATCGACGGCGCCAGCCTTTGCGCCTCGGGCAGGCCGAGCAGCGCGAAGGTGCGATAGGTTTCGGCCTCGATCACCCGCTGCACCACCGCGCCGGCGCGTTCGGGCCCCAGGCCGCGATCGAGCACCAGCACGCGCACGAAGCCGGACGGGTCGGGCTGGAAATCGGTGGCAAACAAGGCCGAGCCGTCGGAGTTTTCCGCGACCGCCAAAGAGGCGCGATCGAACAGGCTCTCGATTTTGATTTTGCCGTCCTTGCCGTCCGGCAAAAGATGCAGATCGAGCGCCACCAGCAAAGGCCCCGGCTGCGGCACGTTGCTCATCGGCGAAGCGAGCGACGCGGCGACCGGATGAAACGGCGGACCGGCGTCCGACGGCAGCTCCCAGGTATAGGTGGTGAATTCGGAATGCTGTTCCCAACGCAAGGTCGCGCCGCCAAAGGAAACGCGGTGATGCTTGGCGCCGGGCTTCAACGGCTCGAGATTGCGCCGGGCGCAGAAATCGGCGAGCGCGGCGCGGTCGGCCTTGGCCGCCTCGCCCGTCGTGTCGAAGCCGAAATGCAGAATGCGGCGCGGCGTGTCGATGGCGGTGAACGGCCGCGCATGCACCTCGCCGAGAATGACGGCGCGCAAGGGATGCGGCGTCAGCCGCGCGCCGTCCTTGATGGTCACTTCTGCCGTCATGCCTTCCCGGGTGCCATGAATGGCCGTGTTTTGGCAAGTCGGCCAAAAGCCGCCTGGGCAGCGGCGGCGCGCTGGCGCAAATATTGCAGGTCCTGAGCGACATGAATCCCTGTGCCGGACAAGGAGTTAGCCATGAAACGCGAAGACCTCACCGAGAAGCTCCTCGACATCAAGCGCGAGAGAGGCTGGACCTGGAAATATATCTGCGAAGAGATCGGCGGCATGTCGCCGATCCTGGTGACCGGCGCCATTCTCGGCCAGCACAAGCTGACCAAGCCGCAGGCGGAAAAAGCGGCCAAGCTGTTCGGGCTGACGAAGGCCGAGCAGGCGATGATCAACGAGGTGCCGATGCGCGGCACGGCGACGCCAATGCCGCCGACCGACCCTTTGATCTATCGCCTCTACGAACTGATCCTAGTCAACGGGCCGGCGCTGAAATGCCTGATCGAGGAGGAGTTCGGCGACGGCATCATGTCGGCGATCGACTTCGATTGCGACATTGCGCGCCAGGCCGACCCGAAGGGCGACCGCGTCAAGCTCGGCATGACGGGGAAGTTCTTGCCGTTCAAGTATTACGGCGCCAAGGGCAACGAGATCGCCTATGGGCTGAAGGAGGAGTGAGCTTCCTCAACCCTCCCCCTTGCGGGGAGGGTCGCTCGCGGAGCGATTAGCGATGCGAGCGGGGTGGGGGGTGGTTAGGCGCTTTCGATTGGCGTTACGTCGTAGCCGTCTTTTACAACTTTGGACTCGTAATAAGTGCCGCGCAACCGGAAACCTTCCGGAAGCGGCACCGTAGCGTGGGGGTTAGGAGCCATTTGAAAATCATCCCCCATCTCGCCAGGCCTGTTCGCAGCATCGACTCGGGAACAGAGCAAGGCGCTAAGAGCTAAATGCTTGTTATCTTGAAACACGCCCGTTTGGATCTCAGTAGCTTTCTCTTGGCCATCACGTTTCTCTTTCTCGATTGCGCCTCGAAAATGATACCCGCTCCGAACTGATTGGCCCGTATTTCTGTCAATGACCACGTAGGGCGATCCGACCGTATAGCCCGCCTGCAAGATACGCGGTGGGTTCGTGTCGGAATGGTCATGCCAAATTTGACGTGGATTTAGCGCAACAACATAAGCGTCCTCGCCAGAAATGATGTTCTTCGCTCGCCAGTTTGAATACTGTCGGTCGTATTTATCAGAGATGCTGTTTAGATAGCGAAGTACGATCTTTTCATTTGGAACCCTCGACGCTTCGCCCGCGGCCGGTTGTGAGACATAATCTGGCGATGCTGGATGCCCCGGCGTTGGCGATACTGCTTCGAACCAGATGCGTTTCCCTTTGTAAATGATGCCGACGTCAGGGCCGGGCTTGGGGCATGTCACTGAAAATCCGGCAAGAATCAGAGATACTGTTAAGTACATTTCCCAATAGCGGGCGTCGAATTCGTTACGTAACTCAGTGCGAAAATCGGGATCGGCATAATGCTTAAAGAAAATCCAGAGATACTCGCAATGGTGCTTCGCCCGATAAAGCACACCATCTTTTGAATCTCGAATGTTACGGTATGCGACGCTAGTCGCGTCCCCGACCATGAAAAGCGATGTCGCCATACAAATCTCGTCAAAAGCATGTTTCATGCACGAGTAGTGGCGAAATAGCGGCGCTTGGGTTGGTGAAAACCTAAAGAAAGATGCTGGGTAACGGCTAGTCGCCGATCTCGATACGTCTCAATTCACGCTTCATTATGCCTTCGCCAATAAAAATCTGCCACTTGGTGAACCCTGCGGCCATGGTCTGGCTGCATGGCGGCAAACCAACGATAAGTGGCGTTTTAATAGGCCTGCGAAAGCCACTCTCAGTCCGCGTGATCAGGTCGATTTGCGTACCTCTCCGTACCAGCGCGCCTAACGGCGGTTGCCTGTTTTCGGCGTCAAATATGGAGTCTTCATTGATCTCAATACTTACATTGGGGATTAGAATGCCTCCAAAAGAATTGTTGTTTGTGCATTCGAAACCTGCAAATTTATTCTGCCCGAGAAATATAGCATAGGGTGAGCCGGAGGCACATGTAACTAATATTGGCTCATCGTAGTGGTCGCGCGGAAGAATAAGTGTAAGACCAGCCGTCGCATCCCCTATGTAGGCAACCGAAAATTCAGCGGGCAAGAGCATAACGCTCACCTCTCCTGTAACCGTTCGATCAACAAGGACCAATAAAGCTCAGCCGCACCTTCTTGCGACAGCTTAGCGCGATCACGGCCTTGACGCATTGTCGCCATCCCGAGAGAGCGCAAGTACATGGCTTGCTCGTCTGCATCCACACTAAGTAATTCGTTGTATCCACTGCTCTCAAGCGTTTCAGACGACGAATAAGCGATCCCTGCCGCGAATCGATCACCCAGGAAAACTGTGCATTGTCCGATTGCCTTCCCGTGCTTGTAGATCTTGGCAGAAAAGCGGTTCGCATCGATTCGACGAAAATTGCTTTCAATACCGGGATTTCGCTCCGTCAGTTCGGCCAGCGAATTCTCAAAAAACTTCGCCATGAATTCGAAGCTGTCGGTCTTGAAGGCATCTCGGTCACGCTCACTGAATTGTTTGGCGACACGGAGGTTACTGGAACGGGGGCCATCGCGGGTGCTCGCAGCCGGCGCATCTCTTGATTTCGGCGCTACGTGATCTGCGATACCGGGATTGCGCGGTTTAAATCGCTCGGCGGCAGCGCGTACTGCTTTGGCGACCTCCAGCAAAGCTTGGTCGCGGTCGGGAAATTGTGTAACGGGGCGCCCGTCCGGCGGCGTAGCGTTCAGCTTTCCAAACGGCGCACCGTGCCAATCGCAGGCGCGCAAGATGACGGGGATCACAATGGCCTCACCTTTCTCGTGCCGCTCCATCGCGCGAGTCATTTCTTTCTCGTAGCAATAGTCGGAAGTGAGGAAATCAGCGCTGACTAGCAGTAGAATAATTTCGTCAGTCTCGACGTGACGGTCAATTTCTTTGCCAAAGTCTTGCCCGGCTCCGATACGGCGGTCATGCCAGACGTCGATGATTCCCTGTCGTTTTAAAAGGGAAAGCTGTTTCTCAAGTTGATCACGCAACGCTTCATCGGCGTGCGAATATGAAAAGAAAACGCGGGGCAATGTTAAACCCTCGACCGGTGGGCGCAACGTTAAAAGATCAAGTAAGCAGTGTGCTTAGCACGAGACAAGCGTTGAAGCATCAATTCCCCAGAATTGCCGCTAAGAGAGTCGCTAACCCGCCACGGGCGTGTAGTCGAACAGAGTCTGGGGTTCGCCGGCCCCGTGAAACGCTATCTGCCAAGTTTCGAATACGGCAGCCGGCCCATTGATCGGGTTCGAGTTAATTAGTCCGGTTTTCAACGAGACAGCGCTTGGGTCGTCATGTTCATCGACAAAGCCAATATACACGTCGTCTTCGAACTGGATGATCTGTCCCGGCTTAGGATTTGCCACACCGTTCCGCAAGCGATTGGGAGCCATACCAGTCACAACACCAAGAGTGGGTTGTTTGTAAACGACTGTCGGCCGTGCTTCTCGTCTGCCCTGGAGCGCCGGTGGTTGGCCAGCTCCGCGTGTAAGAATGAGAATGCGGCTTTCTAATAATGTCGGATAAGAGATTTTGATACCAATTGCGACTTGATTGCCTGCCTCGAACGAGAAGCACTCACCGTTAGGCACGTCATCTAGCCGGGCGGGAATGCCTTTAGCGTTTATATCCATCCATTCCTCCTTTTTGTACATACTTCGGAACTATGCTTTGGCGTCGTTTAAGGCAAGGCCGATGGATTGAGATGCCCGGTGGGGGCCGCCAAAACGTGGATGGCCGGGACAAGCTCGGCCATGACGGTGGTGACGCTGGGGTCTTTAACAAAAACCCCCACCCCGATTGGCCTTCGGCCAATCGACCCTCCCCACAAGGGGGAGGGTAAAGAGAGAGCGCTACCTTCTCCCTCTCCCCCGCAACGCCGGGTGATCCGGCGGCAAATTGGCATCAATCACCAGATCGACCGCCTCCTTGGGCGCGCGGTCGACATTGACCCTGCCGCGGTGCATTTCCTTGATGGCGGTGCGGATGGCGTCCTGCTCGGACAGGGTACACAATATTCCCAACACAGAATATATTCCTTATTTTCGCCCTAATTGCCACCTACTTTAATTCCTATCCCGCCTCATCTACGAGGGGCGTTTGATCAGCGTCATTAGACGTTGAGGCGGGGAGCGGTGGCTGGCGGGGCGTTGGAGATTCGACGCGAAACACCCGTCCGGCGGTCCAAGCCGCTTGGTCCCGGCGCGCCTGCCGCGCGCCACTGGGGCTTAAATTGCGCGTGGCCAAAGGGGCAGAAGCCTGTTGGCCCGGGCGGGCTCGATACCAGGGCTTGTCCGGTCAGCAGGCGAGGAAGCTTCCTCGCCGCGCGCAGGGAAGCCCCGCAGCGGTGGATAGGCATTTCCTAAAGCAAGAGGGTGCCTGAAAAGGTCAGTCCACCGGGGGTCAAGCGGAGCAAACCTATAAACATCGCGCGCGGGACGCCGGGAAACCGGCAATCTCGTGGTGACTGAACCTGTGTACTTTAACTCACATCGTGCACAGGGCTGCGGGGTTGTTGTGGCCCCGGCGTTCCGCGCGCCCTCGTTTTGATCGGGCGCAAGAGAATGCGACTTGGAATACAGGCGTGCCCGGCGCCTCACAAAAAATACGGGCGATGACGCATGTCTGCTTGCCGCGCCGAAGTGCAAACGAAGGCGGGCGTTTCTTCCTTATCCCTCCCCTGGAGGGGGAGGGTCGCGAGCGATAGCGAGCGGGGTGGGGTGAAAGCCATATGCACGACTCTCACCCCACCCCGAACGCATTCGCTGCGCTCATACGTTCGACCCTCCCCCTCCAGGGGAGGGTTAAGAAGAATGGGGGACCGTTAGAAGAACGAAGACGGGCTAACCCCTGTGCCCATTAGACAAGCGCGCGGCGCACTCTTAAATACACACCCATGAAACACATCGGCTTCCTCTCCTTCGGCCATTGGTCCCCCTCGTCGCAAAGCCAGGTGCGCACCGCCTCCGACGCGCTGCTGCAATCGATCGATCTTGCGGTGGCGGCGGAAGAGCTCGGCGCCGACGGCGCCTATTTTCGCGTGCATCATTTCGCCCGCCAGCTCGGCTCGCCGTTTCCCTTGCTCGCGGCCTGTGGCGCGCGCACCAAGAAAATCGAGATCGGCACCGCGGTCATCGACATGCGCTACGAGAACCCGCTCTATATGGCGGAGGATGCCGGCGCCGCCGATCTCATTTCGCGCGGGCGTTTGCAGCTCGGCATTTCGCGCGGGTCTCCTGAACAAGTGATCGACGGCTTTCGCCATTTCGGTTACGTGCCGCCGGAAGGCATGACCGACGCCGACATGGCGCGCGCGCATACGGAAGTTTTTCTCGAGGTGCTACGCGGCGAAGGCTTCGCCAAGCCGAATCCGTCGCCGATGTTTCCCAATCCGCCGGGCCTGTTGCGGCTCGAGCCGCATTCGGACGGTTTGCGCGAGCGCATCTGGTGGGGCGCCGGCACCAATGCGACGGCGCAATGGGCGGCCAAGCTCGGCATGAATTTGCAGTCATCGACCCTGAAGATCGATGAGAGCGGCAAGCCGTTTCATGTGCAGCAGGCCGAGCAGATCCGGCTTTATAAAGAGGCGTGGAAGGAAGCGGGACACAAGCGGACGCCGCGCGTGTCCGTCTCGCGTTCGATCTTCGCTTTGGTCAACGATCAGGACCGGATGTATTTCGGCATGGGCAAGGAAGAGCGCGACCAGATCGGTTTCCTCGGCGGCAGCGAACGCGCCATTTTCGGCCGTAGCTACGCGGCCGAGCCGGACGTGCTGATCGAGCAGTTGAAAGGCGACGAGGGCATTGCCGAGGCGGATACGTTGCTGCTGACGGTGCCGAACCAGCTCGGCGTCGCCTACAACGCGCATGTCATTGAGGCGATCCTCAAGCACGTCGCGCCGGGATTGGGGTGGCGTTAGGTACGCACCAGTTTTTGCAGCGCCGACTTGAATTTCTCCGGCAACGCCACCGGCCGGTTGCTGGCGCGACCGACATAGACGTGGACGAAATAGCCCTGCGCCGAGGCCGTCGTTTCGTCATTGCGGAAAATGCCGATTTCGTAGCGCACGCTGGAATTACCGAGATGCGTCACG
>CAIMEA010000207.1 GCA_903839845.1 uncultured Hyphomicrobiales bacterium
AGCGAATTTCAAGACCGGTGCCTTAAACCGCTCGGCCACCCTTCCATTACCGACAGGGCCCGGACATGGAGGGCACTTGCCGCCCGGCGGCGGCGTTGCCCGGTAACTTGAGAATCCGGGTCCAACTCAGCCCTTGTTCAATGGTCGAAGCCCGCCGCACTTGCAAGAGGGCTTTGCCGCGGGTTATCCGGACCGCGCGGGGCAAGAGTCGCTCGCGGGCAATGCCCTCGGCGCAACGGCCTTAGGCGCAACCGTTTGTTTACCACGAACAATCAGCTGTGGTTCACGCCACGGCCTGTGCGGGCTAGTCTGGCTGATCGGCAATCGGGGAAGCGACATCCTAATGGGCGGAGTGGGGGACAGCGGCCGTTTCGGTCTGCGCGCGCGCCTTTTGGCGGTCGCGGCGGGTTCGCTGCTGCTTGCCAATTGCTCCGGCTCGACCTCCAAGCTCGACCCGAAATACGGCGTCTCGGCCAGCGCCCGCGTCGTCGAGCCGGGCCAGCCGGTGCCCAAAGGCGGCGGCGTCTATCGCGTCGGCAAGCCCTATCAGGTCGCCGGCCGCACCTATGTTCCGGAAGAAGACCCCAGCTACAAGGCCGAGGGCTTTGCTTCGTTTTACGGCGACGATTTCCATGGCCGCTACACCGCCAATGGCGAAGTCTTCGACATGAATTCGATCACCGCGGCGCATCCGACCATGCCGCTGCCGTCCTATGCGCGGGTGACCAATCTGCGCAACAAGAAGTCGATCATCGTGCGGGTCAACGACCGCGGTCCCTATGTCGGCAATCGGGTCATCGACCTGTCGGTCAAGACCGCCAAGCTCCTGGATTTCTACGGGCAGGGCCTCGCCAAGGTGAAAGTCGAATATATCGGCCGCGCGCCTTTGGCCGGTTCCGACGACCGCAAGCTGATGGCCACCTTGCGCGACGGCAATTCGCCGGCGAATGACAGAACGAACGACAAGGTGCTGGTCGCCTCCAACCAGGCCTTCGCGCCGGCTTTATTCGATTCACGGCCGATGACCGAGGTGCCACGCCCGCCGGAACGGCCGTTCCGCGTCGATGGCGCGCCGCCTAGTGGCGCGCAAGCGGCCATGGGTCCTGAGCCGGAAGGTGACGAAATCGCGGCGGCCGAGCCGATCCGTCCGCGCGTGGCCGACGCCATGGGCCGGGCGCCGATGCTGGAGGCAAAGCCGCTGGCCAGGCAGGCCGCCAACTTGCCAACAAGCCCGTCGGTTTCGCCGGTATCGGCCTTCGCGCCGACCCGCTATGATGCCCCGGCGGGTTTCATGAGCGGCCGCGGCCTTTACTGAGCCGCATTTTCCGGTCACAGCGCCGCCTTGCCGGTCCGCGCAGGCGGGCCGCGAAAGACTATGCGGCTGATCGGCCGGGAACGACGTTGGTGAGCATGGCCATTCGTACATATAACTTCGGACGCCTGTTGAGCGCGGCTTTGTTGCTCGCGGGGCTGTTCCTGTCGGCGGCGCAAGGCGCGACGCCGGCGCACCGGCCGGCCTCCGGTCTGGCGCACAAGCCCGGCTCCGGGCTTTCCGCCAAGAAGGATGGCCCGAAAAAAGACGAGCCGCCGATCACCGCGCCGCACGCCATTTTGATCGACGCCGAGAACGGCGGCGTGCTGTTCGAGCGCGATCCCGACAAACTGATTTTTCCGGCCAGCCTCGCCAAGCTGATGACCGCCGAATATGTCTTCAACGAATTGAAGTCTGGCCGGCTCAATCTCACCGACGAGTTTCCGGTGAGCGAGAATGCCTGGCGCAAGGGCGGCGCGCCGTCAGGCGGCTCGACCATGTTCGCGGCGCTGCATAGCCGCATCAATGTCGACGACCTGCTGCACGGCGTGATCATTCACTCCGGCAACGATGCCTGTATCGTGCTGGCCGAAGGGATTGCGGGAAGCGAAGCGGCCTTCGCCGCCAAGATGACGCAACGTGCGCGCGCGATCGGCCTGACCAAATCGACCTTCGCCAATTCCAACGGGCTGCCCAATCCGGGCACGCAGGTGACGACGCGCGAACTCGGCCTTCTGGCGCGCCACATCATTGTCACCTATCCGGAATATTACCAGATCTACGGCCAGCGCGATTTCCTCTGGAACAAGATCAGGCAACCGAACCGCAACCCGTTGCTGGCGATGGATATCGGCGCCGACGGCATGAAGACCGGCTTCACCAAGGAAGCCGGCTATGGCCTCGTTGGCTCGGCGGTGCAGAGCGGCATTCGCCTGATCGTCGTCGTCAATGGTCTCAACACCGCCAAGGAACGTGGCGAGGAAGCCAAGAAGCTTCTCGAATGGGGCTTCAAGAGTTTCGAGCGCCGGATCGTCTTTGCCGAAGGACAGATCATCGGCAGCGCCAAGGTCTTTGGCGGCGTCGACAGCAGCGTGCCTTTGCTCGCCGACCGTGAAGTGCGGGTGATGATGCCGAAAAGCGGCGGCGACCGGCTGACGGCGCGCATCGTCTATAACGGGCCGGTACCGGCGCCGGTTGAGCAGGGCGCACAGATAGCCACGCTGAAGGTCTGGCGCAACGACAATGTGATCCTGCAAATGCCGCTCAAAGCGGCCGAGCCGGTGGCGCGTGGCGGTCTGTCGAAGCGCGCGTTCGATGCCGTCTCCGAACTGATGATCGGTCTGTTCCGCGCCGGCGCGCAGCGCTTATGATAATCTTGACGTGCGGTCCGGAGAATTGATGCGCGGCAAATTCATTACCTTTGAAGGCGGCGAAGGCTCGGGCAAATCGACCCACGCGGCGATGCTCGCCGAGCGGCTGAAGGCTCTCGACATCGATTGCGTGCTGACGCGCGAGCCCGGCGGTTCGACCGGCGCCGAGATCGTTCGCCACATCATCCTGTCTGGCATCGCCAAACCGTTGGGCGCGGAAACCGAGACGATATTGTTCGCGGCGGCGCGCGACGATCATGTGCGCATGACCATCGAACCGGCGCTGGCCGCCGGCAAATGGGTGATCAGCGACCGCTTCATCGATTCAACGCGCGTCTATCAAGGCGCGCTCGGCAAGGTCGACATGAAGATGATCCGCAGCCTGGAACGCGTCACCGTCGGCGCCACCATGCCCGACCTGACTTTCGTGCTCGACGTGCCGAGCAATGTCGGCCTGGCGCGGGCCAAGAGCCGGCGCGGCGGCGGCGCCGCCGACCGTTTTGAATCGGAGTCGACCGAGTATCACGACGACCTGCGACGCGGCTTTCTCGTGCTCGCCGAGCGCGAGCCCGATCGCATCGTCGTTATTGACGGCCGTGCGCCGCGCGACGTGGTAGCGGAAAAAATCTGGGACGCCGTCCAAAGCCGTCTGCTCGGCGTCGAGACCGCGGCGCCGTGAGCGACAACGCGCCCGAGCGCGATGTGTTGCTGCCGCGCGAGACGGCGGTGCTGTTCGGTCATGCCGAAGCGGAACGGACCCTGCTGGAGGCCTATCAAAGCACGCGCATGCCGCATGCCTGGCTGATCGGCGGCGGTCCCGGCATCGGCAAGGCGACCCTGGCGTACCGGCTGGCGCGTTTCGTGCTGGCCCATCCCGACCCGCAATCGCCCGACGTGCAGGGCGCAACATCGCTCGCGGTCGAGCCGGATCATCCGGTTGCCCGGCGCATCGCGGTACAGGCGCAAGGCGATCTGCTGGTGCTCGAGCGGGTCATCAACGAGCAGACCGGCAAGCTCTATACCGTGATCCGGGTCGACGACGTGCGCCGCTCGGTGTCGTTCTTCGGCTCGACCGCCGGCGAGGGCGGTTGGCGCATTGCCATCGTCGACGCGGTCGATGAGCTGCAACGCGAGGGCGCCAACGCGTTGCTCAAGGTGCTGGAGGAACCACCGGAGCGCACATTGCTGCTCCTTATCAGTCATTCGCCCGGGCGTGAGTTGCCGACGCTGCGCTCGCGATGCCGGCGTCTGTTATTGCGGCCGCTTGCCGCGGACGACGTTGCCCGCGCGGTGCAGGCGGCGACCGGACGCGACGCCGCCGACCCTGAGGTCGCGCAGGCGGTGGATGCCGCCGACGGCAGTGTCGGCCGCGCTCTGCGCTTTCTCGACGGACCGGCGCTGGCGCTGCGCCAGCGCGTGCTGGCTTTGCTGGCGCAATTGCCCAATCCCGATCCGCGCGCGCTGCATGCGCTGGGCGATGCCTTGTCCGGCAGCGAGCCGCAGACGCTTGCCGCCTTCATGGACATGGTCAATGCCTGGCTGTCGGGCCGGCTCGACGCCGATGCGCGCGGCGGCGCGCAGATGGCCAAGGCAGCGCAGGCCTGGGAAAAGGTCAACCGCGCCGCGCGCGATGTCGAGGCCTATAACCTCGAGCGCAAGCCGCTGGTCTTTTCGGTGTTCGGTTTGCTGGCCGAGACGGCGCGGGCCTGATCGCGACGAAATTGGCGTCGCGCCATTGTTCCCGTGCCCGCCGCAAAGTTCCATCCCCGACGACGGCGTAGCATTACAAAAATTGTCGTCACGCAATTGTGAAGACCTGACGATCGCCGCTGATGATGTCGCCGACAAACATCAAAAGGTGATTATTGTAGCGCGTTAGATGCGCGTAGCGCGATTTTGCTAAAATGGAATAATATTTTGTTCGACGTTAAAAGTTGTGGTTGTGCAGTATTGCACAGCGTCATACTGATTATAGTGAATACGCTATCGACTGCGAATCTGGTGTTGCGTTTGTTGCTTTCGTAGTCATTTAAAATCAAGCGACATGCCTGCAAGCGGCTCTTTTGGGATTGCAAAGCCGCTGACGTGCATGCCGCATTAGAGGAGTCGCACATGAAATCGCTCGTAATCAAGCGCTCCATCGTGATCGCTGGACACAAGACCAGTGTCAGCCTGGAAGACGCTTTCTGGTCCGAGCTGAAGGATATAGCCGAGCAGAAGGATCAGACCTTGTCGAGTGTGGTCGGCGAAATCGATACGCGCCGGCTTCAAGGCAATCTGTCGTCGGCGATCCGGCTGTTCGTTCTCGACAATGCGCGAGCCAGGGCGAGCCAGCACGCGTCCGTGCGGCACATGCCCGGCGCGTCGCCGACGGCGCTACAGGCCTGATCGCGCGTCGACAGACCGGCTGTATTAGATGCCGCCGATCTGGAGTCGGTCGGACGTGTCCTTGAGGAGCACGCCGGAGACGCCATGCGTGCGCATGGCATCGAGTAGATGCGCAAGCTTGGACGCAGCCTCGGTGTAACCGATGCCATCCGGCCGGATATTGGACACGCAGTTGCGGTCGGCGTCGGAGGTCGGCACTCCGGGTTTGTACGTCAGGTAGGCGCCCATGCTGTCGGGAGCGCTTAATCCCGGACGCTCGCCGATCAGCATGACAACGCAGGTCGCGCGCAACGCCGCCGCCACCGCATCGCCGATGGCGACGCGGCCGTGCGTGACGATGACCAGCGGCGCCAGCCGCCAGTTTTCGCGGCGCATGATTTTCAAGGTTGCCGAGACGACCGGCGCGGCATGGCTTTGCACGGCGCGCGCCGACAGGCCGTCGCTGACGACAAAAACCAGATCGTAGCCTTTGGCGGCGTCGCCGGCGGACGCGAGCATCTGTTCGCTCCGCGGCGTCAAGACGCGGCCGAGGTCGGGTCGCATAAGATAGGTCTGCTTGTCGGCGGCGGCGCTGGCCAGCGTCAGCACCGGCAGGTTGAGCGGGGCGAGGTCGTTAGCAAGGCGCGGCGCATCGAGTTCGGCCCGCACCGCGTCGCGCGCCTGCGCATGCGCCAGTTTGAACGCCAGCAGCGGCGCGGTCGACAGCGATGCGCCACTGCGCGGCAGACCGATGCGGGCGGCGGTCAGGCGGCGCAGAGCGGTCCACAGTTCGGCGTCGGCGGTCACTGGGATTTTATCGTCTGTGCTCATGCGCCCCCCGCCGGCAGCAGCGCGCTAAATTGCGCCGGCATCGCACGCGGACGAATACGATTTTCCTTGTCGAGCAGACCTTGCCGCGCCAGCCAGGATTCAAACTCGGGCGCGGGCTTGCGATGCAGCAGATCGCGCATGGCGAGCGCGTCATGAAACGACGTGCTCTGATAGCCGAGCATGATGTCGTCGGCGCCGGGAACGCCCATCACGAAATTCACGCCCGATCCGGTGAGCAGCGCGAGCAGCGCATCGGCGTCATCCTGATCGGCTTCGGCGTGGTTCGTATAGCAGACATCGACGCCCATCGGCAGGCCGAGAAGCTTGCCGCAGAAATGATCTTCCAGTCCGGCACGCGTGATCTGCTTGCCGTCGTAGAGATATTCCGGGCCGATGAAGCCGACCACGCTGTTGACGAGAAGCGGCCGGAAGGCGCGGGCGACCGCGTAAGCGCGCGCTTCCAGCGTCTGCTGATCGACGCCGTGATGGGCATCGGCCGACAGCGCCGAGCCCTGTCCGGTCTCGAAATACATGACGTTGTCGCCGATCGTGCCGCGTTGAAGCGACAAGGTCGCGTCGTGCGCTTCCTTCAACAGCGTGAGGTCGATGCCGAAACTTTTGTTGGCAGATTGCGTACCGGCGATCGACTGGAAGGTGAGATCGACCGGCGCCCCCTTGCCGATCAGGTCGAGCGTGGTGGTGACATGCGCCAGCACGCAGGTCTGCGTCGGGATGTCGAGGCGGGCGCGGATCTCGTCGAGCATCGACAACAAAGCGTGCGCGCGGTCGGGACTGTCGGTGGCCGGATTGATGCCGATGACGGCATCGCCGGCGCCGAGCAACAGGCCATCGAGAATGCTGGCGGCGATGCCGCGCGCGTCGTCGGTCGGGTGGTTCGGCTGCAAGCGGACCGCGAGGCGGCCGGGCAGGCCGATCGTATCGCGAAAGCGCGTCACCACCGTGCACTTCGCCGCCATGATCATCAAATCTTGCAGGCGGCTGATCTTGGCGACGGCCGCGGCCATTTCCGGCGTCAGGCCGGGCGCCAGAGTCGTGAGGACAGAAGATGTGGCGTGGTCGGACAACAGAAAATCGCGCAAACCGCCGACGGTCAAATGCGAAACCGCGGCGAAAGCCGCTTTGTCGTGGCTGTCGATAATCAGCCGCGTGACCTCGTCATCCTCGTACGGGACGACGGCTTCGTTGAGAAACGTGGTGAGCGGCAGATCGGCCAGCGCGAATTGCGCCGCGACCCGCTCTTCGCCGCTCTCGGCGATCAGGCCGGCAAGCGCGTCGCCGCTGCGTGCCGGCGTCGCCCTGGCCAGCAAGACTTTTAAATCGCGAAAGACGTAACGGCGCGCGCCGACGGTCGCAGCATACATCGAGGGCCCCGTTCGCAATCCATTCGGATGGAGTCGGGGCCCAGTATAGCTGAAACGGCGCGGCTTAGGGGTTGGCTGTCGGCCAGCCAGAAGACGGCAACAGCGACTTAGTAGCCGCGCCGGCGCTCCTTCTTGGCCGACTTGCGCGCGGCATAGCGCGCGTCGCGCGCGGCCTTCTGTTCGGCCAGAAGCGCCAGCTCGGCGGCTTCCTTTTCGGCGGCGATCAGGGCTTCAAGCTCGGCCGCTTCGGCTTTGGCCTTGGCCTGGCGCTCGGCTTCGGCGGCGGCCAGCACGGCCAGCTCGGCCTCGCGCACCTTGCGGGCGGCTTCGCGCTCGGCCATGCGGGCGTCGCGCGCCTCGGCGATAGCGAGACGTTTGAGGCGTTGCTCTTCGAGGGACGGATCCTGGGCGGCGGCTTTGAATTTCTCCAGCATCGCCTTTTTGACGGCAGCAGCGTTATTCCGACGCTCCAAAACGTCGGGGCTTTTAAAATAGGCCAAGTGATTCTCCTGAGGGGGACATTTCGGGGCTTATATGGCCCGCCGGAGCCCATTCTTCAACACCATTGGCGTCGAATTAAACGATTTAACCCGATACCGCCGCGCTATGGGTTCGCACGCGATTTCACGCCTTTAGATATTTGTCGAAAAACGCCTTGGTGTCGGCAAAGGCCTGAAGCTGCACGGCGTCGGGTTTATAGGTGCCGTCGGCTTCGCGCACCGGATAGATAAAGCCGTGCAGGTCGTGGGCGTAGCTCTTCCAGATCGCATCCTTGCCCATTTCGTGCAGCAGATCGTAGCTGACGCGGAAAATGCCCTGCAATTCGTCGTCGTCGCGCCCTTGCACAAAGAATGGCGTATCGATCGGCGCGACGCGGGCGCGGGCGACGTCCTCGGTGATGCGGGCGCGCACCTTGGCCGGCTCGCGCATCAGCATTTTTTCGACATTGAGCAACCCGGTCTTGGGATCGACATGCGCGGTCTCGTCCGGGCGCAGGCGCAGGAATTCATGGCTGGCCGGCTCGCTGGCGACGAAGGCCTTGAAGCCGTGATATTCGGACGCGATCTTGAGCGCCATCTCGCCGCCGTGGCTGACGCCGATATAGCCGAGCCGGTTGCCGTCGATATAGGGCAGGGTCTTGCAGTATTCAGCGACCGCGATGGCGTCCTCGTATTCGAGCGGGCCGCGGTTGAACAATTGCCGGTGCTGGCGGCCCGACTGGATCAATTTGCCGATCTTGTCGTAGGCGTAATCGACCTCGGCGCGATAGCGCATCCAGGCGACCGCGTAACCGGCATCGAGCAGTTGATCCTGGGTCCAGCCTTTGGTGTCGATGTGATCGCGCAGCATGGTCATGCCGCCGCCGCCATTTCCGGTGGCGAAAAGGATCAGCGGGAAGGGGCCCTTGCCTTCCGGCTTGCGCATGCCGATCGGAATGTAAGCGCCATCGACCATCTCGATATACATGAGATCGACCGGATAGCGCGAGCCGGGGACCGGCGCCGTCACCACCACATGTGCGGGATCGAGGGATGAAACGGACGCGCTCATGGGGGCAGCCTCATGCGAGAATAACGGGAGGCGCAGTGTCCCGTTTTTTTCGCCGCGCACAAGCGGGGTGCGGTTGCATTCCCACGGTCCCGTCAAAGCGGGCCGCGCGCAACGCGCGCGCGAACCCGCCCTGAGTGTGGACGCTAGAGGTGGGCCTCCTCGAATGCATTGACCCACATGGCGCAGATGCCGGAGCGGACAATGTCGCCGCGGGTGAACTCGATCACCGGCACCGGCAGGTTCTGCGTGTCGACCAGTTGAATGACCGTACGCAGGCCGCTGTCGCTGGGCAGATCGCACTGGCTGATGTCGCCGTTGATGACGACGGTACAGTCGTCGCCAATGCGGGTGAGGAAGGTCTTGATCTCGGCCGGCGTCGCGTTCTGCGCTTCGTCGAGCAGGACGAAAGCGTTTTTCCACGAGCGCCCGCGCATCACCTCGAACGGCACCAGTTCGATCGAGCCGTTCTTGAGGGCGATGTCGTAGGCCGCCTTGCCGATACGCTCCTTGATGGCTTCGGCGACCGGCGCCGCCCAGGGCGCGAATTTATCCTCGAGCGAGCCGGGGAAGAAGCCGAGCGAGCGGCCGCAGGGTACGTTGGGCCGCGTCAGGATGATCTTGTCGATGCGGCGGTTGCGGAACAGATCGGCGGCGTGCGTGGCGGCGATCCAGGTCTTGCCGGTGCCGGCGGGGCCGAGAACGATGACCTGGGGACTTTTACGCAGCGCGTCGAGATAGTCGGCCTGGGTGGGATTGAGCGCTTTTATCGGCGGCAGCGTTCGCTCGGTTTCGAACTTGCTGTGCTGAAAATTGATGATTTCGGCGGAACCGGACAAACGATCATTGCGGCGTCTCTTCTTGTTCAGGTTCTTACCCAAGGCCGACTCCTTCTTGTGGACTGCAAGGGACACACGGGGAACGCTCGACACCAAACCGCCAAATGACGGCATCTCAGATACGACCTGAGATGCATCGAACGTGCCAAGTGGGTTCTGGGGGTAAGCGCTTGAGGCGGCGGGAAAACTGGCGTCAGGGAGGGCTTTGGTCCCGCCTGACCCGGTTATCGTATCGATCCGAAATCGATCAACCGCCATGCCGCTAAAGCTAGGCGATTCGCGTGACGGATTCTTAAAAAAAAATCGGGTTCGCGACGGGCGGCGCGCCGTCCGGCGCCCTATGCCGAACAAGGCTGACAGGCGGTTAAAATTGCCGCCAAGGCAATTTGGCTCAATAGGTGATGGTCTTATTTTACGGCCTTTGTATCCAAATCGGCTAACGCTGTGGCTCTTGTGACTCGTATCGACGTACCGCGCGGAGCCGATGGCAGCGTTTTTCACCGATCAACTCGACTACATCCTGTTTTTTTACGGGCTGGCCTTCATTCTTCTGGGGGCGATATCCTTTGCAGTGTCGCGCGGCACGCAGCGGACCATGCCGTGGCCCTGGCTGGGCGCCTTCGGCTACATTCATGGCACTGGCGAGTGGCTTGATCTGCTGGCGCTGATCCTCGGCGACAATTCCGGCTTTGCCGTGGCGCGCACCGCGCTGATGACGGTTTCCTATATTCCGTTGATAGAGTTCGGCCGGCTGCTTGCGATCAGCCGTGGCCTGCGCGTGCCGGGCAGCTGGATCTATTTGCCATTACTGGCTCTGGTATTCGTCGGATGGTGTCTGGTCGGCGTCAACGGCGCCAACGCCTTTGCCCGCTATGTACTGGCCTTTCCCGGCGCGATGCTGGTCTGTTGGCTGCTGGCAATACAGGCACGCGATGCGCCGTCGGCGGAAAAACGATGGTTGCTGGCGGGCGCCGCAGGCTTCGGCCTTTACGCTCTGGCCGCCGGTCTTGTGGTTCCATCGACGCCCGATTGGGACGGCGATTTTTTCAACGGTGACATGTTCATTGCCGCGACCGGCATGCCGATTCAATTCGTGCGTGGCGTACTGGCCTGCTTCCTGTCTTTCGCGATCTGGGTCTATTGGGGCCAGCGGCTGGTCGTCGAAACGGATTCGGCGCTCTATGCCAAATTCCACAAGCGACAATTTGTGTGGACGATTTCGGCCATGGGCGTGATCCTCATCGCCGGCTGGCTGCTGACGCAGGTGCTCGGTGGAATCTATAGAGCGAATGTCGAGGAAGAAGCGCTCGGTGACCTAAACCTGATCGCCAGCCGTCTTGCCGGTGAAACTGCGGCCATCGAAGGAATGGTCCGGGCTCTTGCCGGGTCGCGCTCGGTGGGCGAACTGCTGGCGGGTAACCCGAAGGCCGATCGTGCGCGCGTCGACGACGTGCTGTCGTTGGAGACCGAGGCATCGGGCGCGAGCCAGGGTTTCATTCTCGACCGCCGCGGCAAGGTGGTTGCGGTAGCGGTGCGCGGCAGCACCGATGACGTGACAATCGGACAGGACTTCAGCCAGACCCCGTTTTACAAGACCGCGATTGCCGGGGCGCCGGGCTTTCATTTCACCATCGAGGGCGGCCTTCACACTCCCAATTATTACGCCAGCTATCCGGTCCGCTCGGGGTCCGGACGTATGGTCGGTCAGACGATCGGCGCCGCGGTTTTCAAAAAACATCTTAGCCGCGTCGAGAGCGATCTGATGCAATTCGACCGTTCGTTTGCCATGATCGATCGCAATGGCATCGTGCTGCTCACCAATCGCCCGGAGATGCGGCTGCGCGCCGTTTGGCCGTTACCGGCCGGTTTGATCGACGCATTGTCGGAGGTCTACGGCACGATCAATCCGGCGTCTTTGATGAAACAGGAAACCGTCGGTTCGGTCTGGACCGTCTTCGACGGCGACCGCGATTATGTGCAGCGGCGCAGCCTCGAACATGGCGACTGGTCGCTGATGACCTGGAAAGTGCCGCAAGGCATTTTTGCCAGCCGCGTTCTCGGCATCATCATCACCTTGCAAATGGCGATCCTGGCTTTGGTCTATCTGGCAGGCCGCGAACGCTGGATGCACGATAACGTACAACTGGAAAAACGGTTTGAGCTGGAGGAGCTGGCGCGCAGTCTCGACAAGCGCGCCGCCACCGACCCGCTGACCGGCCTGTTCAACCGGCGCAAAATCGACCGCAGCCTGGCCAACGAAATCATGCGGGCGCAACGCTACAAGACGCAGCTGTCATTGATGCTGTTCGACATCGATCATTTCAAGAAGGTCAACGACAATTTCGGCCACCAGGCCGGCGACGCGGTGCTGGTCGAACTGGCGCGCTATACCGCCGGCCACATCCGCAACACCGACGTGCTGGCGCGCTGGGGCGGCGAGGAATTCGTGATTCTTAGTCCCGGCAATAGCGGGCCGATGGGCTGCCTGTTCGCCGGCAATCTGCTCGCCGGTTTCAGAAATCTGAGGATCGCCGACGTCGGCACAATTACCTGCAGCTTCGGCGTCGCCGAATTCCAGGACGGCGATACGGCGGAAACGCTGCTGGCGCGCGCCGACGACGCGCTGTACCGGGCGAAAAGCAACGGCCGCAACCGGATCGAACTGGCCGATCAGTCGCCGGCGCCGGGTACGTCGATTGCACCCGCCGAGGTCTCCAGCGGCGAAGCGCCGGACGCGAAGACGACTTTCGAGCGCCGACCTGAAGCCAAGGCGATTTGACGCCGATCAAGGCGCCACTGCCAGCAAACTGCGCTTATGCTGCAAAGCCGAGAAAAGGCTCAGCGAGGGGGCAAGGATGGCATCGATTTCCGGCAAGACCGATCCCGTGGTGCGGCGCATCAGCGCGACCGATGTGACCGATGCGCTCGGCAAGGGTCTGCGCGACTTCCAGGCTATGCCGATTTACGGAATGCTGCTGGGCGCGATGTTCGCTGGCGGCGGCAGCATGGCCGTGCTGACGACCACGGCCTTTGGCATGAGCTATCTGTCGTATCCGCTGGCCGCCGGCTTCGTGCTGATCGGTCCCTTCGCGGCAATCTTTCTCTACGAACTCAGCCGCCGCCGCGAGGAGGGCAGGCCGATCCAGCTTGTCGACATCGGCAAGACCGTGATCGGCCGTTCCGAGATCGGCTGGATGGCCTTCGTCACCATCTTCATTTTTGTCATCTGGATCTATCAGGTTCGGCTGTGGATGGTGCTGCTGCTCGGCCTGCACGCCTCGTTCGCGAGCCTTCAGCAATTCATCGCCGTGCTGCTGACGACCAATGAAGGCCTGGTGTTCCTGCTGATCGGCAATATCGTCGGCTCGGTGCTGTCGCTCGTGCTGTTCTCGCTGACCGTGGTGTCATTTCCGCTGTTGCTCGACCGCGATGTCGATTTCATCACCGCGATGATCACCAGCGTGCGCGCGGTGGTGATGAGTCCGCTGCCGATGATCGGCTGGGCGGCGGTAATCGTCGTATTAATGATCGTGTCGTGCCTGCCGTATTTTCTCGGCCTCGTGGTGACCTTGCCGATCCTTGGTCATACAACCTGGCACTTGTACCGGCGCATCGTCGCGCCGGTAGACAAGGGCTGACCGTCAGCTCTTGTTCAGGCCGCAATATCTTTGCGCGCCATTGTCCCAGCAGCCGGTTTTCAAACAGTACGACAATCGCGTGCCGCAGCCGGTGGCGCAGACCGACACGGCGACGCGCGCGGTTTTCTTGCAATTGGTCAGGCAGGTTTTTTCCTCGCCGCTGCATTTCATCGGGTCGGCTGCGGCCGCCGGTGCGCCGAGTATCGCGTTGGCAAGGAGCGTGACGCCAAGGAGCGCGGCTGCGAAAGTTTTGCGGGCGGTTCCATTCATGCGCGACAGCCATAGCTGAGTCGAGCGACCGCATTAAGGCCCGCTTAACGTTAAGGCCTGCATAGTTTTCCCGAACAGAGGCAGGCGCGCCGCGCGGCGCGCGGCCGTGGCGTCACTTTTGTTGAGTTCGGGTAAGCGTAGATGGCGTATCGGACCGCGACGTTTGACGGCGCAGCTTCCTATGAGGGCCGCCGGGTCGCGTCTGGAACCAGGCGCGGCGTGCTGCGCACACTCGTCCGCCATTTCATCCTCGCCACCGCTGCGGTCGCCACCGTCGGCCTGACCGGCGCGACAGCCATCGTGGCGTCCGGCTGGTTTCTGGGCACCGCCACTGTCACCAATCCTTACGCCGCGACCGCCGTGCGTTCCGGACCCGGCCGGCTGGCGCTCGCCGATCCTTCGGCGACGGGGGCGCCTGGAACCAATTTCGACACCGCCTGGGCACGGACGCAATCATCACGAATGGCCCAAGGAATCGAGCAGGGCAGGCCGCTCATCATCGAGGTTCCGGAAAGTCCGCCGGTGATCGCGGCAGCGTCGATTCCCGTACCACTGCCCAAGCCCGAGCAGCCCGAGCAGGCCGTCAGTCTGGATGCGCCGGCGGTATCGCCGGCGGCCTTGCCGATGTTGCGGCCGATCCTGCCATCGCTGGCGCACGCACCGATCGAGCCGCCGGCCGCGAAGGTCGCCGTCGCGCCGCCCGCCGTCGCCACGTCCGACCAGCGCAGTCTGACGCAAGAGGCGCACAACAAAGAGCCGGCCGTCGCCGACGCCGACATTCGCACCGCCGTTTATGACATCGCCGCCGCGACCGTCTATCTGCCGAACGGGCAAAAGCTCGAGGCGCATTCCGGTCTTGGCGAAAGGATGGACGATCCGCGCCACATCAAGGTGCGCATGCGCGGGCCGACGCCGCCGAACGTCTACGATCTGACGTTGCGCGAGGAACTGTTCCACGGCGTGCGCGCCATCCGCCTCAATCCGGTCGACCGCGACAAGATGTACGGCCGCGACGGCATGCTGGCGCATACGTACATGCTTGGACCGAACGGCCAGTCGAATGGCTGCGTCTCGTTCAAGAACTACGACAAATTCCTGCAAGCCTTCCTGAAGGGCGAGGTCGATCGTCTCGTCGTCGTTGGCGAGCTCGGCAATACATCGTGGCGCACCGCCGCGCGGCAGGCCGGGCCGCGCGCCGGTCCGCCGCGCCGCTATGCGGCCTATAGCGAAGCGCCGGAAAATCCGAAGCGCGAACGCAGCTTCTGGACGTGGTAGCGGCATAAGTACCGGACGGGCAGGCGCGCTTGCCCCGGCGGCTGGCGGTTGTTACCTAACCCCCGGACTCAAAAGTTGCCTTGGCCGGATTTATCGGCCTTTCCCCGTCGCCGAAAAGCCGAAAATGCCCGCAAAAGCCCCATTTTACATTACCACCGCCATTTCCTACCCGAACGGCGTGCCGCATATCGGCCACGCCTATGAGGCGATCGCGACCGACGCCATTGCCCGCTTCATGAGGCTCGACGGCTACGACGTCTATTTCCTGACCGGTACCGACGAGCACGGCCAGAAGATGCAACAGACCGCAGCGAAGGAGGGGCTGACCGCCCGCCAGCTGCGCGACCGCAACGTGCCGCGCTTCGAGGCGATGGTCAAAGCGATGGGCTGCTCGAACGACGACTTCATCCATACGACGGAAGAGCGCCACTACCGCGCGTCGGAGGAAATCTGGCGCCGCATGGAAAAGAACGGCGACATCTATCTCGACAAATATGCCGGCTGGTATTCGGTGCGCGACGAGGCCTATTACGCCGAGGACGAGACGCATCTCAACGAGCACAAAGTGCGCCTCGCCACCAAGACCGGCACGCCGGTCGAATGGGTCGAGGAGGAGAGCTATTTCTTCAAGCTGTCGGCCTATCAGGACAAGCTGCTCGACCTTTACGCCAAAGTGCCCGACTTCGTGCTGCCGAAAGAACGGCTCAACGAAGTGGCGAGCTTCGTCAAAGGCGGCCTCAAGGATCTGTCGCTGTCGCGCACGACCTTCGACTGGGGCATTCCAGTGCCGGGGAATCCGAAGCACATCATGTATGTGTGGGTCGATGCGCTGACCAATTACATCACCGGCGTCGGTTTTCCCGACGACCAGAGCGAGACGTTCAAGCGCTACTGGCCGGCGAGCCTGCACGTCATCGGCAAGGATATCGTGCGTTTTCACGCGGTCTATTGGCCGGCCTTCCTGATGTCGGCGGGGATTGCCGTGCCGAAGCGGATTTTCTCGCACGGATTCCTGTTCAATCGCGGCGAGAAGATGTCGAAGTCGGTCGGCAATGTGATCGATCCGTTCACCATGGTGGAGGCCTACGGTCTCGACCCGCTGCGCTTTTTCTTCCTGCGCGAAATTCCGTTCGGGCAGGACGGCAGTTACAGCCACGAGGCGATCGTCAACCGCATCAATGCCGATCTGGCCAACGATCTCGGCAATCTGGCGCAGCGCTCGCTGTCGATGGTCGGCAAGGCGTTCGGCGGCGTGTTGCCGGCGCCCGGCGATTTCACGCCGGAGGACCAGACCATTCTCGCCGCCGCCGACGCGATGATCGGCGTCGCGCGCGAGCACATGAAGACGCAACAATTGCACCAGGTGCTCAACGCGGTCTGGTCGGTGGTCGCCGACGCCAACCGCTATTTCGCCTCCGAGCAGCCCTGGGCCAAGGCCAAGACCGATCCGCAGCGGCAGGGGACGATCCTCTATGTCACGGCGGAAGTCATCCGGCAGGTGAGCCTGATGGCGCAGCCCTTCATGCCGACGGCGTCCGGCAAGCTGCTCGATCTCTTGGCGGTGCCGGCGGCGGAGCGCGACTTCACCGCGCTGGAGGGCGGCAAAAGGTTGGCGGCCGGCGTTCAATTGCCGGCGCCGCAGGGCGTGTTCCCGCGTTATGTCGAGCCGGAGACGGCGGAAGAAGAAAAGTCCGCCAAACCGGCGAAACCGCCCAAGCCCGCCAAACCGGCGAAGGCGTGACGATGCTCATCGACAGCCACTGCCATCTGGATTTTCCGGAATTCGCGCCTGAGCTGGACGCCATTGTCGCGCGCGCACGCGCCGCCGGTATTGGCCGCATGGTGACGATCTCGACGCGCGTGCGAAAACTGCCGCAGGTGCTGGCGGTCGCCGAGAAATTTGCCGACATATTCTGCTCGGTCGGTACGCATCCTCATAATGCCCATGAGGAACTCGACATCGACGCGGCGCAGCTCGTGGCGCTGAGCAAGCATCCGAAAATCGTCGCCATCGGCGAGGCCGGGCTCGATTATCACTACGACAAGAGCCCGCGCGATGCGCAGGCTCAAGGCTTTCGCCAGCACATCGCCGCCGCGCGCGAGACCGGCCTGCCGCTGGTCATTCATGCGCGCGAGGCGGATGCCGACATGGCGCGCATTCTGGTCGAGGAAACGGAGAAGGGCGCCTTCCCGGCCGTTCTGCATTGCTATACCGGCGGCCGCGATCTGGCTTTTGAAGCCATCGAACTCGGCCTCTATATCGGCTTTACCGGCATCATGACGTTCAAGAACGGTCAGGATTTGCGCAACCTCGCGGCGGAGCTGCCGGCGCATCGCATTCTGGTCGAAACCGACGCGCCGTTTCTCGCGCCGCTGCCTTATCGCGGCAAACGCAACGAGCCGTCTTACGTGGTCGAGACCGCCAAACTGCTGGCGCAGGTGCGCGGCGTCGATGCCGATGAAATCGCGCGGCAGACCACGGAAAATTTCTTTCAGTTGTTTTCCAAGGTTCCCCGGACGTTGGCAGACGCCGCATGAGCTTGCGTTTCACAATGCGTTTTACGATTCTTGGCTGCGGCTCGTCGATGGGCGTGCCGCGCGTCGCGCTCGGCTGGGGCGATTGCGATCCGAACGAACCGAAGAACCGGCGGCGGCGTTGCGCGCTATTGGTAGAACGCACTTCCGCTGACGGCGTCACCCGTGTCCTCGTCGATGCCGGTTCCGACCTGCGCGAGCAACTCATCGGCGCCAATGTCGACTGGCTCGATGGCGTGCTGATCACGCACGAGCACGCCGATCATACGCACGGCCTCGACGACCTGCGGCCGATCTTCGTCAAGAAGCGCCGCATGGTCGACGTCTATCTCGACGCGGCGACCTCGCGCGCGGTGCATAGCGGTTTCGGCTATTGCTTTGCGACGCCGCCCGGCAGCAGCTACCCGCCGATCCTGAAGGAGCACCGCCTGGTGCCCGGCACGCCGGTGACGGTTCACGGGCAGGGTGGCCCGATCGACATTCTGCCGGTGCAACAGGAACACGGCGAGATCGACTCGCTTGGCTTTCGCTTCGGCAATGTGGCCTACTCGACCGACCTGAAACGGCTGCCGCCAGCCAGCATCAAGGCGCTTGCCGGCCTCGACGTGTGGATCGTCGATGCGCTGCGCCGGACGCCGCATCCGAGCCATTTCAATCTGCCCGAGACGCTGGAATGGATCGAGCGCATCAAGCCAAAGCGCGCCATCCTGACCGACATGCACACCGATATGGACTACCAGACGCTGCGCGCCGAACTGCCGGCGCATATCGAGCCGGCCTTTGACGGCATGCAATTCGATGCATAAGCGGCGTAAATAGATCAGTTATTTCAATAGTTAGCGACGGACAGCTAAAGGTTCACCCGACCTGTGACGGGAAGTCGATATCTAGAAATATTCCATAATATGTCTTATGCGAATTAGCTGTTGCGATGCGCCATCGTGCGTCAGCAACGGTCAGCTGGTCACCCCGTGCCCAAGACTGGCACTGCTGGACCCGGCTCCGGCGCGCCGGCACGGGCCGACTTGATCAAACCCCGGTACCACGCAAACGACGCTTTGGGCGTCCGCTGCTGGGTGGCGTAGTCGATATAGGTCAAGCCGAAGCGCACCCCGTAACCGGAGTCCCATTCGAAATTATCGAGCAGCGACCAGACGAAATAGCCGCGAATGTCGGCACCGGCAGCGGCCGCCTCGTCCAGCGCGCCGATATAGGCTTTGAGATACGCGATGCGGTTCTCGTCGTTGATTGCGCCGGCCGCGTAGGTTTTGTCGGAATCGCCAAAGCCGTTTTCCATCACATAGACCGGCAGCGCGTAGGTCTTGGCGACCGTTAGCAAGGTGTCGCGAAACGCATCCGGTTCGATCATCCAGCCGATCGGTGTCTGCGGAATGCCGTCCGGCTTCTCGCCGAACTGCCAGCCGAGGCGCGATCCCGGATCGGCCTTCACGTAGCTCGGCCCATAGTGGTTGAGGCCGAACCAGTCGAGCGGCCGGTGAATACGCGCCATATCCCCCGGCTCTATGTATGGCGCCATCGCCTCTTGCATGAGTGCGGGATAGGCGCCGAGGCATTGCGGGTCGGGAAAGGCCTGGTTCCAATAAACACTGGACCGTTGCGCCGCTTGCGCATCGGCCGGCGTCGACGGCAGGCAGGGCTGGCAGTTGTGGATGGCGCCAATCAAACTGCCGGCGACGCGGTCGCGCAGCGCATCGACCGCTGCGCCATGGGCGAGATTGACGTTGTGGATGCACCGATGGAACGTGTCGACGTTCCGCATGTCGCGTTCGCCGCCGCCGGTGGCCTGCGCGAATATCGTGAAGATCGACGGCTCGTTAAACGTGGCAAAGCGTTTGACGCGGTCGCCGTAGCGGTTGGCGACCAAAGCGGCGTAGTCGGCAAACCAGCCGACGATGTCCCTGTTGGTCCAGCCGCCGACGTCGTCGAGCGCCTGCGGCATATCCCAGTGATAAAGGCAGAGCCACGGCTCGATGCCGGCCGCCAGGAGCGCATCGATCAGCCGGTCGTAGAAAGCGAGCCCCGCCTCGTTCGGCGCCCCTCGCCCCGTCGGCAGGAGTCGCGGCCACGCCACCGAAAAGCGGTAGGCCTGAACGCCGAGGCGCTGCATCAGGCCGATGTCCTCGGCATAGCGATGGTAATGGTCGCAGGCGATGTCGCCGGTGTCCTTGTTGGCGATCTGGCCCTTCAGGCCGTAGGTATCCCAGACGCTAAGCCCCCGGCCGTCCTCGCGCGTCGCGCCCTCGATTTGAAATGCCGACGTCGATACGCCCCAGATGAAGTCGCGCCGCAAAGCCGCCGTCGCTGGAAACCGCGCGGCTGCGCCAGTTCCCGTCGAAATACCCGTATGCTCTGCTGGAATCATCGATCACCCTTGCAAGTCGTCCGCAATCGTTATTCAGCGTGAAATCTAGCCCGGTATCGCCGGAAATTATTGAGACAAGTCAATCGATTGCGTCATAATCCGGGTCGGCCCGCACGATGACGGGACAGCCGATAGTTTGCTAAGACAGCCGCGCCGCCATCCCGATACCCGAACCCATCCCGACACCCATTTTCCGAACGCAGCCGCCGCCCGTGAAACCATCCCGCGACATCGTCCGGCTGCTCGAGATCATGGCGGCGCTGCGCACGCCGGGCAGCGGCTGTCCGTGGGACCTGGAGCAGGACTTCGGCACCATCGCGCCCTACACCATCGAGGAAGCCTATGAGGTCGCCGACGCCATTGCCCGCGGCGATCTGGCCGACCTGCGCGACGAACTCGGCGACCTCCTGTTGCAGGTCGTTTTCCACGCGCGCATGGCCGAGGAGCAAGGCGCCTTCGATTTCGGCGGCGTGGTCGACGCCATCACCACCAAGATGATCCGCCGCCATCCGCATGTCTTTGCCGACGCCGAGGGCAACACGGCGGCGGCGGTCAAAGGCATGTGGGAAGAGATCAAGGCGCAAGAGAAGGCGGAGAAGCAATCCGGCGAGACCGCCTCGCCCGCCAGCGCGCCCCCGAGCGCGCTCGACGGCGTGCCTGTGGCCCTGCCCGCATTGACCCGCGCCCTCAAGCTGCAACAGAAGGCCGGCCGTGTCGGCTTCGACTGGAACGACCCGCGCGCCGTGCTGGCGAAAATCCGCGAGGAAGCCGACGAGATCGAGGCCGAACTGGATGCGGCTGACAAGAGCAGCGCGGCGGCGGAAGTCGGCGATCTTCTGTTCGCGGTCGTCAACCTCGCCCGCCATCTAAGCGCCGATCCGGAAGCGATCCTGCGTGCGACCAACGACAAGTTCGCCCGCCGTTTCCAGTCGATCGAGCGGGCGCTGCTGGCGCAGGGCAAAGGTCCGAAAGACGCGACCTTGGCCGAGATGGATGCTTTATGGGACGCGGCGAAAGCCGAGGAAAAGTAGGCTCTGCGCCCTTCTCCGCTGATGCCTGCGCAGGCGGGCCCCCAGTCCAACATCCGGTGGGCTTGCCCTGGCGGCTTTCAAAAGCTAATGAAATTCAAGTATTTGGGGACTGGGTTCTATGACGGACAATCTGGTCATTGTCGCCGGCGGCGGCATCGGCGGGCTAGCGACGGCGTTGACGCTGCACCAGATCGGCGTGCCCTGCGTCGTGTTCGAGGCAGTGCGCGAGATGCGCCCGCTTGGCGTCGGCATTAACCTGCAGCCAAATGCTGTGCGCGAACTCTACGACCTCGGCATCACCCAGGACGATCTTGACCGCGTCGGTCTGCCGGCCAAGGAATGGGCGCTGGTCGGCCTGAACGGCAACGACATTTATTCAGAGCCGCGCGGCCTGCTCGCCGGCTATAACTGGCCGCAATATGCCGTGCATCGCGGCCAGTTGCACATGCTGCTGCACGACCGGCTGGTCGAGCGCATCGGCGCAAAGTCTGTCCGACTCGGCAGCCGCGTCAGCGGCTACCGCAAGAACGGCAACGGCAGCGTCACCGCGCTGATCGAGCACGCCGACGGTTCAACCTCGGAGACGACCGGCGCGCTGCTGATCGGCGCCGACGGCATCCACTCGGCAGTGCGCGCGCAGATGCACCCCGCCCAGCCGCCGATCCACTGGGGCGGCGCCATCATGTGGCGCGGTACGACGCAGGCCAACCCGATCCGCAGCGGCGCGTCCTTCGTCGGCCTCGGTACGCATCGCCAGCGCGTCGTGTTCTATCCGATCTCGCAGCCCGATCCGACGACAGGCCTGTCGACGATCAACTGGATCGCCGAGACGACGCTCGACAATAGCGAAGGCTGGAAGCAGACCGGCTGGTTCCGGCAGGTGAAGGTCGAGGACTTCGTCCATCATTTCGATAAATGGGTGTGGGACTGGCTGGACGTGCCGTCTTTCCTGAATCAGGCCGACGTGGCATTCGAGAATCCGATGATCGACCGCGATCCGGTGCCGACCTGGTGCGACGGTCCGGTGGCGCTGATGGGCGACGCCGCGCATGCGATGTATCCGACCGGATCGAACGGCGCGAGCCAGGCGATCATCGACGCGCGCGTTCTCGGCGCATTGATGGTCGCGCATGGCGTCACCACGGAGGCGCTGGCTGCGTATGACGAACAGCTTTGCGGTCCGATCTCGCAGCTCATTCTGCGCAACCGCGGCGCCGGACCGTTCGGCCTCCTGAACATGGTCGATGAGCGCTGCGGCGGCACGTTCGACAATATCGACGATGTCATTCCGCCCAAAGAGCGCGCCGAGTTCATGGCCGGCTACAAGGCCGCCGCCGGCTTCGCCATCGAGAAGCTCAACAACGCGCCGCCGACGATTGCCAAAGGCGCAAGAGCGCGCATCGCACAGGTGGTGTAAGTGATGGCAAACGTCCGTGTTCGATGCGGAGCGCGGCGCTGACGGTCTAAGCGACAGGGCTAGATGGCATGCTTATCGAAAAGTCGAAAAATCCAGCAGAATATCTCGATTTTGAGCGCACCGGCTGGGGCGCCTACATCGGCGGCTACAATGACACATTCGGCGCGGTAACCCGGCAAACGGTGCAAGCGACACTGGACGCGGCGCGGGTCGGCGGCGGCACGCGGATGCTCGACATTTGTTGCGGGCCGGGGATGTTGTCGGAAGCAGCCGCCCAACGTGGCGCGCAGGCCACAGGCCTCGATTTTCCCGGCGTCGTCGAGCTTGCACGCCGCCTGGTGCCGGCCGCGGAATTTCTGAGCGGCGACGCGCTCGACCTGCCGTTTCCTGACAATTCTTTTGACGCCGTTGTCTGCGGCTACGGCGTCATGCATGTGCCGGACCCGGAAAAAGCGATGCGGGAGATGCTGCGCGTACTGCGGCCGGGTGGTCATGCCGCGCTCACCGTGTGGGACAACGACCCCAAATCCGGCCTCGGCCTTGTCTATCGCGCGGTACACGACTTCGCTAACCTGAATGTCCCTTTGCCGCACGGTCCGGGTATTTTCCAGTTCAGCTCGATCGAGAAGATGCGGGACACCTTGACCGAAATCGGTTTCGCCAAAGCGGAGGCTACGCTCTTTCCGCAATACTGGCGTCTGCAGTCCGCCCGGCAATTGCTCGACGCGGTGCATGAAGGGACAGTCCGCACGCGTGCGGTGCTCGCCGCCCAAACGCCGGATGTCATCGCAAAGATCGCTGCATATATTGAAGCCGGTTTCGACGGCGTACGGTCCGATGCCGGCTATAATGTGCCGATGCCGGCGATCATCGGCAGCGGCACCAAGCCCTAGCCGGAACCAGTCACGCGACTAAGCCGACTTCCGCGCTTACGCGCCGAATTTTGCCCGCACCCGCGCCGCCTGGTCGGGATCGGCGCGCACGGTGACGGCGAGCTTGCCCTGCTCGTCCATCTCCTTGGACAGCACTTCGGCGTGGCGATAAAGCCAGCTTAAGCCCGCGCCATCCGACGGATCGAGCGAGAGATCGATGGTCTGGCGCTTTTCGGCGAGCCGCGCCTCGACCGCGCCGATCAACTGATCGACGCCCTCGCCGGTTATCGCCGACACCGCGACTGGGCGGCGCTCTGCCGGTGCGCGCTCGGCCAGATTGAGAATGCGCTCGCGGCCATTGGCGTCGAGCCGGTCGATCTTGTTCCACACTTCGACGATGCGAGGGTCTTCCGGCGCGATGCCGAGTTCACTTAAGACCTTTTCGACATCGTGCGACTGCGCGCTGGCGTCGTCATGCGACAGGTCGCGCACATGCAAAATGACGTCGGCCTCGATGACCTCTTCCAAGGTCGCACGGAACGCCGCCACCAAGGTGGTCGGCAGATCGGAAATGAAGCCGACCGTGTCGGAGAGAATAATGCGATTGCCGCGCGGCAGATCGACCGCACGCATGGTCGGATCGAGCGTGGCAAACAGCATGTCGGCCGACAGGACGCCGGCCGTCGTCATGCGGTTGAACAGAGTCGACTTGCCGGCGTTGGTATAGCCGACCAAAGCGACGATCGGATATGGCGTGCGCTTGCGCGCGTCGCGGTGCAGCTTGCGGGTGCGCTTGACGCGCTCGAGTTCCTCCTCGATGCGCATGATCTTATCCGACAGCATGCGCCGGTCGGATTCAATTTGGGTTTCGCCGGGGCCGCCAAGAAACGCGCCGCCGCCGCGTTGGCGCTCGAGATGCGTCCAGGAGCGGACCAGCCGGCCCTTCTGATAGGTCAGGTGCGCATGCTCGACTTGCAACGCGCCCTCGCGGGTACGCGCGCGGCGGCCGAAGATTTCGAGAATGAGCCCGGTGCGATCGATGACTTTGGCGCCCCACGCTTTCTCCAGGTTGCGCTGTTGCACCGGCGAAATCGCGCAATCCATGATGACGACGGACGCTTCCAGCGACTTGGTCAGCCCGGCGATTTCGTCGACCTTGCCCTTGCCGACATAGGTCGGCGGCCGCACCGCGTGCAGCATGACGACGCCGCCCTGCACGACATCGAGATCGATGGCGCGGGCGAGCCCCATGGCTTCTTCAAGACGCGCTTCCGGCGTGCGCGTTTCGCCGGCGGCGCGCATACCGCCGGTGCGCGCGGTCGGACGCTTGATCCACGGTTCGATGACGAGCGCGCGTCCGCTGCCCGAGCCCGTGGGCGTCAGGGTGTCCTTGCCGTCGTCGCGCTCGCGCTGTTCCAACTAGGCTTTTTCCACCGCGAAGGGTTCTTCGCTGCCTTCGAACAACTGGATCGGGTGTCCCGGCATGATGGTCGAGATGGCGTGCTTGTAGACCAATTGGGAATGACCATCGCGGCGCAACAGCACACAGAAATTGTCGAACCAGGTGACGACGCCCTGCAACTTCACGCCATTGACCAGAAATATGGTGAGCGGGATTTTTGCCTTGCGGACGTGATTGAGAAAAGTGTCTTGCAGGTTTTGTGCACGTTCGGCTGCCATGGCCTCGTTCCATTTTTTAGCTCGCATCTTAACGCGCGAGACAATCGTTGCCCTTTATCCTTCAACATGTCCTGCGGGCATGCACCGCCTGCCCGACGCAAGCCGGTTTGAAGTTTGGGAACCGGTATTAGATGGCAGGGCGCTTCCCGGCGCAAGCAGAAGTTCGCGGGCAGTGCGGCAAGTCGCTGAAATAAATGTGATTTTCACCCATATTCACAACGATTTGGCGGCTTTTGCCGGCCGCCGCAGCGCCTCAGCTGAATTCCGCCTGGCTGTGATAATCGCGGCGCAAGGCAGAGGCAATCAGGCCCGGGGCGCCATTGCCGATTGGGCGGCCGTCAATTTGAACAACCGGCATGACGAGCTGGCTTGCCGACGTGACGAAGGCCTCACGCGCGGCATAGGCCTCCTCGACGGTAAAAGGCCGCTCCTCGAAGCCAAGACCCTCGCGGGCGATCAGGTCGATGACAACCGAGCGGGTGATACCCGGCAGGATGTCGCCCGACAGTGGACGGGTGACGAGCTTGCCGTCGCGGGTGACGATCCAGGCATTCGACGAGGCGCCTTCGGTGACGCGGCCTTGCTCGTCGACCAGCCAGGCCTCCTTGGCGCCCTGCTCGCGCGCCGCCTGCTTGGCCAGCACGTTGGGAAGCAGTGCCACCGATTTAATATCGACGCGCTGCCAGCGCAGGTCCGGCATGGTTACGACGGCGATGCCGTCGGCCGCTTGCTTCTCCAGTTTCACAGTGTCGTGGCTGCGCGCGGTGACGACGATGGACGGGCGCGTGCCGTCGGGTGGAAACGGAAAATCGCGCCGCATCTCGCCGCGCGTCACCTGGACATAGACGATGCCGTCGCGTACGCGGTTGCGCCGCACCGTCTCGCGCATGACGATGCCGAGCGCTTTCGGCGTCATCGGATGTGCCATGCGCAGCTCACGCAAGGAACGGTCGAGCCGCGCCATGTGGCGGCGCTCGTCGACCAGACGCAAGCCCCTCACCTCGCAGACTTCATAAACGCCGTCGGCGAACTGATAGCCGCGATCCTCAATGCCAACCATGGCTTGTGCGTGCGGGACATATTGGCCGTTGACGTAAGCGATGCGCGACATTGAAGAGTCTCAACCGATACCGAGGGCTTTGAGCTTGCGATGCAGCGCCGAGCGCTCCATGCCGACGAACTCGGCGGTGCGCGAGATGTTGCCGCCGAAGCGGGAAATCTGCGCCACCAGATATTCGCGTTCGAACACTTCGCGCGCGTCGCGCAACGGCAGGCCCATCAATTGCTCGCCGCCAGCGCCATTCGGCATCGCCGGCACCATCGAGCCGACATCGGGCGGCAGCATCGAGGCATCGAGCACGGCGTCCGGATCGCCGCCGGCCAAAATCATCAGGCGCTCGATATTGTTGCGCAGCTGGCGCACATTGCCCGGCCAGCTATGCGACTGCAAAACCGCCATGGCGTCGTCGCCGATGCGGCGCTTCGGCAAGCCGCTGCCTTGCGAAATCTGGTCCATGAAATAGTCGATCAGTTCGGGGATATCGTCGCGCCGCTCGGCTAAAGGCGGCACGCGGATCGGCACCACCGACAGACGGTGATAAAGGTCCTCGCGGAACGTACCTTCGGCGATCGCCACTTCGAGATTGCGCGAGGTCGACGCAACGATGCGCACATCGACGGCAACCTTGGTGCTGCCGCCGACGCGCTGAAAGGTCTGATCGACCAGAACGCGCAAGATCTTGTTCTGTGTTTCGCGCGGCAGGTCGGCGACGTCGTCGATAAACAAGGTGCCGCCATGCGCGTCTTCCAGCGCACCCAGTTTGCGCCCGTCACTGCCATTGGCCTCGACGCCGAACAATTCGGGTTCCATGCGCTCCGGCGTGATCGCGGCGGCATTGATGACGATGAACGGCCCACCGGCGCGCGCCGACAATTGATGCAGCGTGCGGGCCGCCAATTCCTTGCCGGCGCCGGAAGGCCCGACGATCAGCACGCGGCTATTGGTCGGCGCGACGCGCTCGATCGCCTGACGCAGCACCGACATGACCGCAGACTTGCCGACCAGGGTCGACGGTTGCGGCGCCAGTTGCTTGAGCTGCTTGACCTCGCGCTTGAGCCGCGAGGTTTCCAGTGCGCGATCGGCGACCAGCACCAGCCGGTCCGCCTTGAATGGCTTTTCGATAAAGTCATAGGCGCCGTGCTTGATGGCGGCGACGGCGGTTTCGATATTGCCGTGGCCGGAAATCATGACGATGGGGATTTCCGGATGCTCGGCTTTGAGAATATCGAGCAACTGCAGACCGTCGAGCTTGGAGCCCTGCAGCCAGATATCGAGGAAAATCAGGTGCGGCCGCCGCGCCACGATCGAGGCCAGCGCATCGTCGCTGTTGCGCGCGGTGCGCGCGACATAGCCTTCGTCTTCCAGGATACCGGCGACCAGGTCGCGGATATCGGCTTCGTCATCGACGATGAGAATTTCTGCGGCCATACTATTCTACTCGTTCAACGTCAGTTGCGGCGAAGACTGTGTCGCCATCGCGCTTTCGGTTCCAAAGGATGGCGGGTTCGCCGCCGCCGCCGGTACGTTCGTCTCGGGTTTGCCGGCGGCGGAAAACCGCATGCGCACCCAGGCGCCGCGCACGTTCGCGGCACTGCCCGGAATTCGGTCGGCGGCGTCGCGCAGTTCGATAGTGCCGCCATGTTCTTCGACGATGCGGCCGACAATGGCCAGGCCCAGGCCGGTGCCTTTCTCGCGTGTCGTGACATAGGGCTCGATCAACCGGCTGCGGTTTTCCTTCGGCAGGCCGATGCCATTATCGACGACATCGATGACGATGTTGCCGCCTTCGCGCGCGGCGTAGAGGTGAATCTTGCCTTTGCCGAGTTCCTCCGGCGGCACCGCGGCGATCGCCTCGGTGGCGTTCTTGATCAGATTGGTCAGCGCCTGCGAAATCAGCCGGCGGTCGAATTGCGCCGTCATCGGGCTTTCTGCGATGTCGGTGTCGATATCGATCTCGGCATTGCCGACGCGCATCAGGAACACCGCCTGGCGCACGGTGTCGGCGACGTCCTCGGCCTGGATCACCGGCTTTGGCATGCGCGCGAATTTGGAGAACTCATCGACCATGCGCCGGATGTCGTCGACCTGGCGGATAATGGTGTCGGTGCATTGTTCGAAGATGGCGCGATCCTCGACGATCACCTTGCCGTATTTGCGGCGCAGCCGTTCGGCCGACAGCTGAATCGGCGTCAGCGGGTTCTTGATCTCATGCGCGATGCGCCGCGCAATGTCGGCCCAGGCCGAGGTGCGCTGCGCGGCGACCAGTTCGGTGATGTCGTCCAGCGTAATGACATAGCCGTGGTCGGCTTCGGCGGATTGCTCGCCGGTGACGCGCACCGACAGATTTCGTTCGCGGCCATTGCGCGCGATGGTGACCTGATCCTGGGTGCGCGCGCCGGTGGTGGCGGCAAACATGATGTCCGCCAGTTCCGGAAATACTTCGTTGAGCGGCTTGCCGAGCGCCTCGTCCTCGCTGCGGCCGATCAGCTTTTCCGCCGAGCGGTTAAGAATGCGCACGAGACCGTGGCTGTCGACGCCGACGACGCCGGCCGAAGCGCCGGCCAGCACCGCTTCGGTGAAACGCCGCCTGGTATCGATGACGTCGCGGGCGCGCACCAGATCGTCGCGCTGTGTGCGCAGTTCCTGGGTCATGCGGTTGAAGGTCTCGCCGAGATGAGCAAGATCGCCCTCCGCCGGCCGCACTGGCACGCGTACGAACAGATTGCCTTCCGACACCGCGTTGGCGGCGCCGATCAGGCGACGGATCGGCGCCACCAGTTTATTGGCGAAGTTGAATCCGATCCACACCGCCGACAACAGCACGATCAGTGCGATCACCGTGTACATCAGCGCGAAGGCGACCTGGACGCCGACGCGGCGCGCCTCGATCGCAGTGTATTCGTTGACGCTCTTCTGCGTCTCCCGCAGCTGCGGCACGACGCGCGGATCGAGCAGCCGCGTCACGTATAGATAGCGGTTATCGAAATTCGGCAATTTGACGATGGCCGCGACGTAATTGGTGTCGGGCAGCAACACCAGCTGCGGCTCCTTGTCGCTGATATTCGGCAGCGCCTCGCGCGGCGGCAACGCGAATGTCAGGTTCGTCTTGACGTCGGCACGGCCAACCACGTTGAGATCGGAATCGAGCACGATGACAGCGCCGAGGCCGCGCACCGCCGCCTGGAAGGTCAGAAACTCATTGAGCTTTTCCGGGTCTTGATCGACCACGGCCTTGGCGCGCGACAGTTCGATGGCCACCACCAGAATATCGGAGCGCACGATCTGGGCATGTTCGTTGAGATAGGCTTGCGCCACGATCAGCGAATTTTCGATCGCCGCGCGCGTGCGGGTCGAAAACAGGCGGTCGAGGCCGCGGTCGAGGGTGACGCTGGCGACGATGGCGACCAGGATGGCGGGCGCCGCGGCGATCAGCGAGAACAGGCCGACGATGCGGACATGCAGCTTGGCAGCGGCCCGTCCTGAGCGGCGCGCCTGCACCACCTGCCAGACCTCGCGCACGATGATCGCCAGCAGCAGGACGACGCTCGCGGCGTTGACCAGCAACAAGGTGACGACGACGTAATGGGTCGGCGACACCGGCGTCAGATCGGCCAAGACGACGAAGGTGACGAAGGCCGACAACAGCGCCAGGGCGACCGCCAACGGCCCCATGATCCGCCGCTCCTCGCGCCGCGCCAGCGCGGACGAAAGCCCTGAATCCGCGGTCGTTGGCTGATCGACGCTCATGCGGTTTTGAGGTCCCTTGGCAGCACAATGGCGGGCATGGCGAAGCAGGCAATGCCGGCGAAGGCAGAACCTTCATCGACGTTGATGCTTTTATACAACAATGTTGCCAAAATACGACAAGACTGCGGCGCCAAAGCACAGTCTCGGTTAATGCACCGGGAAAGCGCTTTAGCCGGCTGCCGCGCCGACCATTTCCCGCACCAGTGGCGCGACCTTGCGGCCGTACAGCTCGATGCAGCGCATCATCTTGGCGTGCGGCAACGGGCCGGCCGAGTATTTCATGTCGAAACGGGAGGCGCCGAGCGTTGTGACGGTCGCGGCGATCTTGCGGGCCACGGTTTCGGGCGAGCCGACATAAAGCGAGCCATGCGCGATCTCGCGCTCGAACTCGGCCGGGCCGAACGGGGCCCAGCCGCGCTCGGCGCCGATTTTGTCGCGCATGCGCTTGTAGTCGGCGAACAGCTCCTCGCGCGCCAGCGCATCGGTTTCGGCGACGTAGCCGTGCGAGTGGACGCCGACCGGCAGCATCGGCTTGCCCTCTTGCGCGAGCGCGCGCTTGTACAGATCGACAAAGGGCGCAAAGCGCGCCGGGTCGCCGCCGATGATCGCCAGCATCATCGGGAAACCGTAATGCGCCGCGCGCACCACCGACTCCGGCGTGCCGCCGACGCCGATCCAGGTGGTCAGCGTGCCGGATTCGGTTTTCGGGAAGATCGGCTGTTTGCCGAGCGGCGCGCGGGTGCGGCCCTGCCAGGTGACCGGCTGCTGCTTGATCACCTGCGCGTAGAGATCGAGCTTCTCGTTGAACAGTTCCTCGTATTGATTGAGGTCGAAGCCGAACAACGGAAACGACTCGATGAACGAGCCGCGGCCGAGGATCACTTCGGCGCGGCCGTTCGAGACGGCGTCGAGCGTGGCGAAGCGCTGATAGACGCGGATTGGATCGTCGGACGACAGCACGGTGACCGCCGAACCGAGCCGAATGCGTTTGGTGCGGGCTGCGATCGCGGCCAGCACCATCTCGGGCGAAGCCACAGCGAAGTCGGCGCGATGATGTTCGCCGACGCCGAGAAAATCGACGCCGGCCTCATCGGCCAGCACGCCCTCCTCGACCAGATCGCGGATTACCTGCGCGGGGTGTTGCGGCTTGCCGTCGAGTCCGTCGGTGACGTCGCCGAATGTGTCGAGGCCAAGTTCGATGGGTGCAGGCATAATGGATTACAATCCCCGTCATGGCCGGGCTTGTCCCGGCCATCCACGACTTTCCTCTAATAAAGACGTGGATGCCCGGCACAAGGCCGGGCATGACGGGGAATATATGGACGTGCGCGGAAAGATCAATTACCGCCGCGATAGACTTGGATATCGAGGTCGCGGATTTTCTTGCGCAAGGTGTTGCGGTTGACGCCGAGGAGATCGGCGGCGCGGATCTGGTTGCCGCGGGTGGCGGCAAGCGCCGCCGTCAGCAGCGGATACTCGATCTCGCGCAAAATCCGGTGATAGAGCCCGGCCGGCGGCAGGCCGTCCTCGAAGCCGCTAAAATAAGTCGACAGATGGCGCTCGACCGCGGCCGAAAGATTTTCATCGGCGCGCGGCTCGTCGCCGCCAACCGGCAGCGCCGGCTGCGACAGCTCGGCGTCCATGACCGCGGCGGTGATGGTCTCCTGCGGATAGAGCGCGGCCAGACGCCGCGCCAGATTTTCCAGTTCGCGCACATTGCCCGGCCAGCGATGACGCTTGAGGCGTTCCTGCGCGCCCTGGTCGAGTTGCTTGGGCGGCAGGCCCTCACGCGCGGCCTGCGCAAAGAAGTGGCGAATGAGGTCGGGAATATCCTCGGTGCGTTCCCTTAAGGGAGGAAGCCGCAGCGGCACGACATTGAGGCGGAAGAACAGGTCCTCGCGGAACAGGCCCTGCTGGATTAGCTGGCGCAAATCCTTGTTGGTGGCGGCAATGATGCGCACGTCGCTCTTGATCGGCGTGCGGCCACCGACCGTGGTGTATTCGCCCTGCTGCAACACGCGCAGCAGGCGGGTCTGCGCTTCCATCGGCATGTCGCCGATTTCGTCGAGGAATAATGTGCCGCCTTCGGCCTGCTCGAACCGTCCGGCCGAGCGCGTATTGGCGCCGGTGAAGGCGCCCTTCTCGTGGCCGAACAATTCCGACTCGATGAGGTCGCGCGGGATCGCCGCCATGTTGATGGCGACGAAAGTGCCGGCGCGGCGCTTGCCGTAATCGTGCAGCGCCTTGGCGACCAGCTCCTTGCCGGTACCGCTCTCGCCCGAGATCATCACGGTGAGATCGGTCTGCATAAGGCGGGCAAGAACGCGGTAGATTTCCTGCATCGCCGGCGAGCGGCCGACCAGCGGAATGGAATCGAATTCTTCCGGCTTGGCGGCGGCGACGCGCGGCTCCTTCGGCTCCGACAGAGCGCGGCCGACAATGCCGATCAGCTCCTTCAGATCGAACGGCTTGGGCAGATATTCGTAGGCACCGCGCTCGCTCGCGCGGATCGCAGTCATGAACGTGTTCTGCGCGCTCATGACGATGATCGGCAGATCGGGGCGTGCCTTGCGGATGCGCGGGATCAGGTCGAAAGCGTTCTCGTCCGGCATCACCACGTCGGTGATCACCAGATCGCCGTCGCCCTGGGAAACCCAGCGCCACAAGGTCGCGGCGTTGCCGGTCGAGCGCACTTCATAGCCGGCGCGCGATAAAGCTTGATTGAGAACGGTGCGGATCGCGGCATCGTCGTCGGCGACAAGGATACTTCCCGTCGGCATCGGTTACCTCACGGGCTCTGGACGGACGGCGCATCGTCGATGACGCCGTCGCCGCTGTAGATGGGCATCAGCACGCGGAAGGTCGTCCGCCGCGGCTGCGATTCACATTCGATAATTCCGCCGTGGTCGCCGACGATCTTGGCGACCAGAGCAAGGCCGAGGCCGCTGCCGGTCCGCTTGGTGGTGACGAAGGGATCGAACAGATGCGGCATGAGATCCTCCGGAACGCCGGGGCCGTTGTCACGCACGCAGAACTCGAGCGGCAGCGACACGCGCGCATTGGTGCCGGGCACGGCAAGCCGCACGCCGGGACGGAACGCCGTCGTCAACTGGATTTCGCCGTCGGACGCGGTCTCGCCGATCGCCTCGGCGGCGTTCTTGACCAGATTGAGAAATACCTGAATGAGCTGATCGCGGTTGGCCAGAACCGGCGGCAGCGACGGGTCGTATTCCTCGACGAATTTGATGTGCCGGGCAAAGCCGGTCTGCGCCAGCCGCTTCACGTGATCGAGCACAACGTGGATGTTGACCGGCTCGCGCTCGACCGGACGTTCGTCGGCGAATACTTCCATGCGGTCGACCAGTTTCACGATGCGGTCGGTCTCATCGCAAATCAGTGTGGTGAGCTGGCGATCTTCGTCGCCGGCCGATTGTTCAAGCAACTGCGCCGCGCCACGAATGCCGGACAATGGATTCTTGATTTCATGCGCCAGCATGGCGGCAAGCGCAATCACCGAGCGCGCCGCGCCGCGATGCGTCAACTGGCGGTCCATCTTGTCGGCGATGGTGCGCTCTTGCAGCATGACGATGACGTGGCCCGGATATTCCGGCAGCGGTGCGACGTGCAGATCGACCAGCCGTTCGCCCGGATTGCGCGGCGTCGCCAGATCGACCTTGTATTCGTTCACCGCCGAACCGCCGCGGCGCACCTGCTCGATCAAGGTCAGCAAAGGCGAGCCGAACGGCACCAGATCGCGCAGCATGTTCCGGCGCAGCATCGGGATCGACGCCTCGAAGAACTGTTCGGCGGCGACATTGGCGTCGGCGATCTTGCCGTCGGCCGATATCATCAGCACCGGATGCGGCAGCGCGTTGAGCATCGCGTCGGCCGAAACGGTCTCGCGCGCCGACAAGGTCTTCGACGAGATTTGCGCGCGGCTCATGCGGCGGCCCTCCAGTTGAAGGCGTCATAGGCCTCGGCCAGATACTGCCGTGCCAGGCGCGGCTCTTCGGCCGTGAGGACGCGGGCACGATGGAGTTTCAGCAGGTCGTCGGATGCGCCGGCGCTCTGCGCCGCCGCGTCGAGCGCCCAGGCAAGATGCTTGCGGGCGTGTTTGCGGCCGATTTTCAGACCGTGATGCGCCAGCATGTCGTCATACATCGTGTCGATCAGCGCGAGCTGTTCATGCAACGGCGGCGCGCTCTCGCGCACGCCGCTGTCGAGATAGCGCGCGACCTGACCCGGGAACCACGGCCGGCCTTGCGCGGCGCGGCCGACCATCACCGCGTCGGCGCCGGAGGCTTTGAGCGCGCGGTCGGCATCGTCGAAGGAGCGGATATCGCCATTGACGATGACGGGCACCGTCACCGCGTTTTTGACCGCGCCCACGGCGGCCCAGTCGGCGCTGCCGTCATAGAATTGGCAACGGGTGCGGCCATGCACGGTGATCATCTTGACGCCGGCATTTTGCGCGCGGCGCGCCAGTTCGGGCGCGTTCAGCGAGGTGGTGTCCCAGCCGAGTCGCATCTTCAGCGTCACCGGCACCTTGACCGCGTTGACCGTGGCATCGATGAGCGTCAGCGCGTGATCGAGGTCGCGCATCAGCGCCGAACCGGCCGCGCCGTTGGTCACCTGCTTGGACGGGCACCCCATATTGATATCGACGATCTGCGCGCCTTGGCCTTCGACGATGCGGGCGCCTTCGGCCATCCAGTGGGTCTCGCAGCCGGCGAGCTGGACCACATTGATGGCGACGCCGTCGCCGCGGCTACGCACATTGGCCTCGCGCTGGCCCAGCGCCAGGCCCGCACAGGCGGTCATTTCCGATACCACAAGCCCCGCGCCAAGGCGTTCGGCCACACGGCGGAACGGCGCATCGGTAATGCCGGACATCGGCGCCAGGATGACGCGATTCGGCACCGCGACAGGCCCGATGGTCATTGCCGGTACCTGAAAACCGTTGATTTCGCGCCCCCGGGGGCTAATGCCCATCATTTAGGCGTCACCTTTCGTTGCATAGAGTTTAGCCAAGATACCGGGCGGCGCAAGTGCTGCACTGCAATATTCTGTACATGCTTAAAGGCGTGCTGCGCATAGCTCGGCCTTTTCCGGCGACGCCGGAACGCGGTAAAGCGGACGGGCATTCACGGAGCGGCTTCTAGCATGGCGTCGGAACCACGGGAAAAAGTCGCCGCGATTATCGTCGCGGCCGGGCGCGGCACGCGCGCCGGGGCATCCGGTGTGCCGAAACAGTTCCGCCCGGTTGGTGGCGAAATCATGTTGCGGCGGACGCTGGCTTTGTTTGCCGGCGCGCCGGAACTGGCGCTGGTGCAGACCGTCATTCATGCCGACGATGAAGCACGCTATCGCGTAGCGGCGAACGGCTTTGACTTGTTGCCGCCGGTGCATGGCGGCGCGACACGGCAGGCTTCGGTGCGCGCCGGGCTGGAAGCCTTAGTGGCGCATGCGCCTGATATCGTGCTCATTCATGATGCCGCTCGCCCTTTCGCCAGCGCCGCTCTAGTCGCGCGCGCGGTTCATGCCGCCCGGCAATCCGGCGCGGCGATCCCGGCCGTTGCCGTCACCGATACGATCAAGCGTGTCGATGACAACGGCCATGTCGGCGAAACGCTCGACCGCGCCACATTGCGCGCGGTGCAGACGCCGCAGGCCTTCGCGTTCCAGCCGCTGCTGGCGGCGCATCGCAACGCTTTGCGCGACAAGCGCGACGATTTCACCGACGACGCCGCGCTCGCCGAATGGGCCGGAATGACGGTGACAACCTTTGCCGGCGAGCCGGGCAACATCAAGATCACCAACCCCGAGGACTTCATGCGCGCCGAAGCAGTGACAATGGATCAACTAGGCGATATCCGCACCGGCACCGGCATCGATGTTCATGCTTTCAGCGTCGGCGATCATGTCATCCTCGGCGGCATCAGCATTCCGCATTCGGAAACCCTGCGCGGTCATTCCGACGCCGATGTCGCGCTGCATGCGCTCACCGACGCCCTGCTCGGCGCGCTCGCGAATGGCGATATCGGCTCGCATTTTCCGCCAAGCGACGAACAGTGGCGCAATGCCTCCTCCGACCGGTTTCTCAAATTCGCGGTCGACCAGGTCGCAGTGCGCGGCGGCTGTATCGCCCATCTCGACCTCACCATCGTCTGCGAAGCGCCGAAGATCGGCCCGCATCGCGATGCGATGCGTGAATCGATTGCGCGCATCGCCGGCATCGATATCGGCCGCGTCGCGGTGAAGGCGACGACCAGCGAGCGGCTCGGCTTTACCGGCCGCGGCGAAGGCATCGCCGCCTATGCGACGGCGACAGTGCGGTTACCGTGGGGCGAGCCATGAACGACGACATCACGCAGGCGGCGGGCGAGCTGATCAAGCTGTGCATCGCCGACACGCTGACGATTGCCACGGCGGAATCCTGCACCGGCGGGCTGGTGGCCGGCGCGCTGACCGATATTGCCGGCTCGTCGGCGGTGCTCGACCGCGGCTACGTCACTTATTCCAACGCCGCCAAGCAGCAGATGCTCGGCGTGCCGGCCGCGACATTGAAGCAATATGGCGCGGTCAGCCGGCAGACCGCCGAAGCGATGGCGCGCGGCGTTCTGACGAGGTGCAAAGTCGATCTGGCGGTGGCGATCACCGGCATTGCCGGACCGGGCGGCGGCTCGCCCGAGAAGCCGGTCGGCCTGGTGCATTTCGCCGCCGCCTCGCGCGATGGCACGTCGATGCACGCGGCGATGCGCTATGGCGACATCGGCCGCACCGAGGTGCGCTACAAATCGGTGCTGAAGGCGTTAACGATGCTGCGGGAACTGGTGGAGAGCGAGCCCGTCGCGCGCTGATGTAGATCAAAGAGCGCGACGGCAAGCCCTGTCACGTTGTCGCCACGGCGGGCTTCCGCCTAACCTGGGAAAGCGTTACAGGCTGGTTGGCGGGGCAATCAGCCGACCAGGCTGCGTGCCGGGGCCGGCAAGGTAAAGATGGAGCGGTAATGTTCAGAGCTGTCAGCAAGATCCTTTTGACCGCCGGGTGCATCATCTTCTCTGTCGCTAATCTGCGGGCCGGCAGCCTCGACGACCTCAAAGCGGCGTCCGCCGCCGCCGATAACGGCAATGTCGACGAGGCGATACGGCTATTTTCGCAGGCGCTCTCAGCTGGCGATCTTTCACCCGCGGATCGCATCCTGGCACTGACGCGGCGCGGCGGCGGATATTCCGCCAAGGGACTGATCGCGGACGCCTTCCAAAAGAGCGATGACGCGCGACGCCAACGCGACAATGCCATTGCCGACTATTCCGCCGCGCTTGGCCTCAAGGCCGACGCCGACCTGTACGTCGCCCGCGCGCAGGACCGCGACCTGAACGGCCAATACGATCAGGCCATCGCCGACATCGATGCCGCGCTCAAGCTGAACGCCAGCGCAAATGCTCTGGTTCAGCGCGGCGCCAGTTACCGGGCAAAGGGCGACTATGACCATGCGCTCGCCGACTACACCGCCGCGCTCGCAGCTGCGCCCAAAGACGGGCTCGAGGGTTGGGATATCTACAACGAACGCGGCTACGCCAATTTCCTCGCCGCCCGTTACGACGCGGCCGCCGACGATTTCAGCAAGGCGCTGACGCTAGGGTCGGCCGCGCGTACCAGTGACGTGCTCTGGCTTCCCTACCAGATAGCCTGGTTGCACATCGCCCGCGCCCGGGCCGGCCAGAACGACGCCGAGGAACTCGCCCGCAATTCCGGCACGATCGACCTCAAGCAATGGCCCGGCATGCTGATCGCGTTCTTTCAGGGCCAGCTCAAAACCGACCAGATTACGCCCCCTTCGAATCACGGCTCGATGGGCCGCGCGCGCGAATGTAATCTGGCGTTCTTTTCCGGTCAGCAGGCGCTCATCAATAACGATGGCGCGACGGCGATACCGCTGTTCCAGAGAACGCGCGACATCTGCAACATCCACTCGATGCAGTATCTGGTCGCCGGCGTCGAATTGAAACGATTGATAAAGTGAGGCGTTAGACGTGTCGTTGCCGCATCCGATGACGTCCGAGCCAATTTCATGAGCCAAATCAATACCACCGGTTCGGTGCAAGGCCTTCGCCTCGCCGCGCTACCGATCGCCGCCGTGGTGGCGGCGTCTGTCCTCGGGCAACTGGCGACCTTCCCGAATTTGGTGCCCTGGTATGCCGGGCTGATCAAGCCGTCATTCAATCCGCCGAACTGGATCTTCGGGCCGGTATGGACGACGCTCTACGGGCTGATGGCCTATGCCGCTTACCGCATATTGAAACTGGCTTCATCGCCGGCGCAGCGCGTCGCGATCGTCTTGTTTTACGCGCAGCTTGCAATCAACGCGACGTGGCCGTGGATGTTCTTTGCCGCGCACTCGCCGGCGCTCGGCATGGTCAACGTCGTGCCGCAACTTGTTGTCGCTGTCGCAACCGCCATTACGTTCATCCGCCTCGACCGCATCGCCGGGATGTGCCTGCTGCCGCTGATCGTCTGGGTCACATTCGCCGCGACGCTTAACGCCGCGCTCTGGCGGCTGAACGGCTGACCCTTACACCGCGTTCTTGCCGTAAACCGCGTCGGCACGCTGCTCGAAGGCGACAGCGAATTTGCGGAAGGCGGTATCGAACATCGCCCCCATCAGCATGGCGAGCGTGCGGCTCTTGAACTCGTAATCGATGAAAAACTCGACCTCGCAGGTCGCGTCCCCGGTCGGCTTGAAGGTCCAGCGGTTCTGCAAACGGCTGAACGGGCCGTCGAGATATTCGACCAGGATTTTCAGGTTCGCTTTATCGAGCGTGACGCGGCTGGTGAAGGTCTGGCTGATCACCTTGTAGGCGGCGGTCATCGCGGCGACGATGACATCGGTGTCGCCCTTTTGCGTCCGGCTGCGTACTTTCATGGATGTGCACAGCGGCACGAATTGCGGATATTTCTCGACGTCGGCGACGAGGTCGAACATATCGGCCGCGGCGTGGCGGACGCGGCGCTTGCTAGAAAATTGCGGCATCGATTTAGAGCTGAGCTTCGCGCGCCGTCTTCAGCCGCGCGAAGTCGTCGCCGGCGTGATGCGACGAGCGCGTCAAGGGCGACGCCGACACCATCAGGAAGCCCTTGGAGTAAGCAATAGTCTCGAGCGACTTGAATTCATCCGGCGGCACGAAGCGCTTGACCTCGGCGTGCTTGCGCGTCGGCTGCAGATACTGGCCGATGGTGAGGAAATCGACATTGGCCGAGCGCAGATCGTCCATCACCTGGAGAATTTCGTTTCGCTCTTCGCCAAGGCCCACCATGATGCCCGACTTGGTGAACATCGCCGGGTCGAGTTCCTTCACCTGCTGCAACAGGCGCAGCGAATGGAAATAGCGCGCGCCGGGGCGGATGGTGAGATACAGCGACGGCACGGTTTCCAGATTATGGTTAAAGACGTCGGGCTTGGCGTCGACGACAACTTCAAGCGCGCCGTCCTTGCGCAGGAAATCCGGTGTGAGAATTTCAATCGTCGTGCCCGGCGCGTGCGTGCGGATGGCGCGGATGGTGTCGGCGAAATGTCGGGCGCCGCCGTCGGCAAGATCGTCGCGGTCGACCGAGGTGACGACGATATGCGCCAGTCCCAGTTTCGCGGTCGCCTGGCCGACATGCTCGGGCTCTTGGCGATCGAGCGCGCCCGGCAGGCCGGTTTTGACGTTGCAGAACGAACAGGCGCGCGTGCAGGTGTCACCCATGATCATGAAGGTGGCGTGCTTCTTCTCCCAGCACTCGCCGATATTCGGGCAGCCGGCCTCCTCGCAAACGGTGACGAGGCCGTTCTCGCGCATGATCTGGTGCGTAGCGTTAAAGCCGGCCGACACCGGCGCCTTGACGCGGATCCAGTCCGGCTTTTTCAGCACCGGCGTATCCGGCCGGCCGGCCTTTTCCGGGTGGCGCGGGCGCGGATTATTGACGAGGTCGAGGACGACGGCCATGGTTCCTACCTTGACCCTACTTACGGCCGCGCCGCGGCCGCTGCAAGGTCACGCCCGCCGGATCGCACGCCAGATCAGCAGAAACAGAATGGCGCCGATGGTGGCGGTGATGAGATTGCCCCAGAAATCGGGGATCACCTGGAGATTGAGCTTCTCGAACAGGAAGCCACCGAAAATGGCGCCGACCAGGCCGACGGCGATATTGCCGAAAATGCCGCCGCGGCCGCCGAGGATGGTGTGCGCCAGCCAGCCGGCGATCAGGCCGACGACGATCCACGAAAGGACACCCATATGCGCCTCCGTTAAGCCGTCGGCTTCGGCGGCATCTGCTGCCCCGGCGTCGAGTTGGCAATGGCGATCTCGTCCTCCGACATGTCGGCGCCGATGTCGGCGAATAGCGGCGTCGACAGATAACGCTCGCCGGTATCCGGCAGCATGGCCAGAATGGTCGAACCCGGCGCCGCTCTTTCGGCGATTTTCAGAGCACCCGCGAAGGTCGCGCCGGCGGTGATGCCGACGAAGATGCCTTCCTTCTGCGCCAGATCCTTCGAGCACTTGAGGGCTTCCGGACCGGCGATGGTCAGGATCTCGCTGATGACGCCGCTCTCGACAGCCTCGCCGGTGATCTTCGGCACGAAATCCGGCGACCAGCCTTGCATCGGATGCGGCTTGAACGCGGCGTTCGGTTTGGCGGGCGTGCCGTCGGCATTGCGCTCCTGCGGCGACTTGGTCGAGAGCATTGGCGCGTCGGCCGGTTCGCAGACGACAATCTTGGTGTTCGGCATTTCCTTGGACAGAACGCGCGACACGCCGGTCAGCGTGCCGCCGGTGCCGAAGCCGGTGACCCAGTAGTCGAGCTTTTCGCCCTTGAAGTCGTTGACGATCTCGCGCGCTGTGGTGCGCGCATGCATGTCCGGATTGGCTTCGTTCTCGAACTGTCGCGTGAGGAACCAGCCATGCGCCTTGGCCAGTTCAGCGGCTTTGGCGACCATGCCGAAGCCGCGGCCGGCGGCGGGCGTGAGGACCACCTTGGCGCCGAGAAAACGCATCAGCTTGCGGCGCTCGACCGAGAAGGTTTCAGCCATGGTCACGACCAGCGGATATCCCTTGGCGGCGCAAACCATCGCCAGACCAATGCCGGTGTTACCCGACGTGCCTTCGATGACCGTCATGCCGGGCTTAAGTTCGCCCGACTTTTCAGCCGCCTCGATGATGCCGAGCGCCAGACGGTCCTTGACCGAACCGAGCGGATTGAAGGCTTCGATCTTGACGTAGAGGTTGATGCCTTTCGGCCCGAGCTTGTTGATGCGCACGACCGGCGTATTGCCGACAGTGCCGAGGATTGAGTCGTACTTGGCCATTGAAATAATTCTCCTCTTTGCTCGCGCCGCCGTGGCATTTGCATCTCAAGGCAATATCAATTTGAGAATGAATATGCCGAATGGCGTCAGAAGCTACATGTTCAGCACGCGCCCATAAGCATCGAGCACGGCTTCCTTCATCATTTCCGACAAAGTCGGGTGCGGGAAAATGACATGCATCAATTCTTCTTCCGTCGTCTCCAGATTCATGGCGACGACGTAGCCTTGAATGAGTTCGGTGACCTCGGCGCCGACCATATGCGCACCGAGCAATTGTCCGGTCCTCTTGTCGAAAATCACCTTGACCAGACCCTGATCCTCGCCGAGCGCGATAGCCTTGCCATTGCCGGCGAAGGGAAAGCGGCCGACGCGGATGTCGAGTTTCTTCTCCTTGCAGGCCTGC
>CAIMEA010000208.1 GCA_903839845.1 uncultured Hyphomicrobiales bacterium
AGCCGACGGAGGGCGCGACCTTTTTTGTGCGCGAACGGGCCGCTCGCCGCTCCGCGGCTACTTGCCGCAATTCCACATGTAGCCGATCGGCGTCGAGGTCCAGCACGGGCCGAAGCTGCCGCCGTTCCAGCGGCCGCGATAAAACCGCGGATCGGGATCCTTCCAGTAATAAATCGGCTGGCCGCCGGCGCGGTAATAGGCGCGGCGCGAGCGGTTGATCTCGGCGCGGCGCGCGCGCTCGATCTGCTCGGGCGTGCGATAGCCGGGCGGGGTGGTGTAATGCGGGACATGGCGGACGGTGGTGCGCACGACTTTGTGCGCGGCGGGCTTTTTCTTCACCGGCGCATCCGGATCGCCCGGCGCGGCCAGCGCCAGCGACGACGCGGCGAGGGTAAAGGCGAGGACGAGAGCGGTGAGGGGGCGGAAGGACATGGCGGCCTTATAGCGGGAGGGCTAACGATTGTATCGCTCCCGGGCGTGGCCGAATTGCGGTGCCGGAAGGCCGTGACGCCGCCAAAAGCTCAGGCCGCGAATTCGCGGTTGAGGCCTTTGCCGGCCAGCTCGACCGCGACCGCGGCCGCCTGGTCGCCCGATATCGTGCGCGGATCGAGCTTCGGCCCGACGCCGTGGCGGGCAAACACCGCGCCGTTGTCGCCGCGCAGCATGGCGAAGCCCATCCACCAGTTGGCGAACAGCCGCGCCTCGACCGGGCGGCAATCCATCACCACGAGTTCGGCATTACGTTCGTCGGCCATGATGCGGCGCAAAGTGGCCGACACCGCTTCGCGTTTGCCTTCGAGGACCTGGACGAACCAGAGCGGGTCGAACAGCAGCGCGCCGGTGATGCCGGCTGCCTCGTTGTGGCGCTCGGACGTTGCCAGAATATCGTTGAGGCCCTTGATCATGCCGCCGCCGGCGGCGCCGAGGTGGTTCTCGGAATGATAGACGAGGCGGGTCAGCATGGCAGGCGTCCTTCGGTGCGTGGCCGGCAAATCTAGCCAGCCGATCTTGATGGCCGGTTACACGAGGCGCAGGAAGCTTGAGGCGGCGGTTTTGCGAGTGTTAACCAAGGGCTGGCGACGACGAGCGAGCAGGTCGGGCCGATCAAGCGGGGGGTGTGAGAGGAAAATTGTTTCGTTCGCGGAGCTACATTTGTTAAAAGAGCCTATGGAACGCGCCGGTAGCTATATTGCTAAACTGACAGCGCCAGATGGCTACGAGGAAAAATTTAGTTTTTCCGACCAAGCCGGCGCCATGAATTGGCTTGTCGGCGATGGTCTAAAGAATTTTGATGGAGACGTTGAGTGGGCGGAGGTGTGGGACCCATCGGGTATATGCATTTATCGAAAACACGAGCCGAAGGTTGTTGACCAATTGACCGCCGCTTGGAGATCAACTCTTAAGGCGGGCTTGTATTGGAACGGACGTCCAAGCAAGCCCGAAGCAGTCCCTACGGAATTGTTCTGTAGGACCTGTCAAGCGATGGTCCTATATCGAGCGACAGAACCTAAATATCGCTGGTCAACGCATCGCCAATATTTCTGCGCGAAATGCGATAACCGAATTCAATATAATCCGCGCGCTTAAAGCGTAGGATGCAATAACAAAGCGTATTGCGCCGTCGGCATGTCGAAGATCGGCGGATTACTGCGCTAATCCGCCCTACAGGCCAAAAAGACCGGCCCAATTAACTCATTTAATTATTTCGGCGCGATCAAGAAAGCGAAGTGCTAAGCTACTTAATACCAAATATTGCAGCGCGTGATTTGCGTTTTCGATATTTCCTTCCGAAGTATGGCTTTTTTCATTTCGGAACATATCAATTGCCATCGTTAGAAATTTAACGGCTTGATTGAAGTCGCTATCTACGTGGGCCGCTGCCGCGCCTTTAATGTGCAGTCGACCTTTTCCAAATGCATCAGACCCGGTTTCATATCCGGTCAGGTGCCGGAGGCGATCTCGAACGATCTTGAAACTTCGTTCAACAGCTTCCGCGTAGGCGCCGTGTTCAAGAAGGTCACGGCACAGTTCTGCGATTCTCGGATGAACTAGCGAATTATCGCGCTCAATTTCGGGCTGGTCTCGATGCGTGGAAGGGTCGACCGAATATTCCAGCTCCTCTTGAAATCCGATCTTTATCGTTTCGAGTTGTGCTTTTGCACTCGCCAGACCGCGCGCTAATCCTTCGTGGACTTCGCTTAATGGAGTGGGATAGACAAGATTGATCGGGGCAGTATCTAAGTTGGTAACGTGCCACCGATAGCGTTCATATTCTATTGTGCCTGAGCCAAAAATAGCGACAAGCAATGCGTCAAGCTTATTCGAAAGCGCGTCAATCCTGGGGTCGCTCCGGGTCTGTACTGATCGGACATCAAAAGCATCAATGTCCGCAATTCTTTTTTCAATTCGTTGAATTGCGGACTGCATATCCTGCGGCGTTAGAACCGCTTGCTTTAAGTCTGGCTGCTTGCGGCCTCGTGGCATCAATGCCTCGTCACGAACACCCGCTCGTCCCGCCGCACGTGTCGCACTTCATGCACGTGCCATTTCTTACCAAAGTGAAGTTGCCGCATTCGCCGCAGGCTTCGCCTTCGTAGCCCTTGGCGCGGGCCTCCGCGCGCAGTTCGGTCGCCGCCGCCTTGGCGTGGACCTTCACGTCCTCGGCGTTGATGTGCTGCGCCTGTTCGAGCTGTTGCGCCGGCGACAGCTTGGCTTCCGGTTCGTGCTTGAGGGCGGTCGCGGCATTGCCGTGAAAGGCCGTGACGTTCGACGTGCCGACCGACGAAGCCGGCGAGGACGCGCCCACCACAGAAAGCTTCTCCGGACGCGAGCGGGTCAGGCCCTTCGACACGTAGCTCGGCTGCGGCTTGCCTTCCTCGACGCCGGCGCCGAGCGCATCGAAGCCGCCCTGGCTCGGATCGACATGGGCGAGGTCGTAGCGCTCGAGATAGGACACCGCCAGTTCGCGGAACACGTAATCGAGAATCGAGGTGGCGTATTTGATCGAGTCGTTGCCCTGCACCGGGCCCTGCGGCTCGAAGCGGGTGAAGGTGAAGGCGTCGACATATTCCTCGAGCGGCACGCCGTATTGCAGGCCGAGCGAAATGGCGATGGCGAAGTTGTTCAAGAGCGAACGCAGCGCCGCGCCTTCCTTGTGCATGTCGACGAAGATTTCGCCGATGCGGCCGTCGTCATATTCGCCGGTGCGCAAGTAAACCTTGTGCCCGCCGACCACGGCCTTCTGCGTGTAGCCCTTGCGGCGCGACGGCAGCTTCTCGCGCTCGCGCAGCACGGTGATGCGCTCGACGATCTTCTCGACGACTTTCTCCGACATCTGCGTCACGCGCGCGGTGTTCGGCTGGGCGACGAAGGCCTCAACCGCGTCGTCATCGTCGTCCTCGTCGGCGATGAGCTGCGAGTTGAGCGGCTGCGACAGCTTCGAGCCGTCGCGGTACAGCGCGTTGGCCTTGAGCGCGAGCTGCCAGGACAGGAGGTAAGCCTGCTTGCAGTCCTCGACGGTCGCCTCGTTCGGCATGTTGATGGTCTTGGAGATGGCGCCGGAGATGAAAGGCTGCGCCGCCGCCATCATCTGGATGTGGCTGTCGACCGAGAGATAGCGCTTGCCGGTGCGACCGCACGGATTGGCGCAGTCGAACACCGCGTAGTGCTCGAGCTTCAGATGCGGCGCGCCTTCGACCGTCATCGCGCCGCAGACATGGATGTTGCACAGCTCGATGTCGCGCCGCGAGAAGCCGAGCGTGCCGAGCAGATCGAAGGTCGGCGCGGCGAGCGCCTCGGCGCTGATGCCGAGCGTATCGCGGCAGAAGTCTTCGCCGAGCGTCCACTTGTTGAAGACGAACTTGATGTCGAAGGCGGTCGGCAGCGCCTTCTCGACCTTGGCGATGGCCTCCGGCGTGAAGCCCTTGGCCTTCAACGTGGTGTGGTTGATGGCGGGCGCCTGCGCCAGATTGCCGTGACCGACCGCGTAAGCCTCGATCTCGGCGATCTGCGCTTCCGTGTAGCCGAGCGTGCGCAAGGCTTCGGGAACGGCGCGGTTGATGATCTTCCAGTAGCCGCCGCCGGCGAGCTTCTTGAACTTCACCAGCGCGAAGTCCGGCTCGATGCCGGTGGTGTCGCAATCCATCACCAGGCCGATCGTGCCAGTCGGCGCGATCACGGTTGCCTGCGCGTTGCGGTAGCCGTGCTGCTGGCCGAGTTCAAGCGCGAGGTCCCAGGCGAACTTGGCGTGCGCGGACAGCGACAGATAACCTTTCAGCGCGACATTGCCTTCGACGCCGTCGAGGATCGAGGAGTGGTCGAGCGGCACCGGCGCGATCGACAATTGCTCGTAGCCCGAGGCATTGCCGTGCGCGGCGTTGCGGTGATTGCGGATGACGCGCAGCATGTGATCGCGGTTCTTGGCGTAGCCGGGGAAGGGCCCGAGCCTCTCGGCCATTTCGGCGGAGGTCGCGTAGGACACGCCGGTCATGATCGCGGTCAGCGCGCCGGCAATGGCGCGGCCGGCGGCCGAGTCATAGGGAATGCCGGAGGTCATCAACAGGCCGCCGATATTCGCATAGCCGAGGCCGAGCGTGCGGTATTCGTAGGACAGCTCCGCGATCTGGCGCGACGGGAACTGCGCCATCATCACCGAAATTTCCAAAACCACGGTCCACAGGCGCACGCCGTGCTCGTAGCTCTCGGTCTGGAATTCGCCGGTTTCCTTGTCGCGGAAGGTCAACAGGTTCAGCGACGCCAGGTTACAGGCGGTGTCGTCAAGGAACATGTATTCCGAGCACGGATTGCTGGCGCGGATCGGACCCGAGGCCGGGCAGGTGTGCCAGTCATTGACCGTGGTGTGATATTGCAGGCCGGGATCGGCCGAGGCCCAGGCGGCATAGCCGATCTTTTCCCACAATTCGCGCGCCGGCAACGTCTTCGCCACCTTGCCGTTCTTGCGATAGGTCAGGTCCCAGGTCGCGTCGTTCTCGACGGCGCGCAGGAAGTCGTCGGTGATGCGCACCGAGTTGTTCGAGTTCTGCCCGGCGACGGTGAGATAGGCTTCCGAGTCCCAGTCGGTGTCGTAGGTCGGGAAGTTGATGTCCTTGTAGCCCTGCTTGGCGAACTGGATGACCCGCTTGATGACGTTGTCCGGCACCATCGACTTGCGGGCGAGCTTGATCTCGCGCTTGAGCGCCGGATTTTTCTCAGGGAGGAAGCAGTCGTCGCCCGAGCCCTCGCAATTGACGCAGGCCTTGAGGATCGCCTTGAGGTGCTTCTGGTTGATCTTGGAGCCCGAGACGAGGGCCGCGACCTTCTGCTCTTCCAGCACCTTCCAGTCGATGTACTGCTCGATATCCGGGTGATCGACGTCGACGACGACCATCTTGGCGGCGCGGCGCGTCGTGCCGCCCGACTTGATGGCGCCGGCGGCGCGGTCGCCGATTTTCAGGAATGACATCAGGCCGGACGAGCGGCCGCCGCCGGACAGCTTCTCGCCTTCGCCGCGCAAGGCGGAGAAGTTCGAGCCGGTGCCGGAGCCGTATTTGAACAGGCGCGCTTCGCGCACCCACAGGTCCATGATGCCGCCTTCGTTGACCAGATCGTCATTGACGCCCTGGATGAAGCAGGCATGCGGCTGCGGATGCTCGTAGGAGGATTCCGACTTGGTCAGGACGCCGGTGAACGGATCGACGTAATAGTGACCCTGCGACGGGCCATCGATGCCGTAGGCCCAGTGCAGGCCGGTGTTGAACCATTGCGGCGAATTCGGCGCGCACATCTGGTTGGCCAGCATGAAGCGCAGTTCGTCGAAGAACGCCTGCGCGTCTGATTCGGTATCGAAATAGCCGCCCTTCCAGCCCCAATAGGTCCAGGTGCCGGCCAGACGATCGAATACCTGCTTGGAGGAGTGTTCGCCGATATAGCGCTCCTTCTCCGGCAGTTGGCTGAGCGCTTCCTCATCGGCGACCGAGCGCCACAGGAAGGAGGGAACTGTGTTCTCCTCGACCTTTTTGAGGCGCGAGGGCACGCCCGCCTTGCGGAAATACTTTTGCGCTAAAACGTCGGAGGCGACCTGCGACCAGAATTCCGGCACCTCGACATTGTCCAGCTTGAAGACAATGGAGCCGTCCGGATTCTTGATCTCGGACGTGGTCAGCCGGAACGCCATGCCGGCATAGGCGGCATCCTGGTTGGGCTGTGCATCTTTCGTATAGCGCCGTTCAATCCGCATAGTTCAAGCCCTTCAATGTCCGGGCGGCGGTCGACCGCCGACGATTATTCCATAGGAGAACCGAAAGGTCCCCCCGCGATTGACTCGTCCGGCCGTTCGACCACCTGCCTCATTTAAGTCCAATGCTCTGATGCGGCATCGGTTACTCCCGGGTTTTTGATCCCGGTCACACACAGCAAATCCCTGTCCCCGAACGCCTTTTGGCGCGGGATGAGCACGACTTTGACGTCGTTTGAATATCCGGAGGGAACGTTGAACTCACCCACACCGAACAGTCACAAAACTAAGAGGACTCACCGCCGTCGTCAACAACAGATAGTGGGTAAGAGTAACTAAATCCCTAAATCTTGTGTCCCGTCGGTGAACTTCGGGGGCAACGGCACCTGAGAACGTGGTCAGTATTGAACTAGAAAGCGGCCCCGGGAAGCATTTTTGTCGCAGGGTATCGGTAGGTTTTCGGCCCTAGGGCGATGACGGAAAAATGACGCAAAATGGGCTTGGCTGGCCACCCACAACTTCTTTTGCATAGGGCCTGACCTCTGGAAAAGCCCGGGATAAGTGCCGCAAAGCCGGTTCCAGAGTCGGTGATTCTCGAAAGGCGATCAGAGCCTTAGCCTGTAAATGGCGGGCCTTGGACAGTGTGGGGAAGCCACACAGGCCTGTGCATGGCGCGACCATGGACTGGAGTACCGAAAATAGGTGCGCTCGCGTCTGAACGATCCGCGCCTCCCGGAACTTAACCTGCCGACAACAACAAAAAAATGGAGACGAGATGCAAATCGACGTCAGCACCGACAGCCATATCGACGGCCGCGAAAAACTCACCCGCTATGTGCAGGGCCATGTGGAGACCGCGCTGGAGCGGTTTGGCGCCCGCATCACCCGGGTCGAAGTCCATCTCACCGATGAAAGCGGCGGCAAGGAAGCCCGCGAGGACACCAAATGCGTCATGGAGGTCCGTATCGGCGGCCGGCCGCCGGTGGCAGTGACGAGCCAAGAAGCAAGCGTCGATTCTGCCATCACGGCGGCGACGCATAAGCTCAAGCATCTGGTCGAAAGCACACTCGCCCGCGAAAACAGCCTGGCCGGCCATCGGGACCATGGCTAAGTCGCGCCCGGCGCTACGGCCAAAGAAAAAGGCGGACCCTTACGAGGTCCGCCTTTTTTACACCCGGCACTGTCATTGCTGAATTCCTGAGCACCTTAGCCTTCGACTTAAGCAAAGGCAACATCGCTCGTGCCGGAAGCGGACTGGGCGACCGGACAGACCGTCCGGCCGCCTCGTCGCCCGTCAGCCTTGCCGGGTTCGAGCCTTGCCGACCTTCAGCTGTACATGATCAGGCTCAGATACTTGGTCGCGCTATTATAGCCGGAGGCGACGAGCTTCTTCTTGTTGCACTCCGGCATATAGAAATCGGTGAAGGCGTAGCCGAGCGTATTGACCACGATGCTGCGCGCGGCATCGCGTTCAAAGACGACATTGGTCGGCGTGTTCTGCATCGCGCCAATAACCGAGCCCCAGCGTCCCAGCGCCGTCAGGAACGCGAACAGGGGTTTCAGATCCTGGTCGTTCTTGATGAAGTCTTCAAACGCTTTCACGATGGCGGCGATCGCCTGTTCGATTCTGCCGCCTTGTTGCAGGATGTCCCAGGCGAGTTCGAAGGCGAGAATGATTTCCAGCACAAGCGCGATATCGTCGGCGGCGCCTTGCGGGGCGGCGGACATCCGCGATTGCAGATGGGCTTTTGCCGCCGCTGCATCGTAGGGACCGAGCTTGATCAGCTCGATCAACGATTCAACCACCGCCTTGGTATCCTCGCTCGCACCCTTCTTTGCCAGTAGCGAATGGATCGACGTCTCCAGCGATCCTTGCGTGGTGTAAGACAAGTGATTGAGCAGGATGCCCAGCGTCAGTCTGTTGGGATCGCCGGAATCGAACGCCGAGATCGGATAGTTGAAGGCGACGCCGCCATCGACGAAATCGCCCGGATAGGCTTTGGCCAGGTCGCCGGAGAAGCTCCAGGGCACGAAGAAAATCGGGATCGACATGGAGGCCCGCACCGCCTGGGCGATCGGCACGTCCGGTGTCGACTGGGCGGAAAATTCAAAGGTGCGGCCGGCCTTGACCTGGTGCGAGAAGATATGGAGGTCCTTGTAGCGGGGATCGTTCTGGGCCAGCGCGGCGAGGTCGGTAAAGGTCGCGTTGTCTTTCTTCAGGGCGTCTTTGACCTTTCCCTCCATCCAATCGAGAAAAACCTTTCCCAGACAAAGGCCGCTATTGGCCGGGAAGTTCGGATCGACGTCGACGAAACTGGAGAACGTCATCTCGTCCATGATCTTGGCGATCTCGGCGGCATTTCTGCCGAGCGCGACCAATGCCGCGCAGATGGCGCCGGCCGACGTGCCGGCGACCCGTTTGACATTGCCGTAGACGATGACTTTTCCGTTCGGATCGCTCCCCCAGCCGGCGAGCTTCCATTCCTCCAAGGCGACCAGCGCGCCGACATAAGCCGCCCCCAGCACGCCGCCACCTTTAAACGCCAGGTTTTCAACTATCTTCATAACGTCACCTCTGTTTGCTGTGCGACGTCCCCCCTCAAAGCGCCGACGATCGTGCATGCGACGCCGCTCGCATGCGCCGGCCAGCCATGAGCCGCCTGGCTTTCTGGCTGTCCCGAAAATGCTGTCTCGGACGGATGTTCGGCCGGACCGCGAAGGCTGAAATTTGGCCCGTCCGCGACTGTCTCTTAGATTGAATAAAATCGCAACGCGACTAAAAGTTGTATCTGGACTTTTGCTGAAAAGGCCTCATTCAGAAAGCCCGGGCCGCGGTCTTGCTCTTCGTCGGATCGGCTGCGTCATGGCGAACTGCACGCCCGAGCAAATCCATGCGGTGGCGATCGGCCTTTCATGACGGGGGTGGATGACGGGCCGTCGCCACGGCCGGCGCGCTGGACAGGGAGGCGGTGAGGTGGCAATACGCTTCACGTCCCCAATAGAAATGCGCGGCGGCAATGAAAAGTTTCCTGCTGAAGCTGTTTACCTGGTGGAATTCCCAGACTTTCGGAACCCAGTTCTGGACCTGGCGGTACGGCGAGAAAGTCGGCACCGACGAATTCGGCAACACCTATTTCCGCACCCGGGGCGGCAAAATCGATCCGACGCTGCTCTTCCAGCGGCGCTGGGTGATCTATAACGGCTATGCGGAGGCGTCTTCCGTGCCGCCGTCCTGGCATGGCTGGCTGCACCACACGGTGGATACGCCGCCGACCGAGGAAAACTACCAGCCGCGCGACTGGCAGAAGCCGCACCGCGCCAATCTGACCGGCACGCCCGGCGCCTACCGTCCGTCAGGCTCGACACTGGCCTCCGGTCATCGGCCCAAGGCGACCGGCGACTACAAGGCCTGGAGCCCGTAAGCGGGGCTGCCGGAAGGTCGGCGCCGCCGCCCTTCCGCCGCCGCATTCGCCATGTTAACCGGACGCTTCCGCTGGCGGAAATTTCGCGAATCCGCGACAAGTTTCCGGCGCCTGTTTGAAAAGAGCGCTCAGCATCACCGTTCGGGAAAGCCTGTCTTGATGGCGCGTTCGAGGCTCACAGCGCTGGCGGTCCTGGCGGTCACGATCAACACGGCATTTCTGACGCAGCCGGCCGGCGCACAGTTTGGCTCGATTTTCGGGGACGCGCCGCCGCGGCCGCCGGCCAATGTGCCGCGCGGCAACCAATTGCCGCCGCCCGATCTCGGCCGCGGCGACCTGCCGCCATCGCAGCCCCAAGCACCGCCGATGAGCCTGCCGCCGTCGAGCCGCCCCGGCGCGGGCGCGGTTCAATCGCAGCCTTTGGCACCGCCGCCCGGCGGCGTCGCGGCCCCGGCCGCGGTGCCGCTGTCGCCATTGCCGCCGCAAGGCGAGGCGCCGCAGGGCGTCGTGCGTTCGACGCCCGGCCTGCTGCCCGGCATTCGCCAGCCGCGCGGCACGCCGGAGCCGGCCGACACCTCGCCGCAGCCGGGCGACGAGGTGGTGGTGGCGCCGCCGCCGCAACGCATCGCCAATCCGAGCGCGGTGTTCTCCGGTCTCGACAAGATCACCGGCCGCATCATTTCGTTCGACGTCGCCATCAACGAGACCGTGCAGTTCGGCGCGCTGCAGGTGACGCCGCGCGTTTGCTATACGCGGCCGCCGACCGAGACGCCGAACACGGATGCGTTCGTTCAGGTCGACGAAGTGACGCTGCAGGGCGAGGTCAAACGGATTTTCGACGGCTGGATGTTCGCGGCCAGCCCCGGCCTGCACGCGGTCGAACATCCGATCTACGACGTGTGGATCACCGACTGCAAAGGCGGCGCCGGTCCGGACGTGGCGGAAGCACCGAGCGAGCCGGCGGCAAAGCCCGCCGCGAAGCCGGCGGCGCGGCCACCTGCGCGTCCGCCGGCAGCGGCACCGGCATTGCCGGCCGCGCAGCCGCGTGCGCAGCAATTGCCGCCGGCGCCAGCGCCGACCATTCGCTAATCTTTCAACTGCGCCAGCGCTTCCGCGCCGCTGATCAGACGATCCGTCGGCAGCGCCGAAAAATCGGCGTCGCCGGTAAGCGCTTCTTCGAGCATGCGATGATAGCGCTTCTTCGGCACATCGACGGCGCCGAAGGTTTTCAAATGGTCGGTGACATATTGCGTGTCGCACAGCTTGAAGCCGCCGGCGCGCAGCCGCGCGATGAGATGCACCAGCGCTATCTTCGAGGCGTCGGTGACGCGGTGAAACATGCTCTCGCCAAAGTAGGCGCGGCCGAGCGAGACGCCGTAAAGACCGCCGACCAGATGATCGCCGTCATAGACCTCAACGGTGTGGCAATGGCCGATGTCGAAGAGCGCGCGATAGATCTTGCGGATACGCGCATTGATCCAGGTCTTGTCGCGTTCCGGCGCGGGCTCGGCGCAGCCGTCGATCACCGCATCGAAGTCGCGGTCGACATAAACGGTCAGCGGCGTCGTGCGCACGGTGCGGGCGAGGCGCGACGACACATGGAACCCGTTGAGCGGAATGATGCCGCGTTGCTCCGGCTCGATCCAGTATAGCGCCGGGTCGTCGGCGCTCTCGGCCATCGGGAAGATGCCGCAGGCATAGGCCTTGAGCAGCACCTCCGGCGTGATTTCGATATAGGTGTTTTCGCGGTTGGCCATGGCTGTTTGCCATTGTAAGCCGGCGCGGCGCGATTGGGGAGGGCCTTGCCTGACTGCTACGGTTCCATCCCGCCCTTGGCAAGAAATTGTTCGAGCCAGTGAATGTGGTAATTGCCGTCGATGATGTCGGCCTCGCGCACCAAGGCGCGGAACAAAGGCAGCGTCGTCTCAATACCGTCGACCACGACCTCGTCGAGCGCGCGCTTGAGCCGCATCAAGGCCTCGGTGCGGGTCTTGCCGTGCACGATGAGTTTACCGACCAGCGAGTCGTAATAAGGCGGGATGGTGTAGCCCTGATAGACGGCACTATCGATGCGCACGCCGAGGCCGCCGGGCGCGTGATAATGCAGGATCTTGCCGGGCGAGGGACGGAACGACACCGGGTTCTCGGCATTGATGCGGCACTCGATCGAGTGGCCGCGGAATTCGATGTCTTCCTGCGTGATCGACAAAGGCGCACCGGCGGCGACACGAATTTGCTCGAAGATCAGATCGATGCCGGTGATCATTTCCGTCACCGGATGCTCGACCTGAATGCGGGTGTTCATTTCGATGAAATAGAACTCGCCATCCTCGTAGAGGAATTCGACGGTGCCGACGCCGAGATAATTGATCTCGCGCATCGCCTTGGCGACGGTCTCGCCGATCTTGTTGCGGGCGGCGACGTTGAGCGCGGGCGAGGGGCTTTCCTCCAGCACTTTCTGGTGGCGGCGCTGCAAAGAGCAGTCGCGTTCGCCGAGATGAACGGCGTTGCCCTTGCCGTCGCCGAGTACCTGGATTTCGATGTGGCGCGGCTTGCCGAGATATTTCTCGATATAGACCGCGTCGTCGCCGAATGCGGCCTTGGCCTCGGAGCGCGCGGTCGACAATGCGGTCGAGAGTTCCTCGCGCGATTTGGCGACCTTCATGCCGCGCCCGCCGCCACCGGCGGCGGCCTTGATCAGAACCGGGTAGCCGATTTTGTCGGAGATTTTCGCCGCCTCGCCGTCGTCGGTGACGCCGCCGTCGGAGCCAGGCACGACCGGAATGCCCAAGCGTTTGGCGGTGCGCTTGGCTTCGATCTTGTCGCCCATGATGCGGATATGCTCGGCCTTGGGACCGATGAAGTGCAGGCCGTGGTCGTTGAGGATCTCGGCAAAGCGCGCGTTCTCGGACAAAAAGCCGTAGCCGGGATGCACGGCGTCGGCGCCGGTGATCTCGCAGGCCGAGAGAATGGCGGGCACGCTGAGAGAGGAGTCTTTCGCCGCCGGCGGGCCGATGCAGACGCGTTCGTCGGCAACGCGCACATGCATGGCGTCGGCGTCGGCGGTGGAATGCACCGCGACGGTCTTGATGCCAAGCTCCTTGCAGGCGCGCAAGATTCGGAGCGCGATTTCGCCGCGGTTGGCGATGAGGATTTTATCGAACATTGTCTTTTCGAGCCTCTATCGACCTCATGGTGAGGAGGCGCGCAGCGCCGTCTCGAACCATGGGGCCGCCCCATCCTTCGAGACGCGGCCTGCGGCCGCTCCTCAGGATGAGGGCGGAAGGAAGTGCGCGCGGCGTGGACCGTGTCACTCGATGATCACCAATGGTTCGCCGAACTCGACCGGCTGGCCGTCGTCGAACAATACCTGCGTGATGGTGCCGCCACGCGGCGCCGGAATCTGGTTCATCGTTTTCATTGCTTCGATGATGAGCAATGTGTCGCCGGCTTTCACGGTGCTGCCGACTTCGACGAAGGGTTTGGCGCCGGGCTCGGCCGCGCCATAGGCGGTGCCTACCATCGGCGAAGTGACCACGCCCGGATGCTTGGCCGGATCGAGCGGCTTGGCGATCGACTCGGCGACCGGCTGCGGCGCAGGCGCCGGCGCGGCGGCGACCGCGCCGCGGGCGACGCGCACGCGCTGGCCGTTCTGTTCGATTTCGATTTCGGTCAGGCCCGTTTCGTCGAGGAGCTTGGTCAGCTCCAGGATCAAAGCGTGATCGACCATGGATGCTTTCGGCGGTTTTGCCATTATCTCTTCCAATTAATAGTGCGCGTAAGCCGGTGCGAAGTACGAATGCCGTTTACCTAAGTCACGCGCGGTCATTTTTCCTTGGCGCCGATCATGCCGGCGATGCCGGTGATCGCCAGCGCGTAGCCATCAATGCCGAAGCCGGCCATCACAGCCTTGGCCGCCTTCGATACATACGAGTGGTGACGAAATTCTTCACGCTGGTGGATATTGGTGATGTGGACTTCGATCACCGGCGCCTTGAGCATCAGGAGCGCGTCGAGAATGGCGATCGAGGTCGTGGTGTAGCCGGCCGGGTTGATGACCAGCCCGACGGCCTTTTTGGCGAGCGCTTCCTGGATCCAGGTGACCAGCTCGCCTTCGATATTGGATTGCCGGAAGTCGACATCGAGACCGAAGCGCGCGGCGGTTGCGCGGCACAGCTTTTCCACATCGGCCAATGTGGAATGGCCGTACTTTTCCGGCTCGCGGGTGCCGAGCAGATTGAGGTTGGGTCCGTTGAGGACAAAAATAGTCTGCGACATTGGAATCCGGCAGGTTTTGGTTCGCGCGCGTTCTTTGACTCAATGCGCCTAGAACTGTGGCGCTTTATAGGTGCCCCGGGCGCATAGGGGAAGCCCGGATGCCGCCTGGCCGGCCGAGGCCGCGGGAGCGGGCCGGGCGAGCGCCAAAGTGGCGGCTCCGACCCAGTCGATGACGTCATTAATCGCCGTTAACCGCCGCCGGCCGGCCGATTTTGCTTCGTTGAAGATGGCGATCTGGCGGTCGGCGCTGGTCCCGCCGGCGACGATGCGGTCAAGGTGGTCGATCTCGGGTCCACAGCCCAGCGCCCCGACGTCGTCGGCGATCAGGGCGCGGACCTGGCCGAGCCAGGCGGTAATGGTAATCGGCGCGCGCGAAAATGGGTCGATGAAACGCGCGGCGATGCCGGAGCGCTGGGCGTGCCATTTGTTCTCGACGGTGATGGCGCGGCCGACGCGGTCGAAGCCGGCATTGATGCCGCGGTTGCGATCGAGCGCGCGCACCAGGCAACGGAACAGCGCGGCGATGGCCAGCGCATCCTCGATCCGCGTGCAACTGTCGGCGACGCGCAATTCGATGGTCGGATGGCGCAGCGACGGGCGGATCGCCCACCAGATGTAACTGGCGTCGGGGATAATGCCGGCGCCGACAAGGGCAGCGACATAGTCGTCATAATCGGCATTGGTGCGGAACAGTTCGGGCAGGCCGGTGCGCGGCATCTCGTCATAGGCGGCCAGCCTGTAGCCTGAAAGTCCGGTGAGCTGGCCTTGCCAGAACGGCGACGATGTCGACAGCGCGAGCAGCAGCGGCAGGTAAGGCGTCAGCCGCATGATCAGGGCGACACGGGCGCCGAGATCGGAAATGCCGACATGCACATGCATGCCGCACAGCATGTTGCGGTGACCGATCATCTGCAGATCGTCCATGATCGTGTCGTAGCGTTCCTTGTCGGTGACCCGCTGCTCCGGCCAGAAGGCAAGCGGAAAAGTGCCCATGGCGGCGATGCCGAGGTTGCGCTCGCGCGCCGCTTCGCCGAGCGTGCCGCGCAATTCGGTCAGTTGCGCGCGCGCCCCGGCCATGGTCTCGCACGGTGAGGTCATGACCTCGATTTGCGATTGCAGCATTTCGGTGGTCACCCGATCGCCGAGACCCTTCTTGATGGCGCTCAGGAATTTCTTGTCAACACGGCGCAGCGCACGCCGCGTCTTTGCGTCGTAAACGAAGTATTCCTCTTCGATGCCGATCGTATACATGCGCGCGACAACCCGCGCGCGGCTGCGGAGTTCCATCCCGGAACCGCGCAAAAAAAGCCGCCGGGCGATTAGGCCCAGCGGCTAGGGATTGAAGGTATTCTTACCGTCAGCGTGCGCCTAGCAGGTCGCCTTGCCGCAACGCGTCGTGTTGACCTTTTCACGCAAAGCTTCGAGGCCGACGGCGCCAACGATCACATTGTCGCCGATGACATAGCTCGGCGTGCCGTTCATGCCGAGCGCTTCGGCGAGCTTGAAGTTTTCCTGCAAGGTGTCCTTGACCTCGGCGCTGGCCATGTCCTTTTCGAGCTGCGCCATGTTGATGCCGACGTCCTTGGCCGCGGCCATCGCATGGGCCTTGTCGGCCTGACCGCGTCCGCCGAGCAGCTTTTCGTGGAACTGCAGATATTTCTGGCCGGTCTTGTCCTGCATGCGCACGGCTACAGCGACCTGCGCGGCTTCGACCGAGCCTGGGCCAAGCACCGGGAATTCCTTGAGCACCACTTTAAGCTTTGGGTCGTCCTTCATCAGCGTCAGCATGTCGCTCATGGCGCGCTTGCAGTAGCCGCAATTGTAATCGAAGAACTCGACGAAGGTGACGGTGCCCTGCGGATTGCCGAGATTGACCTGACGCGGCGAGGAGAAAAGTACCGTCGCGTTCTCCTTGACCGCGGCCTGATGCTTCTCGGCTTCGCCGGCGGCCTGGCGCTTCTCGAGTTCGGCCATGGCTTCCTGCAGCACTTCCGGATGCGCGATCAGATAATCGTGCATGATCTTTTCGATTTCGGATTTTTGCGGCGCTGAAAACTCGGCCGCGCGCGCTTGCGGCGGCAGCCAGAGGGCCAGCATCGCGACGCCGAGGGCGGCGATGATGCGCAAGCGTGTGGTCATGGGAGGATATCCTTTTGGCTGTCAGTTGCGGGCATTGTTGTTCGGCTTGAGATTGACGATGTCGTCGGCACGCACCCAGGCGGGCGAGCCGATCGGCAGTTTGGTCTTGGCGCGCGTGGCCAACTGACGCGCGGTCATCATGTCGCCGCGCGAGAAAGCGGCTTGCGCCGAAGCGAGATCGGCCTGGGCGAGATCGCCCTTGCGGCCATAGGCCATGGCCAGCTGGCTATAGGCTTCCGGCGCTTCCGGCTCGCGCAACAAGGCGCCGCGCAAGAGGGCGACGGCTTCCTCGGCGAGCTTCGCATTGTTGGTGCCGATCAACGCCTGCGCCAGCATGATCTGGATCAGCGGCGCGCCATGCGACAATTGCACCGCTTGGCGCAACGGCGCGACCGCCTCGGCGGCGCGGCCGCCTTCCAGCAGCGCCTGGCCTTTGAGTTCGTAGAAGTAGGGATTGCCGGGCTGGGCCTGAATGAGGCCGTCGATCTGCGAGAGCGCCTGGCGCAGATCGGAATTGCGGTAGGCGGAGATCGCGCGCGCGTAACGCGCGGCCAGGCTGTGATCGCCGAGCGGATAGCGCCGCGCCACAGTATCCGGCCGTTCCAGGAAGCCGGACAATTTGGCGCGCATCAGGTCGTGCCGCGCCTGCAATTCGGCCGGGTCCTTGACGTCGAAATAGGGGCTGGACCTGACCAAAGTGTCGAGCGCGGCGACGCGTTCGGCCGGCATCGGATGCGACTGCAGATAAGGATCGACATAGCGCGAGTTGAACAGGGAATCGCTGCTCAGCCGCTTGAACAGGTCTAGCATGCCACGGCCCGACTGGCCGGTAGCATCGAGAAACTTCGCGCCGGCATGGTCGGCCTGATCTTCCTGGGTCCGCACATAGGCCAACAGCGAACGCTGGATCGCCGACTGCGGCGCCATGATCGCGGCGGCGCCGACATTGCTGCCCGAGCGCGCGCTGGCCACCGCCGCGCCGACGCCGAGCAGCAGCGCGACGACGGAGGCGGTCTGCGCCGTCGCCAGTTGCTCACGCAGCTTGAGCAAATGGCCGCCGGCCAGATGCCCGGTCTCATGCGCGAACACGCCGATGACCTCGTTCGGCGTCTTGGCATCGAACAGCGCCCCGGCATTGACGAAGATGTGCCGCCCATCCATGACGAAGGCATTGAAGGCGCGGTCGTTGAGCACGACCACCTTGACGTTCTGCTTGGCGAGGCCAGCGGCCTTGAGGATCGGCTGCGCATAGTCGCGCAGCAGCTGCTCGATTTCGGTGTCGCGCACGATCGGCATGCCGCTGGTGGCGTCTTGCGCGCGCGCCGGCGTCACTGTCGCGGGGCCGGCGCCGGTCAGGGCGACGGCCAGCGCCGTGGCCACGGCCAAGCCGCGCATAACTGGCGCGTTGCGCCAGCCGCTGGTAGATGGTTTGACGGTCACGCGGGGCTCAATTCTGCCGATATCTGTCACGTATCAACCCGTTAGACTTAACGCTTGAAGCGGAAGAGTGAACTTAAACAGGCGCGTCGGCCGCCGGTCAACGCAACTGGATATCACGGCCTCGTCATGAAATCCGCGAATGCTCAACAAATCGCCAACAGCCTTGCCGCCGATCGTCTCGCCGTAAACAAGCATTTTGAATGCGGCGACAGCGGGGCGAGGGCCGCCGCGGGGCGGGGACCAGCCCATGCTTGAGACCGTAAAAGGCCTGCTCAGCCCCTCCAAACGCAGCGATGTGCCGCCCTTTATCGTCATGGACGTAATGGCGGCGGTGGCGGCGCTGGAGGCCCAAGGCCACCACATTGTCCATATGGAAGTGGGCCAGCCGGACCGGCCGGCGCCGGCCCCGGCGCTTGTCGCGGCGCAGGCCGCGCTCGGACAGCGCGTTGGCTATACCGAAGCCCTCGGCATACCGACCTTAAGGGCGCGAATCGCCCGGTACTACCGCGACGCGTATTCTTACGACCTCGACCCGGCGCGGGTGGTGGTCACCACCGGGTCCTCCGGCGGCTTCATCCTGGCGTTCCTGTCGCTGTTCGAGCCCGGCGACCGGGTGGCTCTGGCCAATCCGGGCTATCCGCCATACCGGCACATTCTGACCGCGCTTGGTTGCGAGCCGGTACTGATCGAAACCTCGGCGGCGACGCGCTGGGCGCTGTCGCCGGAAGCCTTGATCGAGACGCACCGCAAGGCGCCGCTGGCCGGGTTGCTGGTGGCGAGCCCGGCCAATCCGACCGGCACGATGATGGAAGTGCAGGCGTTAAGCCGGCTGATCTCGACCGCCGAGGGCCTCGGTATCAAGGTGATTTCCGACGAGATCTATCACGGCCTCGATTATGCGTTCGCCGCCGAGACCGCCGCCAAGCTGTCGGACAAGGCCGTCATTATCAATTCGTTCTCGAAATATTTCTGCATGACCGGCTGGCGCGTCGGCTGGATGGTGCTGCCGCCCGAGCTGGTGCGCACGGTCGAACGGTTGCAGCAGAACTTCGCCATCTCGGTGCCGACCTTGTCGCAGATCGCGGCGGAAGCGGCGTTCGACGGGCGCGCGGAGATGGAAGAGGTCAAGCACGGTTACGAGGAAAACCGGCGCATCCTCACCGAAGGCCTGCCGAAAGCCGGTCTCGATAATTTCCTGCCGGTCGATGGCGCCTTCTATCTCTACGCCAACATCGCAAAGTTTTCCGACGACAGTCTCGACTTCGCCAAGCGCATGCTCAACGAGGCGCATGTCGCGGCGACGCCGGGGCTGGACTTCGATCCGATCGATGGCCGCCACTACCTGCGCTTTTGCTATTCGCGCTCGCGGGCGGACATGCATGAAGCGGTCAGGCGGATCGGGGACTGGCTCAAGCGATGAAAGGATCGCCGTGGCGGTAAAGGCCATCGAGGTGCCGAAGTGGATTGCGGGCTTGCTCGCCTTTGTCGCCGGCGTCGTCGATGCCTGCACGGTGTTCGCGCTGTTTGGTTTGTTCGTGGCGCAGGTCACCGGCAGCTTCGTGCTGATCGGCGCGCAGATCGTCAATGCCGACATCGTCAATGTGATCCGCACGCTGGCCATTCCGTTGTTTTTCCTCGCCGGCTTCGCCGCGGTACTTTTGGCTGAACTTGCCGACAACAGCCGCAAGGCTTTGATCGTTACCGTTGGAGTGGAGCTGTTATTGGTCGGCGCGCTTGCCGTCATTGGGCTTTCTGCGGCGCCCTTCGCCCATCCCAATGCGCCGCTCGCGCTCGTCGCTGGCGTCCTCGGCGTGACGGCGATGGGCGTGCAGAGCGCGCTGGTGCGGTTGCTGATGCGCGGCGTAGCTTCGACCAATGTGATGACAACGAACACGACATTGGCGGCGATCGAACTGGCGCAATGGCTGGTCGCAGCGCGGCGGCTGGCGAAGCATCCCGACGATGCGGCGGCGAAGACGGCGCGGCGTCGCGCGCGCGACGCCTTCGCCAATCTATGGCCGGTGCTGGCTGGCTTTCTCGCCGGCGCCTGTTGCGGCGCCATCGGCTACACGCAGGTCGGCTTCTCGATCATGCTGCTGGCCGTGGCTTTGCTGGCCGCGCTGCTGCTCTGGGCGATCCGGCTGCGTTGAGCAGCCGCTCTCACTCTAGAACTCGACGTCGAGTTCGACCACTTCGTCCGGTTCGGCCAATGCTGCTTCCTGCCATTCCTGCATCGCCGGCAGCGCCATGATCGCCTTGCAATAAGCGGTGCAATCGCTGTCGAGTTTGACGTCATAAGTGATGAAGCGCGTCACCACCGGCGCGAACATGGCATCGGCCATGCCGGGCGTCTTGCCGAACAAAAACGGACCTTTGCTCGAGGCGAGGCATTCGCGCCAGATCGAGATGACGCGGTCGATGTCGGCCTGCGCGCCGGCCCAGACTTTGAACCCGGGATGATGCGCTTTCAGATTCATCGGCAAGGCCGAGCGCAGATTGGTGAAGCCGGAATGCATCTCGCCGCAGATCGAACGGCAGTGCGCGCGCGCGACTTTTTCCTTCGGCAGCAGGCCGGCCTTCGGCAAAGTCTCGTCGAGATATTCGGCGATGGCCAAAGTATCCCAGATCTTGATGCCGTCATGGGTGAGGCAGGGGACCAGGAAGGAGGGCGACAGCAGCAACAGCTCGGCGCGCGTCGAGGGGTCGTCGCTGGCGACGCTTTGTTCGTCGAAGTCGAGACCGGCGAGCTTGCAGAGCAGCCAGCCGCGCAGCGACCAGGAGCCATAGTTCTTGCTGGCAATCGTCAGGGCAGCTGTGGCCATGGGGCGATCATGTCCCTCTCAGTAAAAGCGGCCCGGCAGGCTCAGCCTAGACGAAAGTTCAAATTAATCAATACCTTCCCGTGCCGCAAAAGGCCTGCCTGGCGACTTTTTCAACAGCGCCTATTTCTGAGGCAGTCTGGCCCAGATTATTATCTCGCAGTGCAGCATAAAACCGGCTAGCCTGTGGTTTGCGGCCTGCCGGGGCCGACCGGGGATTGAATGCTTTATCAAGCCTATCAGGCGCAGTCGGACATCATGGATCCGGTGCGCAAGTTCGCCAGCATGGCGGCCGAGACGGTTGGGGCGCGGCTCAACGGTTCGCCGCGGCCTTCGGGTCTGAGCAATCTTACCGCCGCCTATGAGATGATCGCCCGCATCGGGCTCACCCATACGCGGCCGGAATACGGCATCGACAGCGTCATGGTCGGCAACCGCGAAGTCGCGGTGACCGAAGAGGCGGCTTTGGTGACGCCGTTTGCCACCTTGCGGCATTTCAAGAAGGACGTCGAACAGGAGCAGCCGCGCGTTTTGTTGATCGCGCCGCTGTCGGGCCATTTCGCGACTTTGCTGCGCGCCACGGTGCGCACGATGCTCGCCGAGCATGACGTCTATATTACCGACTGGCACAATGCGCGCGACGTGCCGCTGGCCGACGGCCCGTTCAGTTTCGACAGCTACACCGCGCACCTGATCAAGTTTCTCGAGAAGATCGGGCCGGGCGCGCATATGGTGGCGGTGTGCCAGCCTTGCGTCAGCGCGCTTGTTGCCGCGAGCGTGATGGCGATGGGCGA
>CAIMEA010000209.1 GCA_903839845.1 uncultured Hyphomicrobiales bacterium
ACGCAGTCGGCCAGCACGACGATCCCGCTTGATTTGCGCAGGTCGTAAAGGTCGCCGCGAATGGCGCTCAGCGACTGGCTGGCGGCATCGGCGCGGCCGGACTTGAGCATCATGTCGGCGGCGACCAGGCGCGCGCCGATATTGACGAGGGTGGTGCCGTACAGTGCATTGCCGGCGAAGGCATCCGGCGCCTTGCCGGCAAACCGCGCGTTCAGTTTCGCCCAAGCGTCGCGCAGGCGGTCGAGTTCGAGCGAGGCGAGGTCGGTATTGCCGGTGCGCAGATAGCCGATCGCCACCCGATTGTGGCCGGCGGCTTTTTCCACCGCGGCGTTGAAGTCGGCCAGGTCGCCGGCGGAGGCGGGGCCTGCTAGCAGGGCTAGGCCGAGCACGGCCAGACCGAGGACTGCGATACGCGCAAAGCTGACCGGCATACCTGTTCACCGCACTGTGAGACGTAGATATAAGCTATTATGAATATAAGAGGCGCGGCGAGTCCGTTCTCGCCGGTTTTGGACTACGGCGGACGATTATGAATTTATCACGGCGGCATCTCTTGTTCGGGGCTATGGCGACCGGCGTTCTGGGTGCGCCCGTGGCGCGCGCCGACGATCCGGTGCTGACCGATGACGGGCTCTACAAGCAATCCTGGTTTCTGGAAAGCTTTCTCGATCTGCCGGAAGACCTCGAGGACGCCCGCAAGGCCGGCAAACGCTTCGTCGTCATGTGGGAGCTTAAAGGCTGTCCGTATTGCAAGGAAACCCATTTCGTCAATTTCGCCCAGCCGGAAATTTCCAACTACATCAAGGCCAATTTCGATGTGCTTCAGCTCAATATCATCGGCTCGCGCATCGTGACCGATTTCGACGGGGCGAAGCTGTCGGAAAAGGATATGGCGGCGAAATATGGCGTGCGATTCACCCCGACATTCCAGTTCTTTGCCGAGCGCGCCGCCCCGTTGAAAAATGAGCCGCCGCAGAAGCGGGAAGTGGCGCGCGCGCCGGGCTATTTGCGGCCCGAGGATTTCCTCGCAATGTTCCGCTACGTGCGGGAAAAAGCCTATCGGGACAAGAGCTTCCGCGATTATGTCAAAGCCTTGCCGAGCTGATGTTGCGGGCTCAGAACGGCTGCTGCCACAGCGTCCATATTCTTTTTTATGAATATGATTTGACCTCCTCGCCGCCGTCGGTATGGTCGTCGGCGAAGGGGCTCGCTCGTGCTCCACAACGAATTTCGGGAGGGACTACCCATGCGGCATTTGTCTCGTCGCGCCGCCCTGGCGCTCGGCGCCGGAAGCGCTGCCATCACTCTGATCGGCTGGAACGGCGGCGCGTTCGCCACGCCGCAGGCCGCCACCGATGACATCGCCAAATTTACCGGTGGCGCGACGCCCGAGAAGGGCAAGATTTCGATCGAACTGCCGGAGATTGCCGAGAACGGCAATACCGTGCCGCTGTCGTTTACGGTCGATGCGCCGATGACGGACGCCGATTACGTCAGCGATGTGCTGGTCGTCGCCGAAGGCAACCCTAATCCGGGCGTCGCGACGTTTCACTTCACGGCGCTGTCGGGCAAGGCCGAAGCCTCGACCCGCATCCGGCTTGCCACCACGCAGAACATTGTTGTCGTCGCCAAGACGAGCGGCGGCAAATTCTATACCGCGCAAAAACTGGTCAAGGTCACCATCGGCGGTTGCGGCGGCTGATCGCGCCGAACGCCTCGTTGCATTGACCCATAGCCGAATTTGAATTTCAGGAGATGACCATGGCCGAAACGCCGAAGATCAGGGTTCCCAAGACCGCCAAGAAGGGCGAAGTCGTCGAGATCAAGACGCTGTTGCCGCACATCATGGAAAGCGGTCAGCGCAAGGACAAAGACGGCAAGACCATTCCGCGCAAGATCATCAACAAGTTCGTAGCCGAGTTCAACGGCAAGCCGGTATTCTCGGCCAATATCGAGCCGGCGATCGCGGCCAACCCCTATATGCAGTTCTTCGCCAAAGTCGACGAGAGCGGCACGTTCAAGTTCACCTGGACCGACGACGACGGTTCGGTGACGACGGCGGAAGAAAAAATTACCGTCGCCTGACGGGGCGATTGCCGCGCGCAATGTCGCGCGGTGTAAGCTATAAAAAGACGACATCGGGTTTGGGAGGATTCGGCTATGCGTACTGACATTCTGGCGACTGGCGTGGCGGCAATCATTGCCGGAGCATTTGTCGTCGCGGGCGCTTCGGGCGTCTACGCACAAGCCAAGAAAACGGTGCCGCTCGAGCTCACCGGCGACGCCGCGGCCCGGCCGTGGAAGCGCTATCCGGGCTGGCCGGTCGCCGACTATTCGAAATACAACACGCTCGGCCAGCTGGCGTCGGCGCCGGCGCCAAAGGAGCCGCGCAAGATCGTCGGCCCGGTGACCGGCGACGCCGCCAATGGCGCCAAACTGGTCGCCGATCGTACGCGCGGCGGTTCCTGTCTCGCCTGTCATGTCATGGGTCCGGCCGGCAATGCCGATCTGCCGGGCAATGTCGCGCCCGATCTGTCGGAAATCGGCAATGCGGGCCGCGAGGACGAGTGGCTGTTCAATTACGTCTATGACGCGCGCGTCTACAATCCGGTCACCGTGATGCCGCCCTGGGGCAGCCACGGATTTTTCTCGGAAGCCGAAATCAAGGACATCGTCGCATTCCTGAAAACGCTGAAGTCGCCGGCGGTGTTCAAGACCGAGCTCGATAACCCCGAGAAGCGTCCGCCGCCGGTCGAGAAGCGCGACAATCTCGATCCGATCGAAAACCCCGGCATGTGGGCGGTCGACAAAGGGCAGGAGCTCTGGAAGGAAAAAAGCGCGCAGGGCTTCTCCTGCAATACCTGCCACAGCGACCCGGCCGTGTCGTTCAAGACCTGGGCGGCGTCGATGCCGAAATGGGAGCCGCGGCTCAATAAGGTATTGGGCGTTGAGGAATTCGTCACCCGCCACGCCAAGGCGACGACGGGCGTCGACTGGCCGATGGAAACCGACAACAACCGCGCCATGTCGGTCTATCTGCATTTCATCGCCAACGGCACGCCGATCAAGATCGACACCGAAAGCGACGGCGCCAAGGCGGCGATCGCGCGAGGCCTGGAGTTGACCAAGCGCAAGATCGGTCAGCTCAACATGGCCTGCACCGATTGCCACGGCATCGCCGTCAACCACTGGATTCGCGGACAGTGGATGGGCGAACCGAAAGGCCAGTACGACCACTTCCCGACCTGGCGCACCAGCCTGCTGGCGATCTGGGATATCCGCCAGCGCTTCCAGTGGTGCTCGGTCAATATTCGTGGCGACGAACTGCCGCCGGACGCGAAGGAATATGGCGACCTCGAACTGTATCTGGCTTCGCAGAACGAGGGCCTAAAGCTGAGCGTGCCCGGCATACGCCATTAACCCGCTGTCATTCCGGGGCGCGCTTTAGCGCGACCCCGGAATCCAGCGGCAATTTGAAAGCTTGAAACGTGGCTTTGAATTCCGGGCCCGCACGCTGAGGCGTGCGTCCCGGAATGACGGGAGAGGATTGTCTCGATGATCACACGCCGGGAAATGCTTCAGGTCAGCGCTGCGACGGCCGCGCTATCGGTTGGCGCTGGTGGTTTCTCGCGTGCCTTCGCCCAGCAAAGACTGACGCAAGACGACCTCACGCGCTTCGATGCGGTCGGCAATGTCACGCTGCTGCACGTCACCGACATCCACGGCCAGCTGATGCCGGTCTATTTCCGCGAGCCGAGCGTCAATCTTGGCGTCGGCGCCGCCAAGGGATTGCCGCCGCATCTGACCGGCGCGGATTTCCTCACCAAATTCGGCATCGCGCCGAAATCGGCCGCCGCCTATGCGATGACCGATCGGGATTTCACCGCGCTTGCCAAAAGCTACGGCAAGATCGGCGGCCTCGATAGGCTGGCGACGGTGGTCAAGCAGGTGCGTGCCGAACGCGACGGCAAGGTGCTGCTGCTCGATGGCGGCGACACCTGGCAGGGTTCGCTCGGCGCCAATGCGAGCCGCGGTCAGGACATGGTCGACTGCATGGCGCTGTTGAAGCCGGACGCCATGACCGGCCATTGGGAATTCACCTATGGCGAAGCGCGGGTGCAGGAACTGATCAAGAGTCTCGATTTTCCGTTCCTGGCGCTGAACATCCGCGATACCGAATGGAACGAACCGGTTTTCGACGCGGTCAAGATGTTCGAAAAGGGCGGCGTCAAGATCGCCGTGCTCGGTCAGGCCTTCCCGTATACGCCGGTCGCCAATCCGCGCTGGATGATGTCGAAATGGTCGTTCGGAATTCGCGAGGAAGAAGTGCGCGCGCAGGTCGACAAGGCGCACGCCGCCGGCGCGCAGCTGGTGGTGCTGTTGTCGCATAACGGCTTCGACGTCGACCGCAAGCTCGCCTCGCGGGTCCAGGGCATCGACGTTATTCTGACCGGCCACACCCATGACGCGCTGCCGGAGGCTGTGACCGTCGGCAAGACGCTGTTGATCGCCTCGGGCAGTCATGGCAAATTCGTTTCGCGGCTCGACCTCGACGTGCAAAATGGGGCGATCAAGTCCTATCGTTATAAGCTAATCCCGCTGTTCGCCGACGTCGTCAAGCCGGACGCGGCGATGACCGCCGCTGTCGCCAAGGCGCGGGCGCCTTACGCCAAGGAATTGTCGCGCGTGGTCGGTCACGCGGATTCGCTGCTGTACCGGCGCGGCAACTTCAACGGCACCTTCGACGATCTGATCTGCGCGGCGCTGCTGAAGGAACGCGATGCCGAGATCGCGCTGTCGCCGGGCTTCCGCTGGGGCACCAGCGTATTGCCGGGCGCGCCGATCACCGTCGAAGACATTCACAACGCCACGGCGATTACTTATCCGCAGGTCTATCGGCTGCCGATGACCGGCGAGCGTCTCAAGGAAGTGTTGGAGGACGTCGCCGATAATCTGTTCAATCCCGATCCCTATTACCAGCAGGGCGGCGACATGGTGCGCTGCGGCGGGCTTGGCTATTCGATCAATGTCGCCAAACCGATCGGCCAGCGCATATCGGCGATGACGCACCTGAAAACCGGCAAGCCGATCGATCCGAAGCGCGAATACACGGTCGCAGGCTGGGCTTCCGTCAACGAAGGCACGCAAGGTCCCAATATCTGGGATGTGGTCGAGAAGCACATCGCCTCGGAAAAGACGGTGCGTGTGAAGCCGAATTCGTCGGTGAAAATATCCGGTATTTAAAGGAATTTCCACTTACATTCATTATTGAGAATGTGATAGGAGCGTGATCGGAGAGCATCCGCCGGGAGCTGCCGATGACCGACGAAGTTGATAGTGCAAACCCCACACGCCGCCGGTTCATGGCCGGGGCGGCCGGATTGGCCGCGGCCGGGGTTGCCAGCACCGCACAGGCGGATCCGAAAAATCTGCCGCCGAATGTCGCCGGTTGGAGCAAGACTCTGGGCGATGGCGTCGCGGTGCGGCCTTACGGCCATCCGTCGAAATTCGAGAAAGACGTCATTCGCCGCGACGTGCAATGGCTCACCGCCAGCCGTGAATCGTCGGTGAGTTTCACGCCGCTGCATGAACTCGACGGCATCATCACGCCGAACGGCCTGTGCTTTGAGCGGCATCATTCCGGCATCGCCGAGGTCGATCCGAACGATTATCGGTTGATCATTCACGGTCTGGTCGACAAACCGCTGATCTTCACCCTCGAAGACATCAAGCGGCTGCCGCGCGTCAACCGCATTTACTTTCTTGAGTGCGCCGCCAATAGCGGCATGGAATGGCGCGGCGCGCAGCTCAATGGCTGCCAGTACACACACGGCATGATCCATACGGTTCAATACACCGGCGTGCCGTTGAAGCTGTTGCTCGAGCAGGCCGGCGTGAAGAGCAATGGCAAATGGCTTCTGGTCGAAGGCGGCGACGCGTCCGGGCTCGATCGCTCGTTGCCTTTGTCGAAGGCGCTCGACGACTGCCTGGTGGCCTACCGGCAGAACGGCGAAATGCTGCGGCCGGAGCAGGGCTATCCGGTGCGGCTCGTCGTGCCGGGCTGGCAAGGCAACATCTGGATCAAGTGGCTGCGCCGCATCGAAGTCGGCGACAAGCGCTGGTACACGCGCGAGGAGACGGCGAAATACACCGACCTGATGGAGAACGGCAAGGCGCGCAAATTCACCTTTGTGATGGATGCGAAATCGGTGATCACTTCGCCGTCGCCGCAGATGCCGGTCAAGCGCAAAGGCTTTCAGGTGATTTCCGGGCTGGCGTGGTCGGGCCGCGGCAAGATCAAGCGCGTCGACGTGTCGCTCGACGGCGGCCGCAACTGGCGCACCGCGCGGATCGACGGACCGGTGCTCGATAAATGCTGCGTGCGGTTTTACGCCGAGGCCGAGTGGAACGGCGAGCCGTGGCTGCTGCAATCGCGCGCCATGGACGACACCGGCTACGTGCAGCCGAGCAAGGACGATTTGCGCAAGATACGCGGGGTCAATTCGATTTATCACAACAACGGCATCCAGACCTGGGCGCTTAAAAGCAGCGGGGAGGTCGAAAATGTCGAAGTCGGTTAGTTTGATTATCGCGTCGCTTTTGTTGGCATCACCCGCGCTGGCGCAAGAAAAAAAAGCCACGCCGCGCAATTACGGCATCGGACAAGTTGCGACGCCGGCGCAGATCGCCGGATGGGACATCGACGTGCGTCCGGATGGCGCGGGCGCGCCTCCCGGCAAGGGATCGGTCAAGGACGGCGAGAAGATCTATCTTGAAAAGTGCGCCGCCTGTCACGGCGAATTCGGCGAAAGCGCCGGGCGCTGGCCGCAACTGGCGCAAGGCAAGGGAACGCTGGCGTCGCACGACCCGGTTAAGACCGTCGGTTCGTATTTCCCGTATCTGTCGAGCGTGTTCGATTATGTCCGCCGCGCTATGCCGTTCGGCGATGCGCAGTCATTGAGCAATGACGAGCTCTATGCGGTTGTCGCGTTCGTCCTCAATCTCAACGACATTGTCGACGACAAATTTGTGCTGTCGAGAGAGACGTGGTCGCAAGTGAAGATGCCGAACGAGAACGGCTTTTACGACGACGACCGCGAGAAGGCCGAGAAGGCGTTCTGGAATTCAAAGCCCTGCATGAAGGACTGCCGTCCGCCGGTCAGGATCACGGGGCATGCCGCTGTCATCGATGTGACGCCGGACGATAAAACGCCGCGCACAGGCGGCGTCGAATAGGCGCGACCGGATATTCCGCACGTCTGGCCTAACCGGAGCGCCGCTGCGGCGGGCGCTTTGCCACGACGTGAAGTTTCCTCTATGACTTTGTCCCGAAACCAATCAATCCGGGACTTCCATGACCAAGCTTAATCTCTCCGTCGCCGTCGGCCCCTATGACCGCACGCGGGCCCTCATCGACGGTTCCGTGCAGATCGACGGCGTCAACCCGTCCTGCATGACCCTGTCGCCCGAGGAAATTTTCTTCCGTGCTTTTCGCCATGCCGAATTCGATATTTGTGAGTTGTCGCTGTCGAGCTTCACGGTCAAGACCGCGCAGGGCGGCGGACCTTACGTCGGCGTGCCGGCCTTTGTGTCGCGCGCCTTCCGGCACACGTCGATCTATGTCCGGACCGACCGCATCAAGAAGCCGGAAGACCTCAAGGGCAAGCGCGTCGGCGTGCCGGAATATCAGTTGACCGCCAATGTCTGGGCGCGTGCCATTCTCGAGGACGACTACGGCGTCAAGCCGTCCGACATCCAGTGGGTGCGCGGCGGCATCGAGGATGCCGACCGCCCGGAAAAGATCAGTATCAAGCTGCCCGCCAATGTGAAACTTGAAGACGCGCCGGCCGGCAAGTCGATCTCGGCGATGCTGGCGGAAGGGACCATTGACGCGTTCATCGCGCCGCGTCCGCCGTCGCTGCCGAAAAATACGCCGAATGTCGGCTGGCTGTTCCCCGATCCGGTGACCGCCGCCAAGGACTATTTCAAGCGCACCGGGATTTTTCCGATCATGCACATCGTCGGCGTGCGCCGGACTTTGGCCGAGCAGCATCCGTGGCTGCCGGGCGCGGTCTACAAGGCGTTCGACCAGTCCAAGGCGCAGGCGCTCGAACTTCTGAGCGACACCTCGGCGACCAAGGTGACGCTGCCTTTCATTGAGGAGCGGCTGGCCGAGGCAAAGTCGCTGATGGGCGAGGACTTCTGGTCCTACGGCATTGAGCCGGCGCGCAAGACGCTGGAAAGCTTCTTCAAGCATCACCACAGCCAGGGCCTGTCGTCGCGGCTGGTGACGCCGGAAGAGATGTTTCATCCGGGTACGCACGAAGCGTTCAAGATATAGTCGGGGAGTTGCGGCAATGGCCACGGTCAAGGTATTCAGCGGCGGCGCGCCGAAGGAAGTCTTTGTGCAGTTGGCCCCGGCATTCGAACGCGAGAGCGGCCACAAGCTCGATTTTATTTTCGCGGTCATGTCGGCGCTGCGCGACAAGCTTGCCGCCGGCGAGACCGCCGACGTGCTGGTGATGCCGACGAATATTCTCGACGACTACGAGAAGAGTGGCGTCGCCCGTCACGCGCATCGCGCCGTGCTCGGCCTGGTCAGCGTCAATGCCGTGGTGCGCACCGGCGCGCCGCTGCCCGATCTGTCGTCGCCGGAAACTGTCAAGCAGGCCATGCTTGCGAGCCGCGCCATCGCCCATGCGACGCCGGGCGCGACGCCGAGCGGCACCCATATGGGCAAGCTTCTCGACCAGTTCGGTATCGCGGATGCAATGAAGGGAAAGGTCATCCACCGGCCGGCGCTTGAGGGCGGCGTGCAACTAGTGGCGAGCGGCGAGGCCGATATCGGCTTCTATCCGAAGAGCGAGGTTATCAACATAGAGGGCCTGACGCTGGCTGGTCCGTTGCCGGCGGCGATCCAGCTCACGACCATTTACGGCGCAGCCGTCGCGTCGGCGAGTGCGGCGCCGGACGCGGCGGCGGCCTTTATCGCTTTCGTCACCGATCCGAAAAACCGCGCCGTCTGGGCCCACGCCGGCTTCGATCCGGCTGCGTGACCGAAGGTGTAGGCTGTCGTCCCCGCCTGCGCGGGGACGACAGGACACCACTTACTTGCGCGGCGGAATCTGGATCAGTTCGTCCAGCTGCGCCTTGGTCAGCGGCTGCGGAATGAACTTCAACGTCACCGCTTCCTGCATCAGCGAGTCGAGGCCGATGATCTTGTCGGGGTCGACCAGGCTCTTGGGGAAGAACTCGTCGCGCACGCGCTTGGCCATCGGCTCCGGCACCTTGACGAATTCGGCATAGTCCTTGATGACCTGCGGGTTCGCCGAATACATATAATCGATAGCTTCGCGATAGGCCTGCATGAAGCGCTCGACGATCGCCTTGTTCTTTTCCAGATAGGCGGCGTTGGCGACGACGGTGCGGATGGTCTGTCCGCGCACCAGAGCCGCGTCGGTCGCCTTGGCGACGATGTGGATCTTGCCTTCCTCGAGTTCCTTCAGGCCGAAGGGCGGCGAGGCCCAGCCGATGTCGACTTGATCGGTCATCACCGTGGTCAAGGTCGTTGCCGGGTTGCCGGTTGCCTGTGGCTTGGCGGTCAATTTGAATTCGTTGATGAAGGCGCGCACCACGCTCTGGGTCGACGAGCCGTTCGACGAGAAGGCGATGGTCTTGTCGGCCGTGTCCTGCAGCGTCTTGATGGCCGGGTTCTTGGCGTACCAGTAATCGGCGGCGCCCGTCGCCTGGGCGCCGATGATGCGCACCGGCGCGCCCTTGGAATAGGCCGCCATGGCGCCGAGCGTGCCGACCGCGAGGCCGAGATCGACGCTGCCGGAAATTACCGGCTGCAGGGTTTCGCCGCTGCCCGAGGTGTAGATCATCTCAAGCGTCAGGCCGTGTTTCTTGAAGATGCCAGCCTTGGTGCCGAGTTCGGTAATCGCGGTGTCCCAGTTGCCGCGCTGGCCGATGGTCATCTTGATGAGGTCGTCGGCCTTGGCCGAAGCCGAGAGCGCAATGACGGCCATCGCCGCCAAACCAGCGATCTGTCTGAAATTTTTCATCTGGTGTTCCTCCCTGACTTTTTTCTAGCTTCGCTTGATGCTGTCGAGGCCGCCGAGACGGCCGACGACGGAATTGGCGCCGATCGACAAGACGAACAGAACGATCAGCATCGCGTACATGCGCGGCATGTCGAAGATACTGTAGGCCTGGATGATGAGGAAGCCGATTCCCTTGTTGGACAGTTTGGTTTCGGCGAGCAGCGTGCCGATGAGCGCGACGCCTAAACCGAGCCGCACGCCATTAATGATCGGATGCCGCATCGCCGGCAGATAAATCTTGAACACCATTTGCGCCGTCGAGGCGCGGAAGCTGTTGCCGACGCGGATCAGCACCTTGTCGATCTGGCGCATGCCGGCGGCGGCTGACAGAGCGACCGGGAAAAAACATGACAACGTGCCGAGCGCTATCTTGGAGCCGGGGCCGACGCCGAACCACATGATCATGATCGGGAAGAAGATGATCTTGGGCGTCGGTCCGAGATAATACAGATAGGACTCGAAGGCCTTCGACAGGAAGCGATTGGCGCCAAGCACGATGCCGACGACGAGCCCGAGACCGCCGCCGATCGCCAAAGCAGCGCCGACTTCGCCGGCGGTGACCGCGAGGTTGAAGTAGTAGTCGCCATGCGCGAGCAAATCGAACATGGCGCGGCCGATCGCCAGCAACGACGGCACGACATCGCGGTACAGCCAGCCGGAATGCGACAGGAATTCCCAGACCGCGAGAACGGTCAGGATGATGACGAGCCGCAGCAGGGTCACCGGGCTTAACACCGGCGCCGAGGCGGGCAATGTTACTCGGCTCGTGTCAGCCATCGCTCAGCCTTTTCCAAAACCATGAAGAACAATACGCTGACCAGAACAACGAAGCAGATCGCGGCATAGGTGCCGGGAAGGTCATAGCGTTCGGCCAGTTCGTTGATCAGCTGGCCGAGGCCGCCGAAATTGATCAGAAACTCGACGCCGACGACGTTGATGAGGGCGAAGATCAGACCGAGGCGAATGCCGACGAAGATGGTCGGCAGCGCCGCCGGAAACAGGATTTTCCAGAATTGCTGGGTTGGCGTCAGGTTGAAACTGCGTCCGACATTGACCAGCACCTTGCGGGTGCCGGAAATGCCTTCCAGCGTCTTCAGGATCACCGGCGGCAGCGCCGAGACGAAGCCCATCATGATGATGGTCCAGGCATTGCGGCCGTAGATCACCAGGAACAGCGGATAGCACAGGACAACCGGCGCCGAGGCGAGCGCGGCGACCCAGGTTTCGCAGGCCTGTTGCAGCAGCTTGAAGCGGTGCATCAGCACGCCGCCGGCGACACCGAACACGGTCAACATGACGCCGGCGGTGAGGCATTCGGTCAACGTCAGCACGAAGCGATGCAGCACCTGCTCTTCGACGATGATGCGCGGGAAGCTGGCAATGATTTCGGACGGCGGCGGCACGATGAAGCGGTTCAGGGCGCCGGTGCGAATCAGGACTTCCATGAGTGCGAAGAACGCGACCAAAGTGCCGAGCCCGGTGAGCGCGGGCAACACGCTGGCGAGGTTGAAGCGCCGCGGCGGCGTGGTGGCTGTCATGGTCATGACGGCGCGCCAGTGTGGTGGAGGGCGTGTTCTTCCTCGTCGCGCATCCCGCGGCTCGCTTCCTCGCGCAGATCGGCCCAGATTTGCGCGACGTAACGTCCAAAATCCTCGCTGCCGACGATTTCCGAGGTGCGCGGGCGCGGCAAATCGATATCGACGATGCGTTTCACCTTGCCGGGCCGATAAGTCATCACCAGGATGCGGTCGGACATCTGGACGGCTTCGGTAATGTTGTGCGTGATGAGCAGCGTCGTCTGCTTCAATTGCTGCTGGATCTGCAGCACCTTGTCGCCGAGCAGCAGCCGGGTTTGTTCGTCGAGCGCGGCGAAGGGTTCGTCCATCAGCAAGATTTTCGGTTCGGACGCCAGCGTGCGGGCGAGCGAGACGCGCTGGCGCATGCCGCCGGACAATTCGTTCGGATAGCGGTTCTCGAAGCCGTCCAGACCGACCAATGAGATGAAGTGGCGGGCGCGCTCGATGCGCTGCGCCTTCGGCATGCCGATCAATTCGAGCGGGAAGGCGACGTTGTCGGTGACACTGCGCCAGGGGAAGGTGGATTCTTCCTGGAACACCATGCCGATCGATTGATGCGGGCTATTGATGGTTTCGCCGCCGACGCTGACGACGCCCGACGTATGGCCGATCAGGCCGCCGATCACGTTGAACAAAGTCGACTTGCCGCAGCCGGACGGGCCGATCACCGACAGGAATTCGCCCTGGCGCACGCCGAAGCTAACGTGATCGACGGCGGTGACCGGACCTTCCTGGGTTTCAAAGCGAACGACGACGTCGTCGACCACTAGGATGTCGGTATTGGCTGCGTTGGGAGGAGTAGATGTCATGATTCTCTGTCGCTTCTATTCGCTTTTGCCAGTGGCGCCTTGCGCGGTCGTTCCGGCATAGCCGGGCTCGACGCGCACGTCGACAACGGCGACAGCGCCGGCCTCGACGGCTGCAATGGCCCTTTCAAACACGGCGGCGAGGTCGTCAATCGATTCGACCGGGCCGAAGCCTTGCGCGCCCTGGGCACGGGCGATACCGGCCAGGTCGATATTGGGTTCTGAGATGCGCTGGCCGATCCAGCGGTTTTCCACCGGCCGGCTGCGCATGCGCGCGACCCGCTCCTGATGCAGTTCGTCGTTGAAGAAGGAGCGGTTGTTGGCGACCACGATCAGCAGCGGGATGTGATAGTGCACCGCCGTCCACAGCGACGTGACGCCCATGAGGAAGTCGCCGTCGCCGCAGACCGCGACCACCAGGCGTCCGGAGCCTTTGAGCGCCAGCGCCGCGCCAACCGAAATGCCGGGGCCGCCGCCGACGCCGCCGCCGCCGTCGGAGCCGAGATAATCGAGCGGATGACGCAACGGCCAACTCGCGCCGTTCCAGGACAGCGAGACATGGGTGAGGGTGGTGGGCCGGTCGCCCACCGCGCGGCGTAGCGCGTCGGCCATGTGATCGACCGTGACCTTGGTCCCGGCAAGTTTGGGAAATTCACGCGGGGTCGCCGGCAATGCCTTGGGGCTCGCCGGTCCGAGCGCTTCCAGCAAAGCCGGCACCGCGACGTCCGGCTCGCAGTCGATCATCACGTCGACCGGCGGCAGACCCTGATAGTCCATGCTCCAGCCATTGTGCAGACGATGATCGATCGACACTTGCACGACCTTGGCGGCGATCGTGCCGCCAATGTTCTTGAACGTGCCGGCAATATCGAGCCAGTCGAGGCTGAGAATGACGTCGGCCTTGCGGATCGCGTCGGCGGCTTCAGGCGACGCCGAGATGACCCCGGGCGCACCGGCATGCAATGGGTGATCGGTTGGAAACGCGGCGGCGACTTTCAGGTCGGTGACGACGCGCGCGCCAAGACGTTCGGCCAGCACGATGCGGGTCTTCCAGGCCTCGACGTCGCGCGAGACGCGGCCGGCGAGGATGACCGGATTTTTCGCCGCCCGCAGCAGCGCCGCCGCCGTCTTGATGGCGTCGGCATCGGCCGCGCTTTTGACCGTGGGCATGAATCGTCGGGCGTCGATCGCGGCGACGGGTTCGGTCAGTTTGGCTTCCTGCAGTTCGACGTCGAGATTGACGTAAGTCGGGCCGCACGGCGCGGTATTGGCAATCCACGCGGCGCGCAGCACCGACTCGCGGGCAGCGATCGCCGAGCCCGGCTGATCGTCCCATTTGGTGTAGCCGCGCACCAGCGCGCCCTGATCGCGCGCGGTGTGGATCCATTCGATCCAGGGCCGGCGTTTCGCCGCGTCATTCGGGCCGGTGGCGCCGATGATGAGCATCGGCATGCGGTCGCACCAGGCGTTGAAGATCGACATGGTGGCATGCATCAAGCCGACGTTGGAGTGCACTGCCGCCGCCATCGCCTTGCCGGTGACCTTGGCATAGCCATGCGCGATCGCGACCGCGCTTTCCTCGTGCAGGCACAGCAGCATCTGCGGCTGTTCGTTGCCGAGATAATTCACCAGGCTGTCGTGCAGGCCGCGATAGCTCGCGCCGGGGTTGAGCGCGATATAGGGAATGTCGAGGGCGCGGATCGCGTCGGCGATCACGTCGCTGCCGAACGCGGCGGCATTGACGCCGGCGGGGACGGGGCGGTCGACGGAAGCCGTGTCGGTCAAGGCGGCCGGGGACTTGGCTGGATTGGAATGCGGCATGCAGTTTGGGTCAGCCCGCGATTTTCCCCGTAAGCCTCTCGGCCACAGGGCCGTTCAGGCCACCGTTTCTCCCCATAAATGGCGCCTGTTGGTCCGGCGCGGCTGACGTTGTCGCACAGTATAGGCTTTGACATTAGCGCTTAATAGCCAATAAATACGCACGTCATTGGTGCAAATTACACAACAATAGGAACGCCGTTTGGACCGCTTCCGGACCATGGAAAGTTTCGTGCGGGTGGTGCGGGCCGGCAGCTTCACCATTGGCGCCAGCCAGCTCGGCCTGTCGCGCGCTTTGGTGTCGCGGCACATCAGCGACCTGGAGACGCATCTTGGCGTGCGCCTGTTGAACCGCTCGACTCGATCGCTGGCGCTGACCGAAGAAGGCACCGCCTATCTCGAATTCTGCGAGCGGGTGTTTCGCGAGATCGAGACCAACGAGCGCGCCATTCTGCGCACGCATACGGAGCCGGCCGGTGCGCTGAAAATTCTGGCGCCGAAATCGTTCGGCGCCATGCATCTGTCGGACGCCGTCGTCGGTTTTGCCAAGGCGCAGCCGCGCCTGCGCGTCTCGTTGATGCTGGAGAATACGCCGTATCGCGGTACGTATGATTTCGCCGAACGCGATCTCGATGTCGTCTTGTGCTTTTCGACCATGCGCGGTGCGTCGGTGACTGAGGAAAAAATCGTGACGCTCGATTGGGTCTTGTGCGCGTCGCCGGATTATCTCGCGCGCGCCGGCGAACCGAGCGAGCCGGCCGCGCTCGGCATGCACGCCTGCCTCGTGCATGTTCATGTATCGCCGAGTGACGCGGTATGGCGACTGACCGGTCCCGATGGACAAATTCCGGTCAAGGTGCGAGCGGCGTTTTCGTCGGACAGCGCCTCCACCTTGCGCAAGGCCGCGGTCGCCGGCCTGGGCATCACGATGATCCCGCGTTACGCGGTCGCCGATGACTTGGCCAGCGGCGCACTGATCATCGTATTGCCGCGCCATAGGATTGCACCGCGCCCGTTGCTCGCGGTCTATCCGAAGGCGTTGGTCACGCCGGCCAAGGTGCAGGCTTTTGTCGCCTATCTGAAGGACTGGATGGCCGAACGAAACTTTGATGGAGCATGATCCCGAAAAGTGGGAACCGGTTTTCGGATTAGATCATGCTCAATTGAAATGTCATCCCGGCTGACGCAAGCGCGCCAGAACTTTAAGACCGGCGTAACCATCGACCGGGTCCATGCCGGCGCTTTTCTGGAACGCGCCGACGGCTTTGACCGTGTCGCTGCCGGTGCGGCCGTCAATGCCATCGGTCTTGAAGCCGCGTTCATTCAGCCGGCGCTGGATTTCCTTGACCTCGTCAATGGTCAGGACGCGCTCGCCGCCGGGAAACTGCTGACGGAAGCCGCCATCGCCGCGCACCAGATCGCCAAGATGGACCAGCGCCAGCGTGTAGCTGATCGATGGATTGTAGGAATAGACGCTACGGAAATTCTGTCCGACCAGAAACGCCGGTCCACCGCTGACCGGCTGCCACAGTTTCACGGCATCGTCCGGCCGCGCGAAAGCCGCGCCATCGGCGCGCCGCACGCCGAGCGCATGCCACTTCGCATAACTGCGGAAACTTCGGTTATCGGCCAGATGCCTGTTGAAGCCGGGCGGCCATTTCACTTCGCAGCCCCAGGATTCGCCGCGCCGCCATTTGCCGCGCTCGACCAGATAACGCGCCGTGCCGGCGAGCGCATCGTCCGGCTTGCCGAACGGGCTGGCGCGGCCGTCGCGATCGTAATCGACGCCGAGGTGAAGCCAGACCTCCGGCATCCATTGCGTATGTCCCATCGCGCCAGCCCACGAGCCGATCATCGTGGCAGGCTGCGCCCAGCCGCGATCGACAATGGTCAGCGCATTGATCAACTCCGATTCCCAATATTTGCGGCGGCGCGGCTCGCCGTAAGCCAGCGCGGCGAGAGCGGGAATGACCGGGCGCATATATTTCGGATTGTCGATGACGTCGCCGAACGAAGACTCCATGCCCCACAGGCCGAGAAGGACGTGGCGATCCACGCCGTAATCGGCCTCGATGCGCGCCAGCAGGCCGGCGAATTCCTTGGCGCGCTGCTTGCCGACGGTGACCCGCCAGTCCGAACAGCGGCGATTGATGTATTGCCACATCTGTTCGGTGAATTCGGGCTGCTTGCGCTGCAGTTCATAGACGCTGGTGTCCGGCGTCACCGCGCTCATGACGCGATCATAGGTTTTCTCGGAGACGCCGCGCCGCAACGCGTGGTCGCGAAAGCCCGCCACCCAGCGCGCGAAACCCGGCGACTGCGCCGCCAAGGCGCCGCCGCCGAAGGCCGCAGTTGCGGCCATACCGAGCGCGCCGCCGAGCAGTGCCCGGCGGTTGAAGCGTGGATCAGGTGATGCGTCTCCGATTCGTTTCATGCCGTGCAGTCTAGCGGCTGCGAACCGGCAAACAATCGCTGCGCGCAACATGCCGCGCGGCAGTCGCATGAATCCAAGCGGCCTCCGCGACAGTGTGCCGCGGAGGCCGCATGGAAAGCTCGCAATCAACTCGCTTATCGGACCGAGCCGTTCACGCCGGCACCGACCGCGCCGGAACCTGTCGTGGTGCCGCTTTTCTTTTTCGCGGCGGCGTTGCCGGACGCGTCGGCGCTGACCTTGGCCTTGGTTCCGCCGACATTGGCGTTAACGCCCGTATTCGCGTTCAGATTGGTACCCGCGCTGCCGGTTCCAACCGCCGTTCCGCCAGATGTTCCGGTGCCGACATTGGCGCCAATCTGGGCGAAGGATACGGTGGTGGCGAGAGCGAATGCACTGGCGAGCAGCGCTGCCTTCAAAGCCTTCATAAGAATTTCTCCTCGGCATGATGGGCTGAATGAGGTTCCCGGCGCTACGAATGGCGCGGATCGCCTGCCTATCAACGGGTAGGACTTGGATAGGTTCCCGGCTTTGCCGGGCGGCGAATTTAGTGCCGGCGGCGCCAGAAACGGTGCGGCTTACCCGGTGCCGGGGCCAAGGCCTTCGCTTCTTCCGGCGACAAGATGACCGGCGGCTTGTCGGGAATGACCGGGGCGGGATCGCCGGGCATGATCTCTGTGCCGCGGCCGCCGATCAGGTTCTCATACGAGAGAACCAGCGACATGTAAGGGTTGACCCAGACCCAGCCAAGTTTGGTCACTACCTGCATGTTGAAATGCAGATGGTACGATGTGCCGTTTTCAAAATCGCCCCAGGTCGCGACCTTGCCGATGATCTCGCCCTGGCTTACCTGCCGGCCGCTCACCAGGCCGTCGTCGTCCATGAATTTCGGATTCATGTGCAGATAGCGAAAGCGCACGAATTCGTTCGGCGTGTTGATGACGATATAGGCGCCGAGATTGCCGGGTGTGCGCCAGATCAGGCCGTCGCGCACCGCGGCGATGGTGTGCTGATAGGGCAGGCAGCGATCGGCGGCTTCGTTTTTCAAAACGCAATTGCTCGGCCGCATGTCCTGGCCCTGATGGCCGTAGCCGCCGGGACACTGGCCGACCTGGAAATCGCGCAGTTCGCAGAAATTGTCGCGCCACGGATAGGTGAAATTGGCCGCGGTCGATTCGTTGAACAGCAGCGGAATGCCGTTCACCTTGCAGGTATAGGGCCCGTTCTTGCGGCCGAGCCGGCCGCTATGGCCGCTGCGATAACAATCACCCCACGGCATGAAGGATTGCGACTTCACATAGGCCGGCGCATTGGCGAAAGGGAACCGCATCGCCGCATAGACATGATAGTCGGCGCGGCCAGGCATCTTGCGCCAGCCGGTATTCGGAATGAGATCGCCGGGGCCGTAATAAGTAAAGTCCGATTTGGCGGCAGGCCGTGTCAAATCGAGATGCGGCGCATTGATTGTTTGCGGTGTGCCACCGGCGGTGCGCAGCAGGAGCAGGAATTTCACCGCGACCGGATCGGCTTCGCGGCAGGACGGATAACGGACCGACAGCCGTCGATCGTAACACTGGACCGACACGATATAGGGCACACCGAAACGTTCGAACACGTAACGAACATGGGCTTCATGCAGGATGCGGCGGATGCCCGGGAAGGCGTCCTGCAAATCCTTGGCCGGGAATGTTTCGTGGTGATCCGGGCCGTCGAGATCGTAAGTGAAACCGGCGCCGGTGATTTCGACTTCGATCGGCTTCTTTCTGTATTGAAACCGGAAACCGCCATCGCCCTGACTGAGGGTGAATGTGCCGGTATAGCCGGCAGGCCCCGGCAGGAAATATTTGGTCGGATGAAACGGGCCGAAATATTTGTCGGCAATTTGCGCGTCCGGTTTGCCGGCGGCAAGTTCGGCGCGGAACATGTCCATGTCGATCGGCAGCAGCACCGGTACGCTGCTCTTGGCGATGCCCGGAAATCGCTTTTCGGTTTGGCCGTTGATGCGGGCGAAGGCGTCCGCCGGCGACGCATTGCCCGGATCGGGCAGGGATGCCGCCGCCGCCGCCCAATCGATTTGGGTGATCGTGACGCGGGGCGCTTCGATTTCAGCGGCGGCGGCGCTGCCGGCAATCAGCAGAGCCGCGGTCACGATGACCGGAAATCTCAATATACATCCCTCGACTGCGGCAACGCCGAACAAGGTTCAAGACTAGTGGGTTCCGCCTGCGGCGAACAAGGGCGGGACCGGCGCGGTAAATTGAAGCAAGGCGCCATCGTCCCCGCGCGGCGCGGGGGCAACGGATGCATCTCGCTTAGTCCTTGGCGCGTTCGCTGTAGGAGCCGTCTTCGGTCATGATGACGACGCGGGTGCCCACGGTGATATGGGTCGGCACCATGGTGCGCACGCCGTTCGACAGGATCGCCGGCTTGAATGAGCCCGACGCGGTCTGGCCCTTCATGGCCGGCTCGGTCTCGGTGATTTCGAGCGTCACTTTGGCCGGGATTTCGATCGCGATCGCGTTGCCCTCGAACATCGACAGCTGGACCTTCATGCCTTCCTGCATATAGGGCGCGGCGTCGCCGACGACATCGGCCTGGATCTGGACCTGGTCGTAGGTGACGTCGTTCATGAAGTGGAAGCCGTCGGCGTCCTGGTAGAGGTAGGAATATTCGACCTCTTCGACATGGGCGCGCTCGACCGGGTCGGTCGTCTTGTAGCGCATCTGGGTCTTCACGCCGTCGGAAATCCGGCGCATATCGATCTGCGTGGTCGGCGTGCCCTTGCCGGGATGGAAACTTTCCGCATGCAGGACGACACAGAGCTTGCCGTCGAGATCGACGATATTGCCCTTACGGATTTGGCTGGCGATGACCTTCACGATAGCAACCCTCAAATGTTTGGCTGGCCAATATTTGGCAGGCCTTGCGCGCAAGGCCGGATTCGTGCCGCACCATAGCGATCTTGGCGGGCGATGCCAGCCTTTGCCATATCCCGGCGGGTTGGGATAGATGCCCCGGAATAGCCCGCCTTTCTGGCTGCCCGGCCGCCATGCCGTCCGGCGGCCCCATCTTCTGGCGCGGGGACGGATCGGGGCGGCGCTGCGGGGCTGGTTCGCCAACGCCGGCTTTATCGAGGTCGAGACCGCGACCCTGCAGGTATCGCCCGGCAATGAGACCCATCTGCACGCCTTTGCCACCACGCTGATCGGCCCGGATACCGTCCCGCATGGGCTGTATTTGCGCACCTCCCCGGAATTCGCCTGCAAGAAGCTTTTGGCGGCGGGCGAGACCCGTATCTTTGATTTCGCCAGGGTGTTTCGTAACCGCGAGCGCGGCGCGCTGCATCACCCCGAGTTCACCATGCTGGAATGGTACCGCGCGAACGAAAGCTACGAGAGCCTGATGGACGATTGCGCCGCGCTGCTGGCCGCGGCGGCGCGTGCGGCCGGCAGTACGCAGTTTACGTTCCGCGGCCGCAGCATCGACCCCTTCGCAGTTCCGGAGCGGCTGACCGTGGCCGAGGCTTTCGCCCGCTATGCCGGGATCGACCTGCTGGCGACGGTCCATGGCGGGCAGGGCGATCGGGCCGCCCTGGCGCAGGGCGCAGTCAAAGCCGGCGTGGCGATTGCTGACGACGACACCTGGGGCGACATTTTCAGCCGGATTCTGGCCGAGCAGGTCGAGCCGCATCTCGGCAATGGCCGCGCCACACTCTTATATGAGTATCCGCTGCCGCAGGCGGCATTGGCGCGCGCCAAGGATGGCAACGGCAAGGTGGCGGAACGTTTCGAGCTTTATGCCTGTGGCGTCGAACTCGGCAATGCCTTCGGCGAATTGACCGACGTTGCCGAACAGCGCGGCCGTTTTGCCGCGGCGATGGACGAGAAAGCGCGCATTCATGGCGAGCGCTATCCGGTGGACGAGGATTTTCTCGACGCGCTCGATGGAATGCCGCCGGCGTCCGGGATCGCCTTGGGCTTCGACCGGCTGGTGATGCTGGCGACCGGCGCCGAACGCATCGAGCAGGTGATCTGGACGCCGGTAGTTGAACCGTAGATTTCTCAAAACGAGATGTTGTCATGGAATCGACACTTCGCACCGCCGCGCAGATATGTGACCACGGCTTCGCGCCGCCGGAAGATCGCGCCGCGCTTGAAGCCGTTGCGGCGCGTTACGCCGTTGCGTTGCCGCCGGCTTTGGCGGACTTGATCGATCGCGCCGACCCGAACGATCCGATTGCTCGGCAATTCGTTCCCGGCGCGGCCGAACTCGATCGGCGGCCGGAGGAATTACTCGACCCGATTGGCGACGACGCTCATTCGCCGGTCGAAGGCATCGTGCATCGCTATCCCGACCGCGTGCTGCTCAAATTGACTCATATCTGCGCGGTCTATTGCCGCTTCTGCTTCCGCCGCGAAATGGTTGGGCCTGACAAGCCGAATGCGCTGTCGCCGGCGGCGCTGGCCGCGGCGCTCGACTACATCCGCATGCATAAGGACATCTGGGAGATCATCCTGACCGGCGGCGACCCGCTGGTGTTGTCGGCGCGCCGTCTGCGCGCGGTCATGCAGGAATTGGCCGGCATCGATCATGTCAAGGTCGTGCGCATCCATACGCGCGTGCCGATCGCCGATCCCAGGCGGATCACGCCGGAGCTGGTGCGGGCGATGAAGATCAAAGGCAAGCCGACCTATGTGGCGCTGCACGTCAATCATGCCCGCGAGTTGTCGCCGCCGGTGCGTCTCGCGGTGGCGCGTCTGGCGGACGCCGGTATGCCGCTCGTTTCGCAAACCGTGCTGCTCAAGGGCGTCAACGACAACACCGAGACTCTCGATCAACTGATGCGCGCCTTGGTCGAATGCCGCATCAAGCCGTATTACCTGCACCATGGCGATCTGGCGCCGGGCACGTCGCATTTGCGAACCGATATAGCGACCGGTCAGAGCCTGATGCGCCACCTGCGCGGCCGCGTCTCTGGCCTCTGCCAGCCGACTTACATTCTCGATATTCCGGGTGGCCACGGCAAATCGCCGATCGGCCCGAACTATCTGACCGCCGACGGAGAAAATTATTCAGTCGAGGATTTTAGCGGAGAGTGGCACGTTTATCCGCCGCGCGCGTAGCTCACTCATCGAGCCGCCAACCAAAATTTGCTTAGTGCCGGATCGCCACGAGGTCGAGCACGGCGGCCGCCAGCGCCAGCCCGGCGAAGCCAATGAACACCACGGCAATGACGGCATTCCACACGAACGACACATCGCGTCGCAGGGCGGACACCACAGTCTTGCTATTCATCATCATGGCCTGGCGCTCCTCTTAAGAGCTGTGGGGCAGGGCGGCATCAACGTAGCGGAGCCGAATCTCGTCGCCAATAATTTCTACGTTAAATTGCGCGTGAAGTTCGATGCTAATGCGCATGTCTGCCATGACCGGCGGGGCCAGGCCGCCTGTCGATAGCGACTAAAATACCGCTTTGGCGCGGGCTGCTGGGACTGGCGCGCCCTAGGGGATTCGAACCCCTGTTACCGCCGTGAAAGATTTGTGAATAGCTCCCAGCGGACTCCAGCGGACACCGCAAAAGCTAGATTTTACGGGCACTTCTCGATAGCGTGGGTGCACGCATCCGCGGCCGTTTGGTCACGCTTAATAGGCAAATAGTAGGCAGAATTTCGGGAGCCGGCTGATGGCACGTACCGTGCGCGAGGTCACGTTATCTAACCGCAGTGCGCGACTGCGTTTGCCGGTCGGCGCGAAGCCTAACTGGCGCGCGCTTGAGCAGGGCCTTCACCTGGGGTACCGCCGGCGGGCAACAGGAGGGTGCTGGATCGCGCGGCGCCGTATCGACGGCGGCCGGTATCGGGAGGCTGGTCTCGGCCTGGCCGACGATCTCCAGGATGCCGACGG
>CAIMEA010000210.1 GCA_903839845.1 uncultured Hyphomicrobiales bacterium
ATCATACTCTAGATACCCAGTATCAAATGCCATTCCCAGGTTGAGCCCGGGGTTTTCACATCTGACTTAAATATCCACCTACGTGCGCTTTACGCCCAGTAATTCCGATTAACGCTTGCACCCTCTGTATTACCGCGGCTGCTGGCACAGAGTTAGCCGGTGCTTCTTCTTTGGGTAACGTCAAAATATCAACGTATTAGGTTGACATACTTCTTTCCCAACGAAAGGGCTTTACAACCCGCAGGCCTTCTTCACCCACGCGGCGTCGCTGGATCAGGGTTTCCCCCATTGTCCAATATTCCCCACTGCTGCCTCCCGTAGGAGTCTGGGCCGTGTCTCAGTCCCAGTGATGCTGGTCATCCTCTCAGACCAGCTACGGATCGTCGCCTTGGTGAGCCATTACCTCACCAACTAGCTAATCCGACGCGGGCCGTTCCTTCGGCAATAAATCTTTCCCCGTAAGGGCGTATCCGGTATTAGCTCAAGTTTCCCTGAGTTATTCCGAACCGAAGGGCGCGTTCCCACGTGTTACTATCCCGTCTGCCACTCCCATTGCTGGGCGTTCGACTTGCATGTGTTAGGCCTGCCGCCAGCGTTCGCTCTGAGCCAGGATCAAACTCTCAAGTTGGATGAGAAATTTAAAACCTGACTGGTCTTTTCGCTTGCGCAAAATTTCACGTTTTGACGAGGTCCACATCACCGATCACTCGTGAGAATGACCGGCAGTGTACCTTTGTAAAAACGTAGACCGTCAGAAGTCTCTTCCGACCGCGTGCACCGTGATGAATTGCTTCGTCACGTTACCGCGGTCCGCAAGGACCCCGCCGTCCACGTTTCTCTTTCTTCCGATTTACTTGTCAAACAGCCCGGGGTCCGAAAACCCCACTTGCCAACCGGCAAGGCATCTAAAAGCGTCGTCGAAACTCATGCTTCCGAATACAATCGGAGGCATTTTCACTGAACCAGTGAGGAGTTTCAGAGGCGCGCCATCGAGCTGTAACTTGCGGAACAGCGCGCCGATGGGTCGTATATAGGCTTCGGCTCTCAGGATTGTCAACCGAGAAAAGCAACAGGCCTGTGACAAGCTTTTAAGCCCGAATTGACGGGCCTTTTTGTCATTTTTCGCGGCCCGAATCGCGTGGCCGGGCAAAACTATTTTGAAAAAAACTTGAAAAACTTTGGCCCTGGCATCCGGCAGCGCTGACCCGGCCTTTGGCCGGCGGATTGGTCCCGGGTGCGGCCGGTTCCGGGGGCCCGGTTGCTGGCGGCCGGCCAGGCTGGCAACGTGCCCGGCCCGGCTAAGCCTTTCCTCGGCATTGCGGCCGGGCCATCGAATCCGGGGCCCAGGTGCCGCACTCAAGCCATATTCGTAGGACGTCCTTGGCGCCTCGGTTGAAGGATGGAATCGCGATTTTGGAGGCTCGGCACCGTCGATCTGGCTATTAACGAGACCCAAGACCCGCGATTGACGGGCCGGGGGCTAACCGGCATCGTGCCGGCGCCGATTCAAAGGGCAAGTTAATCCGCCTGTTCAACGATTTGCCGGCGATACCGGGGCTCACGGTCGCAGCAATCCATCGTCGATCGAAGACGCTTGAGGGGACGGTCAGCTTGGACCACGCACGATCGCGCGGCGCGCATCGATTGAAAAATGCCGAGACAATCGAGCTCGGCAACGAAGCGCCGCTGTCGGTCGACGGCGGCACCTCCGCGTTCGTCGATCGCCGCCGCGTTTCAGTCCAGTGGTTTGCCGGCACGATTTTGACCGCTCTGTGCGGCGCTGCCTTGATGGGCGGCGCCGTTTTCACGTCGCTCGACGGCGAAACCAATTTCGCGTCGTTGCCGGAACGGGTTGAAGTGGCGCTGCGCGGCGCACTGACCGCCGGCGCCGAGCGGCTCGGCGCGCGCAAGAGCGACCGCCTGCAGACCGCGGACGAACCCTCCTTCGCCAAACAACTCATCCGCGTTTCCACCACCACGCGCGTCGGCAACCACGAAGTCGTGCGCGTGCGCCCCTTCGTGCGCATCGCCGGCAACCTGTCGCTGACCGTGTCCGATCTTTCCGCGTCCATCCCGGCGTTCAACCCGCAAACGCTGCTGGCGGAAAACGCGCCCGGCGGCACAGCGACGCCGGACGACGCGCCGGCCGCCGAACCGGACGCCGAGGTCGCCTTCGTCATGCGCGATCTCGTGCCGATGATGCCGCGCCTGAAGATCGCGCTGCTCACGCCCAACGAAGAGGTGATGGCGCGCGTCAAGGAAGCCGCCGAATGGAGCGAGAAGGCCGGCAACCAGATCCAGGTCGGCGCCAACAACGTCACCGGCATCAAGCTGGCTTATGCCGGCACCGTTGCGACCGACCCTTATGCCGGCTTCGAGGCGCGCGTCGTGCCCGAGAACATTACGCTGATGCCAAAGACCGCCAACCAGACCACCGGCGGCAACAATTTCAACGAAAAAGTTGTCATCGCCAAAAAGGGCGAAGGCGTGACCTCGATCCTGCGCGATCTTGGCGCTGCGCCGGACGACATTGCCCAGGTTGTCGCCATCCTCGGCGCGCGCGGGCGCGACGGCGGCATCAAGGAAGGCCAGAAGCTGCGCGTGCTGATGGCGCCAACCGCCGGTTCGCCGCGGCCGCAGCCGATCCGCGTGATTGTCGCCGGCGACAGCGTGATCGAAGCGGTGGTGGCCTTGGCCGACACCGGCAAATATGTTTCGGTCGACGTGAAGAGCATCGACACCGAAATCGCCGACAATTCCGTGCAGACCGACGACGAGAACGACACATCGGGCGTGCGGCTTTATCAAAGCGTTTACGAAACCGCGCTGCGCAACCAGATCCCGCGCCCGATCATCGACGAATTGATCCGCATCTACTCCTACGACGTCGATTTCCAGCGCAAGGTGCAGCCAGGCGACTCGTTCGAGGTGCTGTACGCCGGCGAAGAAGAAACGCCGGGCGCCGACAGCCGCAACGACGTGCTGTTCGCCGCGCTGACCGTCGGCGGCGAAGCCAAGAAGTTCTATCGCTTTCAGTCGCCGGACGACGGTTTGGTCGATTACTATGACGAGGCCGGCAAGAGCGCGAAGAAATTTCTCGTGCGCAAGCCGGTGGTCGCCGGCATCATGCGCTCCGGCTTCGGCCTGCGCCGCCACCCGATCCTCGGCTACAGCAAGATGCACACCGGCGTCGACTGGGCGGCGCCGACCGGCACGCCCATCTATGCCGCCGGCAATGGCGTCGTCGAAAAGGCCGGATGGGAATCCGGCTATGGCAAATTCATCATGGTGCGCCACAACAACGGCTACGAAACGGCTTATGGCCATATGAGCGCCTATGCGCGCGGCGTCGACGAAGGTAAGCGCGTGCGCCAGGGCCAGGTGATCGGCTTCGTCGGTTCGACCGGCCTGTCGACCGGCTCGCACGTCCATTATGAAATTCGCGTCAACGGTCGCTTCGTCGATCCGATGCGCATCAAGCTGCCGCGCGGCCGCGAACTCGCCGGTTCGATGATGTCGAGTTTCGAGATCGAGCGTGAACGGCTCGATGGCATCATGGCCCGCAAACCGGCGCGCGTCGCCTCGAGCGCCCGTTAACCCTTTAGAACATGACGAATCACCTTGTTCATGCTTTGTACAAGCATGAATTATTCCGCGCCTTTGGCAGCGAACACTGCCTATCTCGGCAAGCTGAACGCTGAACAACGCCGCGCCGTCGAACATGGTGTGGCCTTTGGCGACGAAGCGTCCAACGAAGCAGCGCCGCTGCTGATCATTGCGGGCGCCGGCTCCGGCAAGACCAACACCCTGGCGCACCGTGTCGCGCATCTCATCGTCGGCGGCGTCGATCCGCGCCGCATTCTGCTGCTGACTTTTTCGCGGCGCGCGGCGGCAGAGATGCAGCGGCGCGTCGAGCGCATCACCGCGCAGGTGTTCGGCGCGCAAACCGGCGCCGCCAACGGCAATCTCGCCTGGTCCGGCACCTTTCACGCCATCGGCGCGCGGCTGTTGCGCGAATACGCCCGTGACATCGGCCTCGATCAGGCCTTCACCATCCACGACCGCGAAGATTCCGCCGACCTGATGAATCTGGCGCGGCACGAACTCGGCTTCTCGAAAACGCGCAAACGCTTCCCGATGAAAGGTACGTGCCTCTCGATCTATTCACGCGCGGTCAATGCCGAGACGCCGCTGCTGGAAGTGCTGGAAAATTTCTTTCCGTGGTGCGTGGAATGGGAAAGCGAACTGCGCGTGCTGTTTTCGGCCTATGTCGAAGCCAAGCAAAAGCAGAGCGTGCTCGATTACGACGACCTGCTGCTCTATTGGGCGCAGATGATGAGCGAGGGCGCGATCGCGCAGGAGATCGCCGCGCGCTTCGATCATGTCATGGTCGATGAGTATCAGGACACCAACAAATTACAGGCGTCGATCCTGCTCGGCTTGAAGCCGAATGGCCGCGGCCTCACCGTTGTCGGCGACGACGCGCAGTCGATCTATTCGTTTCGCGCAGCGACCGTGCGCAACATTCTCGACTTTCCCGGCCACTTCACGCCGCGCGCCCAGGTCATCACGCTGGAACGAAATTATCGCTCGACGCAACCGATCCTCGCCGCCGCCAATGCGGTCATTGATCTCGCCAGCGAACGCTTCACCAAGAATTTGTGGTCGGACCGGCCATCGGCGGATCGTCCGCGCATCGTCAACGTCGCCGACGATGTCGGCCAGGCGCAATACATCGTCGAGAAGATTCTGGAGAATCGCGAAGCCGGCATCGTGCTGAAAAGCCAGGCCGTGCTGTTCCGCACATCGAGCCACAGCGCCGGGCTGGAAATCGAACTGACGCGGCGGAACATTCCCTTCGTCAAATTCGGCGGCCTGAAGTTTCTCGAGGCCGCGCACATCAAGGACGTGCTGAGCGTGCTGCGCTGGGTGCACAATATGCGCGACCGCGTCTCGGGTTTTCGCGTCGCGCAGATGTTGCCCGGCATCGGTCCAAGCGCCGCCGGCCGGCTGCTCGATCGCATCTCGGAGAGCGGCGATGCCGCTGGCGCGCTGGCCGCGTTCAAGCCGCCGGCCGCGGCGCTCGAACATTGGCCGGACTTCGAGGAAACCATCGGGCTTTTGCGCCGCAACGCGGCCGGCTGGCCGGGCGAAATCGACGCCGTCTGCCGCTGGTACGCGCCGCATCTCGATCGCATGCACGAGGACGCCGCCACGCGGCAGGGCGATCTGGCGCAACTGGCGCAGATCGCCGCGACCTATCCAAGCCGCGAGCGCTTCCTTACCGAACTGACGCTCGATCCGCCGAGCGCGACCAGCGACCAGTCCGGGCCGCCGCTGCTCGACGAGGATTATCTCATCCTGTCGACGATCCATTCCGCCAAGGGTCAGGAGTGGACGTCCGTTTATGTGCTCAACACGGTCGATGGCTGCCTGCCGTCCGACCTCTCGACTGGATCGACGCCGGAGATCGAGGAAGAACGACGCCTGCTCTACGTGGCGATGACGCGGGCCAAGGATCAGTTGCATGTGATGGTGCCGCAGCGCTTCTTCACGCACGGCCAACGCGGCAATGGCGACCGCCACGTCTATGCGCAGCGCACGCGCTTCATCCCGAATTCATTGCTGACGCATTTCGACCATCGCTCCTGGCCGCCGCCGCGCGCCGCACAAGCAGGCGCAAGCCCGGTGCGCACGCCGGTCGATGTCGGCGCGAGAATGCGCGGGATGTGGAAGTAGCTTTCTTTCCCCTCTCCCCGCTTGCGGGGAGAGGGTGGCATTTGAGCGAAGCGAAAATGTCGGGTGAGGGGCCAATCACCAATACGGAGTTCGCAGCTTGCCCCTCACCCCGACCCTCTCCCCGTAAGAACGGGGAGAGGGAGAAGCGACGTTACGCCGCCTGGGCCAGCTTGCCGTTGAAGGTCAGGCCCTGCTTGCCGGCCGAGACGTTGACCGCCTCACCGTCCTTGATAGCGCCGGACAGGATCAACTCGGCGAGCGGGTCCTGGATCGACTTCTGGATGACGCGCTTCAACGGCCGCGCCCCGTAAGCCGGATCCCAGCCTTTTTCGGCCAGCCATTCGCGCGCGCCGGCATCGAGCTCTATGGTGATCTTGCGATCGTCCAGAAGCTTGCGCAGGCGGCCCATCTGGATGTCGACGATGGCGGTCATCTCCGACTTCTTCAACCGATGGAACAGGATGATTTCGTCGATGCGGTTAAGGAATTCCGGCCGGAACGCCGAGCGCACGACGCCCATCACGGAATCGCGCACCACCTCTGTATCTTCGCCTTCCGGCTGATTCACCAAAAAGTCAGAGCCGAGATTCGACGTCATCACAATCAAGGTATTGCGGAAATCGACCTGATGACCCTGCCCGTCGGTCAGCCGTCCGTCGTCGAGCACTTGCAGCAGAACGTTGAACACGTCCGGATGCGCCTTCTCGATCTCGTCGAACAGCACGACCTGATAGGGCCGCCGCCGCACCGCCTCAGTCAGCGCGCCGCCTTCCTCGTAACCGACATAGCCCGGAGGCGCGCCGATCAGCCGCGCCACCGAATGCTTCTCCATGTATTCCGACATGTCGATGCGGATCAGCGCGTTCTCGTCGTCGAACAGGTAGGCCGCGAGCGTCTTGGTCAGTTCGGTCTTGCCGACGCCGGTCGGCCCTAAGAACATAAACGAGCCGATCGGCCGGTGCGGGTCCTGCAACCCGGCACGGGCGCGCCGCACCGCCGTGGCGACCGCCTTGACAGCCTCCGCCTGGCCGATGACGCGCTTGCCGAGTTCATCTTCCATGCGCAGGAGCTTGGCCTTCTCGCCTTCGAGCATCTTGTCGACCGGCACGCCGGTCCAGCGCGAGACGACGCCGGCGATGTGATCGGCGGTGACGGTCTCTTCCATCATCGAGCCGGGGGATTGCGAGCCTTCGGTCGATTTGAGCTTCTTCTCCAGTTCCGGAATGCGGCCATAGGCCAGTTCGCCGGCGCGCTGGTAGTCGCCCTTGCGCTGCGCATTGGCCAGTTCGCCGCGCAAGGTGTCGAGTTCGTTCTTGAGCTTCTGCGCGTCGGACAGCTTTTCCTTCTCCGCCTTCCAGCGCGAGGTGATGTCGGCCGACTTCATCTCGAGGTCTTTCAGTTCGACCTCAAGACGCTTGAGCCGATCCTTTGAGCCCGGATCGCTCTCTTTTTTAAGCGCTTCGGCTTCGATCTTCAGCCGCACGATTTCGCGGTCGTAGGAGTCCAGCTCTTCCGGCTTGGAATCGACCTGCATCTTCAGCCGCGCGCCGGCCTCGTCGATCAGATCGATCGCCTTGTCGGGCAGGAAGCGGTCGGTGATGTAGCGGTTCGACAGAGTCGCGGCGGCAACGATCGCCGAGTCGGCAATGCGGACGCCGTGATGCTGTTCGTATTTGTCCTTCAGGCCGCGCAGGATCGAGATCGTATCCTCGACCGTCGGCTCCGACACGAACACCGGCTGGAAGCGCCGCGCCAAAGCCGCGTCCTTCTCGACGTGCTTCTTGTATTCGTCGAGCGTGGTCGCGCCGATGCAGTGCAGCTCGCCGCGCGCCAGCGCGGGCTTCAGCAAGTTGGACGCATCCATCGCGCCGTCGCCCTTGCCGGCGCCGATCAAGGTGTGCATCTCGTCGATGAACAGCACGATGCCGCCTTCGGCCGAGGTGACCTCGTTGAGCACCGCCTTGAGGCGCTCTTCGAATTCGCCGCGATATTTGGCGCCGGCGATCAGCGCGCCCATGTCGAGCGCCATCAGCTTCTTGTCCTGCAGGCTCTCCGGCACGTCGCCATTGACGATGCGCAGCGCCAGACCTTCGACGATGGCGGTCTTGCCGACGCCGGGCTCGCCGATCAGCACCGGATTGTTCTTGGTGCGCCGCGACAGCACTTGAATCGTCCTGCGGATTTCCTCGTCACGGCCAATGACCGGATCGAGCTTGCCGTCGCGCGCGGCCTGCGTCAGGTCGCGGGCATATTTCTTCAGCGCATCATAGGCGTTCTCGGCCGACGCCGAGTCCGCGGTGCGGCCCTTGCGCAGCGCCTCGATGGCGGCGTTGAGATTTTGCGGCGTGGTGCCGGACTTGGCGAGCGCCTTGCCGGCGTCGCTGTCCTTCTCGAGGGCAAGCGCGAGCAAGAGTCGCTCAACAGTGACGAAACTATCGCCGGCCTTTTCGCCCGCCTTTTCGGCGGCGTCGAACACCCGCGCCAATTGCGGCGACAGATAAACCTGGCCGGCGCCCGCGCCGGACACTTTCGGGATTTTGCCGAGCGCGGTCTCGACGTCGCGCAAGACCTGCCGCGAGTTGCCGCCGGAACGGTCGATCAGGCCCGCCGCCAACCCTTCCGGGTCGTCGAGCAGAACCTTGAGCATATGTTCAGGGGAAAATTGCTGGTGACCCTCGCGCAGGGCCATCGATTGCGCGGACTGAACGAAGCCACGCGCACGGTCGGTATATTTCTCGAAGTTCATATCTCAACTCCCTTCGGCCCTTAGTGGCGCCGGATGAACGCAGGTCCCGAGCTTGGCAACCTGCGGAACTTATGTAGGAGAGATATTGCCAGTTTGAAGGGGCGGCCGGCTTGATATAGGTCACCGTTAACGCCGGACCGCCAACCGAAAGCTCCTCCGCCATGACCAGCCCCCCGGCCCGGATCGAGGCCATTTACCGCTACCCGGTCAAAGGCCTGTCGCCGCAACCCCTGCCGCGAACCACGCTGTCCCCGGGGCTGACCATCGCCGCCGACCGCCTTTACGCCATCGAGAACGGGCCGGCCGGCTTCGATCCGGCCGCGCCGTCGTATTTTCCGAAAATCCGCTTCCTGATGCTGATGCGCAATGAGCGGCTGGCGGCGCTGCGCACCGATTACCATGAGGCCAGTCACACCCTGAGCATCGTTTCGGAGGGGCGCGAAGCCGCGCGCGGCGATCTGCGCACCAAGGAAGGCCGGCTGGCGATCGAAGCCTTTTTCCGCCGCTATATGCCGGACGAATTGAAAGGACCGCCGAAGGTCCTGTCCGGCGAAGCGCCGTCCGGCGTGCCGCACAGCTTTTCCGACGTCGCCAAAAAGGTCGTCTCCATCATCAATCTCGCCTCGGTCGCCGCGGTCGAGGCCGCCGCCGGCCAGCCGATCGATCCGTTGCGGTTTCGCGGCAATATCCATGTCAGCGGCTGGCCGGCCTGGCATGAATTCGACCTGCTCGGCAGCAAGCTTTCGATCGGACCGGCGCGGCTCAAGGTGGTCAAGCGCATCGTGCGCTGCGCCGCCACCGATGTGGATCCCGCAACCGGCCGGCGCGACCTGACGATCCCGACGACTTTGCAGCAGAGCTTCGGCCATGCCGATTGCGGCATCTATGCCGAGGTGGTGAGCGGCGGCGACATCGCCGTCGGCGACCCGGTCGGAAGCGAATGACGGCGCATAAAAAACGCCGCGCCTCATAAAGGCGCGGCGTGTTTTTGACGGCCGTGTGAAGCGATCAACTGCCCGGCAAGACGTAGGCGAAGATACGGCCGCGCGGATAGACCGCCTCGGCGGTCGTGTGGTTGTGGTTGCCGGAGATGATGATCGGATTGCCGTTCGGATCGATGCCCGAAACGACGCCGACATGACCGCCACCGCGGCGGCCCATCACGGCGATGGCGCCGACTTGCGGGCCGGAGACGCGAGGGCCGTAGCTGGCATAGGCCCTGGCCAGGTTTCCGCCGCCGGTATGGCCGGTACGCTTGAGCACCATGTCCATGAAAGCGCCGCACCAGAGGCTGCCCCGGCCGGTCGGATTGGTGCCGATATATTTCCGCGCCTCGGACACAAGGGAGTTCGAGGTGTAGCCGCCAAAGGCGTCGCCCGTATGCGTGACGGCGATCCGCCGATCCCGGCCGCGGGTTATTTCGAGCCTGCCGCTCGACGCCTGGCCGGCCACGAATGGATATGGCTGACCGTCCGCCGTACGGGAATCTCCCTGCTGCTGGGTCGCGGCTTGCAAGCGCACGTTTTTATGAGGTCTTGCCATGGCCGAACCAGCAAAGCTTGCTGCCGTCACCGCGCACAACAAGAGCGTCGCCTGCTTTCTTAGTCGCTTCATAATGTTTAGTCCTCTCGCTACCTAAGCAATGCATTGGGCATGGATCGAAAATCCCTCGGCAATGCACTGTCTAGACGCCGAGAAAACATAGCGACTTCATGTTCCAGGTAAGGTCATTTTGGAATCTGGCGATAGTTATGTTCGGCATTACCTTACCGCTATGACTATTTTCGATAATTGTATCATTTGAATGCTAATATATAAGAACAATTACTGTATTATCGATTTCTAATACTTCGTCATCAAGTTGTCGCCCTCCGCGACCCAAGTTAACGGTGCAGTGCAGCAAAGATGTCGGCGTCCGCGGTCAATCGGCGGGACGGCTGGCCTTGCGGCTGAGCAGAAACACGCCCTGCTCGCCGAACAGGTTCCAGAACCACCAGGGCGCATTGAGCCGCAGCGGCGAGCCCCAGGCGTTGAGTGCCACGGCCTTCTCGATCTTCACGCCGATCTGGTTACAGAGCTGGACGAAGTCCTTGATCGTGCAGTGGTGGATATTGGGCGTGTCGTACCAGCTATAGGGCAGGATATCGGTCTGCGGCATGTGGCCGGCGAACAGCAATTGCAGCCGCACGGTCCAGTGGCCGAAATTCGGGAACGAGACGACGGCATGACGGCCGATGCGCAGCATATGCTCCAGCACGACGCGCGGCTGGCGGGTCGCCTGCAACGTCTGCGACAGGATGACGTAGTCGAAGGCGTCGTCCGGATAGTCGCCGAGATCGGTGTCGGCGTCGCCTTGGATCACGGCGAGGCCCTTGGCGACGCATTCATTGACGCCGGCGCGCGACAGTTCGATGCCGCGGCCGTCGACGTCCCGGCTTTCGCCGAGCAGATGCAGCAATTCGCCATCGCCGCAGCCGACGTCGAGCACCTTGGCGCCGCGCGCCACCATTTGCGACACCAGGACCAGATCGACGCGGGTGCCGCCGGCGGTGCGCGCTATCTTCGCAGCGTTAAAGTCGGTCATGCTTGCCATCACTTTTTGGCCGTCAGGCCGCGCGCCCGGCTGGCGCCCTCGAGAAAGCCGCGCACAATGCCGAACATTTCCGGCTCGTCGAGCAGGAAGGCGTCGTGGCCCTTGTCGGTGACGATTTCGGCGAACGAAACACGCGCGCTGGCGGCGTTGAGCGCGTGCACGGTGGCGCGCGATTCCGAGGTCGGAAACAGCCAGTCGCTGGTGAACGAGATGACGCAGAAGCGCGTCGGCGTTCCCTTGAAGGCATTGGCCAAGGTACCGCCGGCGTCCGCCGCGAGATCGAAATAATCCATCGCGCGCGTCAGATAGAGATAGGAATTGGCGTCGAAGCGTTCGACGAATGTAATGCCCTGGTGGCGCAGATAGGATTCCACCTCGAAATCGGCGTCGAAGGAAAACGTCGGATTCTCGCGGTCCTGGAACTTGCGGCCGAATTTCCGGTGCAGCGCGGCGTCCGACAAATAGGTGATATGCGCGCCCATGCGCGCGACCGCGAGACCGCGGCGCGGATTGGTGCCTTCGAGATTGTAACGGCCGCCGCGCCATTCCGGATCGGCCATGATCGCCTGACGGCCGACCTCGTGAAACGCGATATTCTGCGCCGAGTGGCGCGTCGCGCAGGCGATCGGCACCGCGGCGAAGACGCGTTCCGGATAACTCGCCGCCCATTGCAGCACCTGCATGCCGCCCATCGAACCGCCGACCACGGCAAACAACGTATCGATGCCGAGCTGATCGAGCAGCATGGCCTGAGCACGCACCATGTCGCGGATGGTGACGACCGGGAATTCAAGGCCCCACGGCTTGCCGGTTTTCGGATTGGTCGAGGCCGGGCCCGACGAGCCCATGCATCCACCAATGACATTCGGACAGATGACGAAATAACGCGCCGGGTCGATCGGCTTGCCGGGACCGATCAAGGTCTCCCACCAGCCATTCTTGCGTGTGACCGGATGCACCTGCGCCACATATTGGTCGCCGGTCAGCGCGTGGCAGACCATGATGGCATTGGACTTGTCGGCGTTGAGCGTGCCGTAGGTCGTATAGGCGATCTGGAATGGCGACAGCGACACGCCGGCGTCGAGCTTCAATGGCTTGTCGGCGCCAAAGGTGGCGATCTGGGAATCGCGCGGGTTGTCCGCGTCGCGCGCGCCTTGATCGGGCGCTGCGTCGCCCCGCGGTGATTGTTCGGTCGCCATCCTGAAACGGGCCTCCCGGACGAGGTCTCCCCGACCGCTCGACAACAGGCCATAAAAAAACCCGGCCTGAACAAAGGTTCGGCCGGGACACATGTTCCCCGGCCTGTTTAGCGAGTTGTTTAACGTGGCTGCAAGCCGGCCGGCTCAAATGACCACGGAATGAAGACTTAAGCCCGGGCTCACGGTCCGTCAAGACGACCCTGAAAGGCGCGGTCTAAGGTTTGATTTCAACCCCGGTCCCACCTATCAATGCGCCATGCCGACGCCACCTCCCCCGACCTCAGCCCCCGACCTGACCGAACTCCGCAAGGAGATCGACCGGATCGACGAGTCGATGCACCGCCTGCTGATGGAGCGCGGCGACATCATCGACCGGCTGATCGCGGTCAAGAAGAGCCAGGATACCGGCTCGGCCTTCCGTCCCGCGCGCGAAGCCGAGATGATGCGCCGGCTGGTCAAGCGGCATAAAGGCATCCTGCCGCTCGACACCGTCGAGAGCATCTGGCGGGTCATCATCGCCACATTCACTTACGTCCAGGCGCCCTTCTCCGCCCACGCCGATTTTTCCGCCGGCGACGCCTCGATGCGGGATTCTGCCCGCTTTCATTTCGGTTTTACCGTGCCGCTGGTGCCACATATGGGCGCCGCCGCTGTGGTCGCCGCCGTCTCCTCCTCGAAGGGCGATCTCGGCCTGGTGCCGGCGATCGCCAGCGCCGGCGCCTGGTGGACGGCGCTCGAATTCGACGCCGCGCCGAAGATCATCGCCCGCCTGCCCTTCGTCGAGCGCGCCGACCATCCGGCCGCGCTGCCGGTGTTCGTCATCTCGCGCGCCGCCGCCGACGCCATGGCGACGGAAGCCGGTGTCTGGAGCATCCGCGTCTCCGGCTGGACCGCGCAGACGGCGCAGACTTTGGCGACCATGGCCGATTTTCTCGCCGTCCCCGACCGCGCTTTCGACGGCGCGGCGTTACTGGTGACGCTGCCGCAGGACCTGAGCATCGAGACGGTCACCGCGACCCTGGTTAAGGCTGGGGCCACTGTCCGCTCGACGGCCCTCGTCGGCAGCCACGCCACCCGCTATACGGTGGCCGCTTAATTTCTTGCCTTCCCCGCAAGCGGGGAAGGGAGAAGGGAGCGACCTGCCTGCTTTGGAGTTGCCTGTATGACTGCCAACCGCCCGACCCCGCGCCCCGGCGTGCTCGACATCGCCCCTTACGTTCCGGGCAAAAGCAGCGCACCCGGCGTCGATAAAGTCATCAAGCTTTCGTCGAACGAAAGCCCGCTCGGCCCCAGCCCAAAGGCGATTGACGCCTATCGGGCCGGCGTGCCGCACCTCGAGGACTATCCGGATGGCTCGGTGAGCGAATTACGTACGGCCATCGGCCGCGCATTCGGCCTCGATCCGGCGCGTCTTGTCTGCGGCGCCGGCTCCGACGATCTCCTGAATCTCCTGGCGCACGCCTATCTGCGCGACGGCGACGAGGTGATCTACAGCGAGCACGGCTTCCTGATGTATCCGATCTACGCGCTCGGGCACGGCGGCAAGCCGGTCAAGGTGCCGGAAAAAAATTACACCGCCGACATCGACGCGATGATCGCGGCGGTGACAGAGCGCACGCGGCTGGTGTTCATCGCCAATCCGAACAACCCGACCGGCACCTATGTGCCCTTCGACGAGATCAAGCGCCTGCATCAGGCGCTGCCGCCGCATGTCATTCTCGTCTTGGACGCGGCTTACGCCGAATACGTCCAGCGCAACGATTACGAAGCCGGCATCGAACTGGTCGCCACGTCCGAAAACGTCGTGATGTGCCGCACCTTCTCGAAGATCCATGGCCTCGCCGCGGTGCGCCTCGGCTGGCTCTACGGACCGGCGCACATCGTCGATGCCTTAAATCGCGTGCGCAATCCGTTCAACGTCAATACGCCGGCGATGAAGGCCGGCATTGCCGCGATCGAAGACGCCGCGCATGTCGAAGCATCCGTCGCGCACAACAACAAATGGCTCGGCTGGGTCACGCAGGAAATCGAAAAGCTCGGCTTCAAGGTGACGCCGAGCGTGGCGAATTTCGTGCTGATCCATTTCCCGCAAGCCCAAGGCAAGACCGCCGCCGACGCCGATGAATTCCTGACGAGACGCGGCATTATTTTGCGCCGCGTCGCCGGCTATGGCTTGCCCAATGCCTTGCGCATGACCATCGGCAGCGAGGAAGCCAATCGGCTGGTCGTCGCCGGGCTGAAGGATTTTCTGGAGCGCAAGGCGTGAGCAAACCGGCGCCGCTCTATAACCGGCTCGCGCTCATCGGCGTCGGCCTGATTGGCTCGTCGATCGCGCGCGCGGCCCGCGCGCAAGGCGCGGTTGGCTCGATCGTCGCCACCGCGCGCTCCGAAGCGACGCGCAAGCGCGTCGCCGAACTGGGCCTGGCCGATCAGGTGGTCGAGACGGCCGCGGCCGCCGTTGAAGGCGCCGACCTCGTCATCGTCTGCATTCCGGTCGGCGCCTGCGGCCCGGTCGCCGAGGCGATCGGCCCGCATCTGATGGCGGGCGCGACCGTGTCCGATGTCGGCTCGGTCAAGGGCTCGGTGGTGCGCGATATGGCGCCGCATCTGCCGGGGAACGTGCATTTCGTGCCGGCGCATCCGGTCGCCGGCACCGAATATTCCGGACCCGACGCCGGCTTCGCCGAGTTGTTCGTCAATCGCTGGTGCATTCTGACGCCGCCGGAAGGGCAGGACCCGGCCGCGGTCGAAAAGCTAGCGGCGTTCTGGCGGTTGATCGGCGCGAATGTCGAAACGATGGCGCCGGATCACCACGATCTGGTGCTGGCTGTCACCAGCCATCTGCCGCATCTGATCGCCTACACCATCGTCGGCACCGCCGACGAACTGGAAACGGTCACGCGCTCGGAAGTGCTGAAGTTCTCCGCCGGCGGCTTCCGCGATTTCACCCGCATCGCCGCTTCCGATCCGACCATGTGGCGCGACGTCTTCCTTGCCAATAAGGACGCCGTGCTGGAAATGCTCGGCCGCTTCAATGAAGATATTTCGCTGCTGACCAAGGCGATCCGCAAGGACGACGGCGACGCCTTGTTTGAGCATTTCACCCGCACGCGCGCCATTCGCAAGGGCATCGTGCAGATCGGCCAGGATTCACCGGCGCCCGATTTCGGCCGCCCGCATCCCGACCTGCCGCACGAGCCGCTGCCGAAGCCTTACGCCTCTGACGAGGCGTAAGTTTTTTTCTTGCGCATGATCTTATCCGAAAACCGGTTCCCACTTTTCGGGATCATGCGCTACGCCACCTTCGCTTGCGCCAACTCGCTCTTCGGCTGGAACGCATAGACGTCCATGCGCAGCACGCTGTAGGTCGAACTGGCGTGCAGCCGTGTCGCCGCCGCTGTCGCGCCGCCGGCGCCGAGCGCGGCGTAAAGCGGCAGCAGGTGCTCTTCGGTCGGATGGTTCTTGGTCGCGTACGGAGCGATCCGCCGATAATCCACGAGCGCCGGCATATCGCCCTTCGAAAGCGCTGCGTCGAACCAGTCGGCAAAACCGTTGACCCAGGCGGGCGCGGCGTCATTGGCCTCGTGACCGCGGAATTCCGACAGGTCATGCGTGAAGCTGCCGCTGCCGATAATCAGCACGCCCTCCTGCCGCAACGAGGCCAGAGCGCGGCCGATGCGAAGATGATGCTCCGGCCCGAGATGGGTTTGCACCGAAAGCTGCAGCACCGGTATGTCGGCTTGCGGATACATCAGCAGCAGCGGCACCCAGGCGCCGTGATCCAGCCCGCGCTTGCGATCGATGTTGCAGGCAAAACCGGACGCCTGAAGTTGCTCGGCAATGCGTGCGGCAAGCTGCGGCGAACCGGGCGCCGGATAGCGCAGATCGTAGAGCGCGCGCGGGAAGCCGCGAAAATCGTGAATGGTCTCGTTGCGCTCGACCGCGTTGACGGTCGGCACCTCGGTTTCCCAATGCGCCGAGATCACCAGAATAGCTTTCGGACGTTCGAGCGTCGCGCCCACATTTTGCAGGAAGGTGCGCGCCGGCGTATCGGTCAGCGGCAAGGTCGGCGCGCCGTGCGACAGGAATAGGCTGGGAAGCGTCATGATAGTTCTCCGTGCGTGCGAGGCCGGCTGAGCCGGCCCCGCATCGACGATTAACGGGAAAAATTGCCGGCGAGAGCGCCGACAGAACGATCGTTGCGCGCGGCGGTGAGCGCGAAAGCGCCGTCGCCGAGCAGCGCCTGGGTCAGCAAAGCGACGATCCAGAAGGCCGGGTACTCCCAGCCGCCATTGGCGTTGTCGAAGAAGAAGCCGGCCGAGCCGTGCACCGTATAGATGGCGCCGAGCAGGACCGGGATCAACAAGACAGCGGCGAGCCGGGTCCACAGGCCAAGAATGAGTGCGACGCCACCGGCGACTTCAGCGGCGATCGTAACGTAGGCGAGAGCCGGCGGCAGGCCGACTTTGCCGAAAAAGGCCGCTGTTCCGGCCGGCGTGAAAACAAAGAATTTGAGGGCGGCGTGGCTGAGAAAGAGCCCGCCGAGGGAAACACGCAAAAGCAGTGCGGCGTAGGGGGCGGTCCGGGTGTCGATCATGGGAATCTCCTGTTTGATGACCCATATATCGCTCATTCCCCTTAGTGTTATAATATGGTCTTATTGGATTACACTTCATACCAATAGAGTGAAATAGGGCCGATGCTCGACCGCCTGACCGGAATGGAGGTTTTCGCCAAAGTGGCCGCCGCCGGCAGCTTTTCTGCCGCCGGACGCTCAGTGGGCCTGTCGCAGACGATGGTGACCAAACACATCGCGGCGCTGGAGGCCCGGCTCGGCGTCAAACTGTTTCACCGCACCACCAGGCGACTGTCGTTGACTGAGGCCGGGCAGCTCTATCTTGATTCGGCCGAACGTATCCTCGCCGACGTCGAGGCCGCCGACGGCGCGGTGGCCGCCGACCGGTTCGAGCCGCGCGGCCAGCTGCGGCTCAACGCGCCGGTCTCGTTCGGCAGCCGGCAGATCGCTCCCATGCTCTCGGCGTTCACGCGGCAGCATCCGCAAGTGACGATCGACCTTGGCCTGATCGACCGTTACGTCAATCTGGCGGAAGAAGGCTGGGACCTGGCCATCCGCATCGGCAGCCTGAGCGATTCAAGCCTGGTCGCCCGCCGTATCGCGCCCTGCCGCACTGTCGTCTGCGCGTCGCCGTCCTATCTGGCGACGCACGGCACGCCGCGCGCAGCGGCGGAGCTAAGCCATCACAATTGCCTCGGTTACACTTTATCCCAGCGCAGCAATGCCGGCCGCTGGATGTTCGGCGCAAAGGCCGAGATCGCCTTGCCGGTCGCGGGAAACCTGCGCGCCAACAATGGCGATGCGCTGCGCGCCGCGGCGATCGCCGGCCAGGGCGTCATCTACCAGCCGACCTTTATCGTGGCAGACGACCTGCGCGCCGGTACGCTCGTCAAGCTGACGCTGGATCAGCCGACCGAAGAACTCGGCGGTATCTATGCGGTTTATCTGCCGGACCGGAATCCGGCCGCCAAAGTGCGCGCCTTCATCGATTTTGTCGTCGACCACTTCGCGCCCGAACCGCCGTGGGATCGCGATCTCAACTGACCCTAGAACAGCGCCGGCGCGTCGCCGAGCGGGATCGGGCCGAGGAACATCCGGCCGTCCTCGAACTTTAGCGGCAACGTCACCGCGCGCTGGCCTTCCAGCGTGGTCTGCTCGCCGATCATATTGATGCCGGCCGATAAATTCGCGCCGACCTGCTGGCGCGCGACATTGCCGAGGCCGGGCGACAGCCGGTCGAGCACGCCGGCCAGCTTGTCGACTTGCGGCGAAGCCTGCACGATTTGCTGCGCGCCGATCAATTTGAGAAACGACTCGAGGCCGGCAATGGTCACGCGCAGCTGGCCCTGCGGCCGGCCATTTGGATTGATCGAGACACTGCCGCTGCCGACCGCGATGATGTCGCCTTGCTGCACGCGCGCCTGCGTCACATCGATGCGCCCGCCAGCCGCCTGGATCTGGCGAAAGCGCTCCGACCACGGCTTTGACGAAAAATCGTTCAGCCCGCGCAGCACCGTGTCGATCATCGCATCGACCGGCTGTGCCAACGCCGGATGCACATCCGGCGCCACCGCGCCATCGAGGCGCAGCGCCACGTCGATCACCGGCTGGCTCAGCACCGAGCCCTCGGCGAGGCGGCCATGTATTTCGATGTGATTGGCGCGCAGCAATGTGCGCGCAGTGCCGGTGCTCATGCTGTCGACGACCGGCTTGTCGAGGACCAGCGACACGCGCTCCGGCGCCGCCGGCGTACCGCGCACGCTCGACTGGAAAAGCTTCCAGTTGACGACGAGGGCCGGCGCCTGGCCCGGCGCGGCGACGGTGAGCGGCCCGTGGAATTCGCTGAGCAGCAAAGTCGGTTGATAGATCTGCGCGGCAACAAGGATGTTGCGGACCTTAAGCTCCACCGGCGGCTGGTTGCTCTGGAAGAGAGCCGACGCTGCGTCGCAAGTCATCTCGAAACGGAACGGATAGCCGCCGAAACTTTCCGAGCCGCAGGCATAGATCCGGCCGGCCTTGGCTTCGCGCGCGCGCCAGCCCTCGACGGTCGCCTGCGCCTTGCCGGTGGCGGCGACCCAGAACCAGCTCCAGCCGCCGAACAGGGCAGCGGCTAGAAGGAGGAGCGAGATGTAACGCCAGGCCGTGCGGCGCGCGGGATAGACTGTCGTCATGGACCTGTGAGAACCTGCGGAATAAGGCGTTTATACGCCATTTGTTTATAATCTCTTCTCTGCGCAAGATCGGGACCGAACGCAAGCGACGCAATGCCGCCGGGTTGCACCGGAACATTCAGGCTGGTAGGCGACACCGGCCATGAGCACCGATAGTCGTCAAAGCACCGGCGAATTCTGGGTCTTCGCCTACGGCTCGCTGATGTGGCGGCCGGGGTTCGACGCGCTCGAGCGGCGCAAGGCGCGCCTGGTCGGCGCCCATCGCGCGCTCTGCGTCTATTCATTCGTGCATCGCGGCACGCCGGAAAAGCCCGGCCTTGTGCTCGGTCTCGATCGCGGCGGCAATTGCCGCGGCATCGCCTACCGGGTCGCCGCCGACAAGCGCACCGAGGTCATCGACTATCTGCGCGCCCGCGAGCAGGTGACCATGGTCTATGTCGAGGCCTGGCGCCGGGTCTGGCTCGACGACGATCCGCAGCGCAACGTCCAGGCGCTTTGCTATGTGGTGGATCGCGGCCATCAGCAATATGCCGGTCGCCTTAGCCTCGCCGAACAACTGCATTATTGCCGGCAGGGCCATGGCCGCTCCGGCGCGTGCCGCGATTACGTTCTGGCCGCGGTGCAGGAGCTGGAAACGCTCGGCGTCCGCGACGCCGGGCTGCATCAACTCGCCGCGCAGCTTAAGGGCACGCACCAAGCGGGTGCGCACGAAAGCCGCTAGGACGACGCGGCGATCTCGGCGCGGCCTTTGTCGATCAGCCGCACCGTCGCGGTCTCGATATCGCTTTGCAAACGCTTGTAAAAAACATCTTTTGCCAGGCCGGGCGGGATCGGATCGAGAATTTCGATGACCACCGTTCCCGGTATCCGGCGGATTGAGCGGCGCGGCCAGAAAAGCCCGGAATTCAGCGCGATCGGAACGCAAGGAACGCCTTCGGCGGCATACAGTTGCGCGACGCCGAACTTGTAGCGCGGCTCGGCGCCGGCCGCCCGGCGCGTCCCTTCCGGGAAGATGATGAGCTGACGGTTATCGGCGAGTTCGATGCGCGCGCGTTCGGTCATCTCGGCCAGTGCTTGCGATCCGGCGCTGCGGTCGACCGGCACCATGCGGCCCTTGATCATCAGCCAACCGAAGATCGGAATCCATTGCAGCTCGCGCTTGACGATGAAAACCGGATTGTCGAACAGCGGCAGCAGCGCGAAGGTTTCCCAGGCCGACTGATGCTTGGCCGCCACCAGAATGGCGCCCCGCGGAATCTTTTCGCGACCGCGCACCTCGATCTTGATGCCGGCGACGACGCGCAGCAATACAAGGTTGATGCGGCCCCAGGTCTTCGCCACCCAGATGATCGCACGATAAGGCAGAAAAAACGTCGGCAGCGCCATGATCAACAGGATCAGCGTGTTCAGGTAGAACAGTATATTGAAAACAATCGAGCGCACGAGGATCAGCACGGCATTGAAGTCCTTCAGAGGGCGCCATCGGGATCGAGGCGCATGCGCAACAGCGCGAAAAGATATTTCAGGTATTCCGCGACCAGAAAGCGCGCGGTGTCCGGATTCTGCCACCACGGTTCGGTCTTCACCTTTTCCGATATCACAGGATAGGCGATCAAGGCGACATCCGGAAGCTGGTGGGCGATCTCGGCGATGGCACGCGGCATATGCCAATTCGACGTGACAACGATCAGCGAGGTGAAGCCGCGGTCGCGCGTCCAGCGCTTGGTCTCGAGCGCGTTGCCGAGCGTATTGAGCGCCGAACGGTCGAGATCGATGCAGCAGGTGAAATATTTGGAATAGAGCGGCGTCAGCCGGGCGATTTCGCTGGCGCTGGTGGCGCGATGCACGCCGGTAATCAGCAGCCTTTTGCCGCGCTCGGCGGCCAGCAGTTCGATGGCGTCGGGAATGCGCGAGGCGGCGCCGGTCAGCGCCACAATGCCGTCGGCCTTGCGGTCGAGGATGACCTCCTCGCCGGAAATCTGCATGGCGAACCAGAAAAAGCCGCCGGTCAATAAAAGGCCGCCGGCGAGTGTCACCGTCATCGTCAGAAAACCGATCCAGCGGGCGAAACCTGCGAACATTAAATCTTTCCTTGGCGCATGATCTTATCGGAAAACCGGTTCCCACTTTTCCGGGTCATGCGCTAGTCGATGGATTCCAAAGTACGGTTGACCGTATGCCGCGACGTCAGTGCCGTCACCACCGCGGTGAGCGCGACCTGACATAGCACACCGACATAGCCGGCCAATCCGATCGAGAATGTGCCGAACATGGCCGAGGTCTGATCGCCGCCGGCCGTGCCGGAAAACCAGCCACTCATCATCGACGCCAGCGCGAATAGCAAAATCGCGCCGCCGCCGCCAATGGCGCCGCCTTGCAGGCCGAGCAGTAGAAAGTGGCGCTGGAAATTGCCGGCGATGAATCGGTTCTTGGCGCCGACGAAATGCAACACCTCGATCACCGTCTTGTTGGTCGCCATCGCGCCGCGCGTGGCGAAGGTCACCGACAAAATGGTCGCGGCGAACATCAGCAGCAATACGCCGACACCGACGGCGACCGCCGTGCCGGCCATGGCGCGCATCCGGTCGACCCAACCGCGGTGATCGTCAAGCATCGCGCCCGGCACCTGCTCGGCCAGCATGCGGCGCAGTTGCGGCAAATCCGGTGTTGCGCCCGACGCTATCTTGACCACGATGAGGCGCGGCACCGGCAGATCGGCGAGCGACAGACCCGTGCCGAGCCACGGCTCCAAAAGCTTCGCCGATTCTTCCTTGCTGTAGACGCGCACGTCGTCGATGCCGTTAAAGGCGCGGGCGACCGCCGCGGCGCGTTCGACCGTGGCGTCAACATCGCGATTGGGCGCCGGTAGAACCTGGATGGTGACCTCGCGGGCAACGTCCGATTCCCATTCGCTGGCGGCCTGGTTCACCAGCATCACAGCGCCGGTCGTCAGCGATGCCAGGAACGTCATGATGGCGACGACCGCGATCAGCGCGCTGCCGGAAATGGAATTGCGCGGCACCAGAGGCGTTTCAAAACGCGGCTTGCCGCCGCCCGGCAAACGCGCCGGCGCCGTCAATTCCTGTTGCGTTTCGTCGGTCATCTGAATTCCCGCACGCCTTCAATCGTAAATATGCAGCCGGCCGTCATGCAGCACCAGACGGCGGGCATTGTATTGGTCCATCAAGGCGATGTCGTGGGTGGCGATGACCACCGAGGTTCCCGACTTATTGAGCTCGACGAACAGCCGCAACAGCCGCTGCGCCAGAGGCGGATCGACATTGCCGGTCGGCTCGTCGGCGAGCAGCAATTGCGGCCGCGCGATCACCGCGCGCGCGATCGCGGCGCGCTGCTTCTCGCCGCCCGACAGCACCGGCGGCAAGGCCCACATCCGCTCGCCGAGATCGACCCAGCGCAACAGCTCGATGACCTCGTCGCGATAACTGTCCTCGTGCCGGCCCATCACCCGCAGCGGCAACGCGACGTTCTCGTAGGTCGTCATGTGGTCGAGCAGGCGGAAATCCTGGAACACGATGCCGATGCGCCGGCGCAAGGTCGCCACCGCGTCCTTCGACAAGGTCGCCACATCGTGGCCGAATTGCGTGATCAGCCCGCGCGTCGGCTTGAGCGACAAAAACAACAGCTTCAGCAGCGAGGTCTTGCCGGCGCCGGACGGGCCGGTGAGAAACTGGAAGGAATGCGGCTCGATACGGAATGTGAGGTCGCGCAGCACCTCCGGGCCGAGACCATACCGAAGACCCACGTTTTCGAATCGGACCACGCCCGTCTCCGACCAATTGTCTTCCTGACCCCGAGATGATCCCCGACGCCGCCCGCGCTTTTTGCCCCGAAACCTCCGTTACCCGCCGGAAACGGCCGGGAAACGCCTGGAGCCCACAGATTGCGCCTGAGATTCCTGCTTTTACAGGAATATCACACCGCCGCCATCGGGACAGGGCCGGGAATTGGGCCTTTCCAAGCTATCGCCGTGCCCGGCCATGGTTTCCAGTCCATTAACGCTCGGCTGCTAGGTTCGGGGCGACACTCGAAGTCAGGTTGCCGTCAATATCCATGTTGATTGTCTGCCCCAACTGCGCGACGTCCTACATGATTGACCCGACCTCGGTCGGGCCGAACGGGCGCGCCGTGCGTTGCGCGCGCTGCAAGACGACCTGGTTTGCCGGCACCGCCAAGCCCGGCTCCGGCGTCACGGCTTTCGTGGATGGCGTCATCGCCGAAGCGGAGGCCGAATCGGGCGAGCCCTACGCCGAACAATCGCCGCCGCCGAACGCCAACCCGCCGCCGGATATGAATGCCACGGCCGAGAGCGACCGTCCGGACGAGCCGCCGGCCGACGGCTTTCCGCCGGCCTATGATTCGGAGACCGCGCCGGCGCCGTTCGACGATGCGCCGCATAACAGCGATCTCGCACCCCGCCCCGACAGCGTCCAGGAAGACTTCGACGGTCGAAACGATCAGGACGCCGGCAATGACGTCGCCCAAGACGGCAGCCAAGCAAGCAGCCATGACCTCGCCGTCACCGACGGTCCGTCGCTGGTGCCGCCGATCGAGCACGACCCGCATGCCGAATCGCTGCATAGCGACGGCGCCTACACCGAGTCGCTGCGCGGCGGCGCTTTGCGCGGTGAGATCGATAGCGACGAAGCTGACAGCTATATCGCCCGCCGCGAACGCCTGAAGGCGCGCCGCCAGCAATCCAAGCGCATGTCGCGCTGGACCGCGGTGGTCCTCGTGCTGTTTGCCTTCAACGTCGCGCTGATCGGCGCGCGCAGCGAAGTGGTGCGCTATCTGCCGCAGACCGCCTCGCTGTTCGCCGCGGTCGGCCTGCCGGTCAATCTGCGCAATCTGAAATTCGACAAGGTCAAGATCACCAAGGAAGCGCAGGACGGCGTCAATATCCTGATCATCGAAGGCAACATCGTGAACACCGCGAGCAAGCCGACCGAAGTGCCGCGGTTGCGCTTCGCCGCGCGCAACGCCACCGGGCAGGATGTTTATACCTGGACCGCGCTGCCACGCCGCACCCTCCTCGGCCCCGGCGAACGGCTGGAATTCCAGAGCCGGCTGGCCGCGCCGCCGGCCGACGCCACCGATTTGATGGTGCGCTTCTTCACCGCGCAGGACGCGGCGAGCGGCGCGAAGTAGGCGGCGCGCTGCCACCGATTTTATTTTCAAACAGCGGGTGTCTTTCTTCACCCTCCCCTGGAGGGGAAGGGTCGACTGCTTGAGCGGAAGCGAGAGCAGTCGGGGTGGGGTGACTTCCTTGCGCGTGGGTTTCACCCCACCCCGCTCGCTATCGCTCGCGACCGTCCCCCTCCAGGGGAGGGTAAAGAGACGCAGACATGCGTCATCGCCCGTATTCTTTGCGGCCCCGGGCAGGCCGTCGCTTGAAAGTGCCTTCCGTCTTGCTCCCTCATGAAACGAGGGCGCGCGGAACGCCGGAGCCACGACGGCTCCGCAGCCCTGCGTAAGTTGCTAAGTAAGTACGCAGGTTAGTCACCACGAAACTGCCGGATCCCCGGCGTCCCGCGCGCGATGTTTATAGGTTTGCTCCGCTGGGCCCCCGGTGGACTGACCTTTTCAGTCTTCCTCTTTCTTTAGGAAATGCCTATCCACCGCTGCGGGGTTTCAAAACGCGTAGTGAGGTTGCTACCTCGCCTTTGGTGCCGGTCGGCCCTGGTATCGAGCTTTCCGACGGCCGAAGGCTTCTGCCCCTTTGGCCACGCGCCAATCCGCCCCAGTGATGCGCGGCTGGCGCATCGGGACCAAGCGGCTTGGACCGCCGGCCGGGTGTTTGCGTCGCATCTCCAACGCCCCGACCAGCCACCGCTCCCCGCCCCAGCATCTGACGACGCTGATCAAACGCCCCTCGTAGATGGGACGGGATAGCCGCGTATATAGTCCTAGGGATTTATGCAGTCAAGGGGGAAGTCAACTTGGCGCGGTTCGCCGCATTAGGCATCTGCTCGATTACGAGTTCGGCGGGCTGTCACCAGAGTTTGTCCGTTCACCAATTGCTCAAGGCGGCCAAGAATGAGGGAACGAGACACCTCGGCCCGATTGGCGCCGTACAAGCCGGTCTCAATCAAATCCTCAATCATTTCAATTGCTTGATTAGGAAGTGTGATTGAAAATTGTGTATTCTCTGCCATGGTGTCGCCCTCTACACACATTGCGTTCACAATGTATTGGCAATGTCAGGACATTGTCGTACACCTATAAACGAAAAGCGAATCGACTCATACGGGGTTTGTTCGCTAAAGAAAAAGGGCCCCCTCTTACGAGGGAGCCCATAAAGTTGGCGAACCGGGTTGGACTCGAACCAACATTCTCCCGATTACAAATCGGGTGCTGTGCGATCAGGGGTGATCTTCCAGTTCAGCTACCGGTCCACCGAATCCTTGATAAATTACTCGCTATCAAAGACGCCTCGCCCTCACGGACGAGGCGTTTTTCTTATGCCCAGTTCCTTTGGATAAATCAACGCGACGAGACACAAAATCTTGACAACTGATGGCCCATTTAAACGGCCTGACACAACATATAGACGTTCGGTCTAGACCCGCTTTCCAAATTAGCCACTATATCTAGCGTGTTGATAAAGCTGTTAGTTTTTTGATTTTCGCCAGGTTACGTGGATTTGCACTGACCGCTTTCGATCGCCCGACGAATCGGCGGCGGGTTTAGGGGCATGGCGCAATCGTTTGTCGTCCCCGCGCAGGCGGGGACCTATAATCCCGGGGTTCAAATTTAAAGCGAAGCAGGCAAGGCAACGCCGGCTTCGTAGGGTGGCGCTGAGCGAAGCGAAGCCCACCGCTAACGTTTGCAAATGCAAGAGGTGGGCTCGGCGCGTTCCGCGCCTAAGCCCACCCTACAGGCCGTCATGCCCGCGAAGGCGGGCATCCAGCTCTTTCTTGATTAGCTGCGATTAAGGGCTGGGTCCCCGGCATAGGCAGCGCGAAGCGACGCCGTCCTTCGGACGGCTATGGCGGGGACGACGATGTCGCCTAAAAATCCTTGAGCAGCCGCTCGATGTAATCGAGCTCCAACTGCGGGCGCATGGATTCGCCGAAGCGCTTGCGCAATTCCTCGAGAATGCGGCGCGCGCGTTGCGCGTCGATCTCGCCCGGCACTTTCACCGTGGTGTCGTCGCCATATTCGCGGCCGCGCATCGGCCGGCCGAGCGGATCGGTGCCTTGTTCGGCGCGCTGGCGTCCGTTGCGGCCGGGCTGACCCGGCCCCGGGCCCATGCCCTGACCCTGGCCCTGACCTTGCTGCATCTGCTGCGCCAGACCTTGCGCGCCCTTGCGCATCGCCTCGAGCGCGCGGCCCTGCCCGTCGACCGCGCCATCGGCATCGCCTTCGCCGAGCGCGCCTTCGGCCTCGCCCATGGCCTCGCCGGCGCCGCCGAGTTCGCCCATCTCGTCGCCCTGCTCGCCCTGACCCTGGCCCTTCTCGCCTTTTTCGCCTTGACCCTTCTGGCCCATGCCGCGCTGCTTCAACTGCTCAAGCAATTTGTTGAGCCGATCCTTCAGCGCCTGCTGATCCTGCTTCAACTCGCCCATCTGCTGGTTCGGGCCGCGCTGACCGCGCTGCCGATCGCGCCTTTGATCCTGACCTTCCTTGAAGGTCTTGTCGCGCAACTGCTGCTGCTTGCGGATCATGTCGCCGAGTTCGTCGAGCGCCGAATTCATGTCGTCGTCGCCGTCCTCGCCCTGCGCGCCGGGCCGCGCCGTCTGCAGGTTTTCCATCATCGACTGCAACTGATCGAGCAACTGCTTGGCGGCGTCGCGGTTGCCCGAGCGCGCCATCTGCTCGAGCCGGTCCATCATGCTCTTGAGGTCCTGCTGGCTGAGCACGCGGGTATTCTTGTCGAGCGGGCGCGACAGCGCCTGCGGGTTTTTGCGCGCCTCCTCGGCCAGCGCCTGCATGAACTTGTCCATGGCGGCGCGCAGATTATCCATCAGCTTTTTGAGTTCTTCGTCGCTGGCGCCGCGCTCGAGCGCCTGACGCAGCGCATCCTGCGCCTGGCGCAGCGCCTGTTCGGCCTGCGAGACATTGCCGTCCTCGATCTGCAAGGCCATCGCCCACATGCGGGCGACGACGTCGCGCAGCGCGTCGTCGCTTCTGGCGTTGCGCAGATCGTAGAACAGCGAGCGCAGGCCGAGATAGAGACCGAGTTCGGGCGTGAAGCGTTCCGGCGCGATGGTCAGCGCGTCGAGCGCGGTCAGCACCAGCGGCTTGTCATTGGCGTCGAGCGCCAGAATGCGGCGCTGCTCGATCAGCGCGCGCGCCACCGGCTTGACGAAAATGCGCTGCGGCAGAAGCACTTCGGTCGCTTCGCTGCGCCCTTCATTGCCGGCCTCGTCGCGCGCGATCAAGGTCAGCATGACCTCGGCGCCGGCCAGAGGATGCTCAGTCAGGTCCTGCGTGGTCTGCGCGATGCCGGCGCGGGCGCGCGCCTGCGGCAGGGTCAGCGGAAAATCCGGCGACGTATAAAGCGGGCGGCGCTCTTTAACGCTTCCTTGGCCACCGGCAGGCGGCTCCTTGAGCGCGAAGGTCGCCTTGGCTTCGACGACGCCGTAATCGTCGTCCATGCGATAGTCGAGCCGCAGCGCGCCGCGCGCCTGCCGCTCCGGCTCCTTGATCAGCGAAATGTTCGGCGCGCGGTCGGGTATAGCGCTGAAGGTCCAGACCGGATTGGTGCGGCCGACGCCGCGCAAGGTCGCCGAGCCGTCGCCCTTGATGACGAAGCGGCGCTCCTCGGTGCCGGCCGGCAGCGACGCCTTGTTATCGGACGGTTTGGCATCGGGCGGCGCTTCTTCGACGCCGCCGGCGCGGACGATGTCGAAACTGACTTTGCCGGTGGCGCGGATCACCAACTGACTGCCGGCCGGCACCGCGACCGGCTCGGCGGCGTTCTGCGCGGTGTCGCCGGGACGCAGGCCCGGCAGCATCACCGGCGGACGGCCGGTGTAGAGCGGCGGCGTCACCCAGGCATCGACGCGGAAATTCGCCGGCGACACCACGCCCTGCCAGTCGAAGGCGGCGGCGATGCGCTTGACCCGTTCGTCGCCGGCGGCAACGAAGGTGGCGACGACCAGAATGAACGTCAGCGCGCGCAGCGCCATCGGATCGCGCAACGACAAACGCGGCCGCGGCCAGCCGGCCTTGAGTTTGCGCGCCGAGACCAGCGCGCGTTCGATATGCGCGCGCCACAAAGCCTGCGCGACCGGATCGTTTTGGTTGGCGGCGATGTCGTCGGCGAGCGCGGTGGCCGGGCGATGCTTCTGGCCGCTGCCGCGATCGAGCCGGCTGAGCGCGTCATGCTCGCTCGGCCAGCGCAGGCGCAACAGCGGGATCGCCGAGGCGGCGATAACAGTCAGCACAAGGACGAGAACGATGGCGCGCGGCCAGGGCGGCAGCGCGAGCCACAGGCCGGCCCAGGACAGCGCCAGGAAAAATCCGATGGCGACCGACAGCGAGGCCAGCGCCGGCCACAGCCGTTCCCAGAACAGGCTGCCACGGGCGCGCTTGATCGCGCGCCCCAGCATAAGCCGGGGCGAAGGCGGCCGCGCCTGATCCTGATCGTTCAATTCGTCCAAAAGCCGCTCCGTGCCGGACTCGAGGAGAATCTCGCCTAGCCCGACGCTAACATGCAGGCAATTCTCAAGCCACGTCACATCCGCGGCATTGGGCCAACTTTGCGCCTAAAGCCAGCCGGGCAGCCTATCGAGCGCAATCAATTGGTCGACTTCAAGGCGAGGCCGCACAACGGCCCATTGCGCGCCGTTGACCAGCACTTCCGGCACCAGAGCGCGGGTATTGTAGGTTCCGGCCTGCACCGCGCCATAGGCGCCGGCCGTCATCACCGCCAACAAAGCGCCATCGGCCGGTTCCGCCAGATCGCGGTCCCTGGCGAGGAAATCGCCGCTTTCGCAGACCGGGCCGACGACATCGGCCTTGATGCGGCGCGATGACGCGGCCGGCTCATTGACCGGCCAGATCTCGTGATGCGCATCGTAAAGTGTCGGGCGAATGAGGTCGTTCATCGCCGCGTCGACGACGACGAAGTTCTTCGCCTCGCCGTGCTTCACGAACAAGACCCGCGTCACCAGAATACCGGCATTGCCGACGATCAACCGGCCCGGCTCGAAGATGAGACGGCAACCGAGATCGCGCGTCGCCTGCTTGACCACCGCGGCATAGGCGTCCGGCAGCGGCGGCGGCTCGTTGTCGTCGCGATACGGAATGCCCAAGCCCCCGCCGAGATCGACGTGCGAAATCGTGTGGCCGTCGGCGCGCAATTCGCGCACGAAATCGGCGAGCAGCGCGAAGGCATTGCCGAATGGGTCCAGATCAGTGATCTGGCTGCCGATATGCATGTCGACGCCGGCGACCTTGACGCCCGGCAGCGTCGCCGCGTGCGCATAGACCTCGCGCGCCCGGCTGATCGGAATGCCGAACTTGTTCTCGGCCTTGCCGGTGGCGATCTTGTGATGCGTCTTGGCGTCGACGTCCGGATTGACGCGCACCGAGATGTGCGCCGTGCGGCCTTTCGAAGCGGCGATCTGCGACAGCAGCGCGAGTTCCGGCTCGGACTCGACATTGATGCAGAGAATGTTCTCGTCGATCGCCAGCTCAAGTTCGCGCGCGGTCTTGCCCAACCCCGAGAACATGATCTTGTCGGCCGGAATGCCGGCTGCGCGCGCACGCTTCAACTCGCCTTCGGAAACGACGTCGGCGCCGGCGCCGAGCTTCGCGAGCGTCTTGATGACGGCCTGGTTGGAATTCGCCTTCATGGCGTAGCAGACCAGAGCATCGACATCGGCGAAGGCGGAAGCGAACACCTTGTAGTGGCGCTCGAGCGTGGCGGTCGAATAGCAGTAGAACGGCGTGCCGACCGTGTCCGCGAGGTCGTTGAGGTTCACCGCTTCGGCATGCAGGACGCCGCCGCGATAATCGAAGTAATGCATCACACCAACATTCTAAATCTTGGGAAGCGACCAGCGCGCTCAGTTGAGCAGGACGTCGAGCGGGATGCGTTTCTGCGGGCCTTTCGGCGCCACCGGCTGACCATCCGGACCGACGCCGGTATAGCCGTCGACGGTCTCGCTACCGATCGGCGCCGTGCGTCCGGTCGAACTCATCATGTCCGGCATGTTCGGCTGGGCGACGCCGTCGAGCGACGCGCCGGGCGGCGGGTCGAGCGGACCCTTGCGGCCGCACGAGGCAAGGCCAAGTGCGGCGACCAGCACGCCGATCGCGGCGAGACGCAGAAGCGGGGGAGCGCGGAATGAGGGCAAGCTGTTGATCTCCAGGGCGGCGGTCATCTTAGCAAAACAGGGATAAAAGGCGAAATCGGGTCATTCGATCGCGGATTGCCGGCCCGGCATGCGCCGGTCCGGGGCCTCGATGCCGTGCAGGCGCTCGCGCTGGGCTTCCAGCCAGGTCAGCCGCTTGAAGGCCTGTTTGCGGTCGTTGGAATTGGAGGCGGCGTTAAGCCGCCATTCGGCGCCCTCGACCAGCAATTCCAGCTGCGCCAGCGACAGCTTCTCGGCCTCGGCCTCGGTATTGGCGCCGCCTTTCAGCCGGCCCATTTTCGGCTCGTCGGACTTCACTTTTCCAAATTGCGCAGCCATTTTTTCGCCTACGCCTTACGCCGCAGGCCGAACAACCTCAACCCGAACCGCAAGACCGGCGCGCGTGGCAAGGTTCATCAGCGTGTCGAGACTGAATTTGTCAATACGGCCCCGCAACAGGTCGTTCATCCTCGGTTGCGTGAGCCCGAGCCGCTTGGCGGCAGCGGTCTGAGTGAGCCCCCACCCCGCCACAGTCTCACGGATTGCAATCATCATTTCCGACCTAGCCTTCATATTGACGACCTCGCCTCGCGCCGGCTCGATCGCATCCCATACACTTGCGAAACGCCGCTTCTTCATCGCGCCTCTCCGTGCTTCAGTTCCTTAAACCGCGCCTGCGCCAACAAGAGATCGCGGGCTGACGTGCGCTGCGTCTTCTTCTGAAACGCATGCAAGACATAGACGGCATCGGCCAAGTTAGCGACGAACACGATGCGATAGTCCCCGCTCGTATCCTTCACGCGAATTTCGCGAACGCCATGGCCAATCGTAGCCATCGGCTTCCAATCGTCCGGATCGAGACCGCGCTGGACCCGATGCAATTGATATCCTGAATTCCGCCTCGCCCGTTCGGGAAAGGTGCGCAACCGATCCAGTGAATCCCCGAGAAAGACGACGGGTTTCATATGGTGATTATATCAGAATTGATATTAAAATCAAACGAGCAGATGCAACAATTACCGCACCGCCATGATTGCCCGTGCCGTCACCCCGATCAGGATGACGGACACATCATTAAGACTTCTCTTTCTCCAGTTTCTTGAGCCACTTCTTGGCCTGCGCCTTGACGTTCTTCGGCGCGGTGCCGCCATAGCTGACCCGGCTTTTCACCGACTTGTCGACCGACAGCACGTCGAAGACGCCGTCGACAATGCGGGGCTCGATCGCCTGCATCTCGGCGAGCGACACCTTGTGCAGGGCGACGCCATCGGCCGCCGCCTTGGCGACGATGCGGCCGGTGATGTGGTGCGCGTCGCGGAACGGGATTTTCAAGGTGCGCACCAGCCAGTCGGCGAGATCGGTGGCGGTGGCATAGCCTTCGCCGGCCGCCTTCTTCATCTTGGCGGCATCGGGCACGAGATCGCCGACCATGCCGGTCATCGCCGCGATCGACAGCGACAAAGCGGACAAAGCGTCCATGACGCCTTCCTTGTCCTCCTGCATGTCCTTGGCATAAGCGAGCGGCAATCCCTTCATGACGATGAGAATGCCGTTGAGCGCGCCGATGATGCGGCCGGTCTTGCCGCGCACCAGTTCGGCCGCGTCCGGGTTGCGCTTCTGCGGCATGATGGAAGAGCCGGTGGTGAACTTGTCGGACAGCTTGACCAGGCCGACGAGCGGCGAGGTCCACATCACGATTTCCTCGGCAAAGCGCGACAGATGCACCGAGGCAATCGACGCCGCCGCCAAAGTCTCCATGGCGAAGTCGCGGTCGGAGACGGCGTCGAGCGAATTGGCCGCCGGCCGGTCGAAGCCGAGCGCCTTGGCCGTCATGTCGCGGTCGAGCGGGAACGACGTGCCGGCGAGCGCGGCCGAACCGAGCGGCATTTCGTTGAGCCGCTTGCGCGCGTCGGCGAAGCGGCCACGGTCACGCGCGGTCATCTCGACATAAGCCAAGAGATGATGCCCGAAGGTCACCGGCTGCGCCGTCTGCAAATGGGTGAAGCCCGGCATCACCGTGCCGGCGTGCTCAAGCGCCTTCTCGGCCAGCGCCAGCTGATAGGCGGCGAGCGCGGCGTCGATGGTGTCGATCGTATCGCGCATCCACAGCCGGAAATCGGTCGCCACCTGGTCGTTGCGCGAGCGCGCGGTGTGCAGGCGGCCGGCCGACGGGCCGATGAGATCGGTCAGCCGGCTCTCGACGTTCATATGAATGTCTTCGAGCGCGCGCTTGAAGGTGAAAGTGCCGCCCTCGATCTCTGACAAAATCGTGTCCAGGCCCTTGGCGATGTTTTTCGCATCGTCCGCCGCAATGATGCCTTGCTTGGCCAGCATGTCGGCATGGGCTTTGGACGCGGCGATGTCCTGACGGTACAAGTGCCGATCGAAGTCGATGGAGGCGTTGATTTCCTCCATGATGGCGTCGGGGCCGGACGCGAAACGCCCGCCCCACATTTTGTTGCTCATCGTCCTGCTCTTATCGCCGATCTTGACCTTAAGGTTTCGCCGCGCATGACCGAACGCCCGTCCAGAAAACCCGCCATCAGGCGGCTCGTCCTCGTCCTCATCGGTGGACTCGCAGGCGTCGCGGTCGGTCTGGCCGGGGTATACGGGATAGCAGCCCTGACAGGCAATCTGTTCGGCGGGCCGCCCAAGGACATGGCAAAGGACGTTATTTGCCGGCCGGCGGTCGCCCTGGCGGCGAAAATCGCCCCGCTGGCGACCGGGGAAGTTGCCGCGGTCATTGTCGCCAAGAGCCCGCTCAAGGTGCCCAACCTCGCTTTCCAGGACGCCGACGGACGACCGCTGGCGCTGGATAACTGGCGCGGCCGCACCGTGCTGCTCAACCTGTGGGCCACCTGGTGCGTGCCCTGCCGCAAGGAAATGCCGTCGCTCGAAGCGCTGGAAAAGAAGTTCGGCGGGCCTAACTTCGAGGTGGTCACGGTCAATATAGACACCCGCGACCCGGACAAGCCGAAAGCCTGGCTCAAGGAAGTCGGCATCAGCGGGCTGAAATATTACGCCGATCCGAACGCCAAGACCTTCCAGGATTTGAAGTCAGCCGGCCGCGCTCTAGGCATGCCGACAACCGTGCTGATCGACCCGCAAGGCTGCGAAATCGGCACCATTGCCGGGCCCGCCGAATGGGCGAGCGACGACGCGGTCAAGCTGATCGAGGCGGCTTTGAAAGGCTGAAAAGGCCCTTAGGCTGTGGTGTCGGTGGTGGTGCCGGTGTCGGCGGTCGTCGTCGACGTATCAACCAGGACCACCGGCGGCAGGGTGTAGACGTAATATTTCTGTTTCAGCTTGGCGGCGATGCTGGCCTTATTGACGGACGCCTGCGCGCTGTCGATCTGCTTGATAAGCGATTCGCTCTGAGCCTTTTTCTGCGCGTTGATACGGCTCATCGCCGCCTTCACAGCGAGCTTCGCCGCGCTCGAAATATTGCTCAGTGCGGCGTCCTGGAAAGGTGAGGCCGTGGATGCGCCCGATATCGAGGTCGCCATTAAGGATGAAACTTTCGAACTTGTACTTTGTGACTGCTTAAGGACCGCAGCGCCGGTCGAACTGACGCCAGTCTGAGACGATGAATATCCGTAGCTGCTGCTGATCATTTCTGGGCCCAAGTTTGAGATGACGCTAAGCGCGTAAAGTTAACGGACACTTAGATTGCGCCGCGGCCCCTTGACGCGGGCACGGCCCGGCCTATACTTAACCATATGGTTTACTATTCACCCGCGAGCCTCGACCGCACCTTCGCCGCTTTGGCCGACCCGACACGCCGGGCCCTGCTGGCGCGGATGAGCGAAACCGACGCCATTTCGGTCAGCGAACTGGCCGAACCCTTCGCCATGTCCTTGCCGGCGGTGATGAAACATCTCGACGTGCTGGCCGCCGCCGGCCTGGTCGCGCGCGAAAAGAACGGCCGCATCGTCTCCTGCCGGCTGGAGGCCGGGCCCATGCAGGAAGCGAACGACTGGCTCAACCGCTACCAGCGGTTCTGGAACCAACGTCTCGATCAACTCGCCGCGTTTTTGGAGGAGGAAGAAGCATGTCCACAGCCACCGCCGTCAAACCAAGTCTCACCATCAAGCGCCGCTTCAACGCCGGCCCGGCAAAAGTTTTCGCCGCCTGGACCGACCCGGAAAAAATGATGCGCTGGATGGGACCGCCGTCCATCATCCGCTGTGAGGTTGAGAACGATCTGCGCGTCGGCGGCCGCTATCACATCAAGATGGTGGTGCCCGACGATGAGCATAATGTCAGCGGCGTCTATCGCGAGATCGTGCCGAACGAAAAGGTGGTTTTCACCTGGGCGTGGATATCGACGCCGGAACGTGAATCGCTGGTGACCGTGACCATCAAACCGGATGGCGACGGCAGCCTGATGACGCTGCAACACGAGCAGTTCTTCGACGAGACCGCGCGCGATAATCACAACAAGGGCTGGACCGCGATCATGGATCGGCTCGCAAACTTTGTGGAGGCGTAAATGGCACACGGCAATTTTGTCTGGAACGAACTGGTGACGCACGATGTCGCCAAGGCGAAAAAGTTCTACGCCGAGGTCATGGGCTGGACCTACGACGCCATGCCCGGCGCCGGCGGCGACACTTACTGGATCGTCAAATTGGGCGATGTGCGCATCGGCGGCATCTTTCCGGCCGAAGGCCCGCAATGGGCCAGTGTGCCGGAAGGCTGGCTGTCCTACATCGCCGTCGACGACGTCGATGCGCGGGTGAAGAAGGCGCTGGCGCTCGGCGCCAAATTGATGCGGCCGATTTTCGACGTTCCCAATATCGGGCGCATCGCCATTCTCACCGAACCGGGCGGCGCCGGCATCGGCTGGATCACGCCTTTGCCGATGTAAGCAGCGACGGCATCGGCTAGACTTGGTGCAATAGACAAGCAGGGGGATGACATGACGCTCTCGATTACGGCCATCTACGCCGCCATTCTCGCGCTCATTATTCTGGCGCTCGGCGTCAACGTCACCATGCACCGCGTCAAGCTGCGGATCTCGCTCGGCGACGGCGGCAACCCGCAGATGCTGCGCATGATCCGCCTGCATGCCAACGCGATCGAATACGTTCCGATCGCGGTGGTGCTGATGGCGATCTACGAAGTCAACGGCGGCTGGCATTGGGCGCTGCACATCGTCGGCATCGCGCTGGTCGCCGGACGCCTGATTCAAACCGCCGGCATGTGGACGACGGATGTCGCGGGCGCGGGTCGCAAGGTCGGCCAATCGCTGACGACGCTGTCGATCGCCGCGCTGGCGGTGCTCAATCTGGCGAAGGTGATGTAAGCCCTGTCCCGGGCGCGGCGCAGCGTGAACGCAGTGAACGGTGCGCCGCAGAACCGGGATCGTTACGGTTTCGGAATATGGAACGGCCCCGGCTCTGCGCGGCGGCATTTCATGCCGCGGCGCGTCCGGGGCAGGTCATCACCGCGTCGGCACCGGCTTTTCGCCGCGATAGTCGTAGAAGCCGCGCTGGGTCTTGCGGCCGAGCCAGCCGGCCTCGACATATTTCACCAGCAGCGGGCACGGCCGGTATTTTGAATCGGCCAGGCCTTCGTGCAGCACCTGCATCACCGACAGGCAGGTGTCCAAGCCGATGAAGTCGGCGAGTTCGAGCGGCCCCATCGGATGATGCGCGCCGAGCCGCATGGCGGTGTCGATCGCCTCGACGTTGCCGACGCCTTCATACAGCGTGTAGATCGCCTCGTTGATCATCGGCAGCAGGATGCGGTTGACGATGAAGGCCGGGAAATCTTCCGACACAGCGATCTGCTTGCCGAGCTTGCGCACGAAAATCTTGCTCGCCTCGAAGGTCGAGTCGTCGGTGGCGATGCCGCGAATGACCTCGACCAGCTCCATCAGCGGCACCGGATTCATGAAATGAATGCCGATGAAGCGTTCCGGACGATCGGTCGATGACGCCAGCCGCGTGATCGAGATCGACGAGGTGTTGGTGGCGATGATGGCTTCCGGCCTGAGCGAGGCGCACAGCTCGGAGAAGATCTTGCGCTTGGCTTCTTCCTTTTCGATCGCGGTCTCAATCACCAGATCGCAGGTCGCCAGATCGTCGTATTTTTCCGCCGCCTTGATGCGCGACAAGGCCGCCTTTCGCTCATCCTCGGTGATCAGCTTCTTGGCGACCTGCTTGGCCATGTTGCCGTTGATGGTGGCGAGGCTGGCCTTGATGCGGTCGGGCGCGACGTCGTTCAACATCACGTCGAACCCGGCGAGCGCGCAGACATGGGCGATGCCGTTGCCCATCTGCCCCGCGCCGACCACGCCAATCGTCTGAATATTGACCGCCATCATTTTATCCGATCGATGCGAAATTGCTTCGCTCTTTTACGACGAACCGAACTTGCGCGCCACCACGCTGTACGAAAGCACTTAACGTCCGATTTTGCCCAATTCCACGGCCAATTCCGGCAGCGCCGTATAAAGATCGGCGACCAGGCCGTAATCGGCGACTGCAAAGATTGGCGCTTCCTCGTCCTTGTTGATGGCGACGATGACCTTCGAGTCCTTCATGCCGGCGAGATGCTGGATGGCGCCGGAAATGCCGACGGCGATGTAGAGATCGGGCGCGACCACCTTGCCGGTCTGGCCGACCTGCCAGTCGTTCGGCGCATAGCCGGCATCGACCGCGGCGCGCGAGGCGCCCATCGCCGCCCCTAACTTGTCGGCGACCGGCTCGATATAGGTCGTGAAGTTCTCGCGGTTCTGCATGGCGCGGCCGCCGGAGATGATGATCTTGGCCGAGGTCAGTTCGGGACGATCCGACTTCGACAACTCCTCGCCGACGAAAGACGACAAAGCCGGATCGGCGGCGGCGGTTGCGTTCTCGACCGGCGCGGAGCCGCCGGCACCCGCCGCGGCGAAGGTCGAGGTGCGCACGGTGATGACTTTCTTGGCGTCGAGCGATTTGACGGTCTGGATGGCGTTGCCGGCATAGATCGGCCGCTCGAAAGTGTCGGGCGCAATCACCTTGGTGATTTCGGAAATCTGCATGACATCGAGCAGAGCGGCGACGCGCGGCATGACATTCTTGCCGTTGGTGGTCGCGGCCGAGACGATGGCGTCGTAAGAGCCGGCGAGCGACACGATCAAAGCCGCCAGAGGTTCGGCGAGATGATGTTCGTAAGCAGCGGCATCGGCGAGCAGAACCTTGGCAACGCCATCGAGCTTGGCCGCGGCGTCGGCCGCCGCCTTGGCATCCTTGCCGGCGACCAGAACATGGACGTCGCCGCCCAAAGCCTTGGCGGCGGTGAGCGCCTTGGTGGTGGCATCTTTCAGCGACTTGTTGTCGTGCTCGGCGAGAAGAAGCGTGGCCATGATCAGATTACTCCCGCGCACAAACACGTCATGCCCGGCCTTGTGCCGGGCATCCACGTCTTGGCCGCAAAGAAAGTCGTGGATGGCCGGGTCATAGGCGTCCGAAAGGACGCCGTCCTTTGGACGTCTATGCCCGGCCATGACGAAGAAATAAATTCAGCGACAAGAAGCTTCGTCATCCTAAATGACTCCCGCTTCGTCTTTAAGCTTGGCGACAAGTTCGGCGACCGAGCCGACCTTGACGCCGGATTTGCGGCCGGCCGGTTCGCTGGTCTTGATCACTTCAAGGCGCGGCTTGGTATCGACGCCGTAATCCGCCGCGGTCTTTTCCTCGATCGGCTTTTTCTTCGCCTTCATGATGTTCGGCAGGCTCGCGTAGCGCGGCTCGTTGAGGCGCAGATCGGTGGTGACGATCACCGGCGCTTTCAACTTGACGGTCTGCAAACCGCCGTCGACTTCGCGCGTCACCGAAACGCTGTCGCCATCGATGGCGATCTTCGAGGCGAAGGTGCCCTGCGCCCAGCCGAGCAGCGCGGCGAGCATCTGGCCGGTCTGGTTTGAATCGTCGTCGATCGCCTGCTTGCCGAGAATGACGAGGCCGGGCGTTTCCGCCGCGACAATGCCTTTGAGAATTTTCGCCACCGCCAAAGGCTCGACGATGCCGTCAGCCTTCACCAGGATGCCGCGGTCGGCGCCCATGGCGAGCGCGGTACGGATGGTTTCGGAGGCCTGCGCCGGGCCGATCGACACGACAACGATTTCGGTCGCCTTGCCGGCTTCCTTCAGACGGATCGCCTCTTCGACGGCGATCTCGTCGAACGGGTTCATCGACATCTTGATGTTGGCGAGTTCAACGCCGGAGCCATCCGGCTTGACGCGAATTTTGACGTTGTAATCGACGACCCGCTTCACGGGCACCAGAATTTTCATCGTATTGATCCCTGCCGGGTCGTTTTTAAAGGTAGGCGGCCGGTAGCTAAAGGCTGCGCCATTGGCCTGTCAACGTTTGTGCTGCGGCGCAGCGGATAGATCGGCCCCAATTGTCAGCGATTCTGCCCCGGCATCCACAAAACGTCGGCCATGCCCTTGTCGTTGGCATAGCGGCCTGCGACGAACAGGTAGTCGGACAGCCGGTTGACGTATTTCAGCGACGGCGCCGACACCGCCTCGCCGGGCTGGTCCATCAGGGCGACCATGATGCGCTCGGCGCGCCGGCAGACCGTGCGCGCCAGGTGCAGATAGGCCGAGGCGGGACTGCCGCCGGGCAGGATAAAGGATTTCAGCGGCGCCAGCTCGGCATTGAGCCGGTCGATCTCGGCCTCGAGCCAGGCGACCTGGACATCGGTGACGGTCAACCGGGCGCCGCCGGGGCCTTTTTCCGACAGGCAGAGGTCGGCCTCGACGTCGAACAGGTCGTTCTGGATGCGGCTCAAGGCTTTATCAAGGGCCGGGTCGCCGGCGGTGTGCAAGCGCACCAGCCCAAGCGTGGCGTTGACCTCGTCGACGGTGCCGTAGGCCTCGACCCGCAGGTCGTATTTCTTGATGCGCGCCCCCGACCCCAGCGAGGTGGTGCCATCGTCGCCGGTGCGGGTGTAGATGCGGTTGAGAACGACCATTTTGTCCCCCTGCCCAGATCAGCCTAACCCCGGACGATCCAGATCGCCGCCATGATGACGATAATGGCGACGAATTGCAGCAGGACCCGCAGCCGCATCAGCTTTTGCGACCGGTTGGGCGAGCCGCCGCGCATCATGTTGACGAGGCCGAGCAGCAGGACAATGCCCACTGCCGCGATGGCGATGGGGACGAGGTAGGTGGTCATGAAATTTGCCATGGCCGCCTATTAGCACCGCTCGGCCGGGCGGGCCAACCGGGGACCCTGAGACCCTGCCCGCCGGCCGCCACATACCTCCGGACTCGCTGTATGGTTGAAACAGGGCTATAATTGGTTGTGTAGAGTTGCGTACGGGTGGGGGTTATGGGGACTGACGTGCGGACCGGGGCGGCCGTGGCCCGCCCGGAGGAGCTGTTTGCGCGCGGGGATGCCCAGGAGGCGGGTTCACGGGCCGGCAGCCCGTCCATTGATCCTTCGCTGGCCGGCGCGGCCGATCTCTGGGCTACCGGCCCGGAAACCGGCGACTGCGGCCAAGGCTTTCCCGAACTCGATTGCCTGCGCCGGCATCTGCCCGCCCGGATTCTCGCGGCGGCGGAACAGCGCGCCGTGCGGCTGGCGACCGGCGCCGATCGGGTTCTGATCGCCGCCGGGACGCTCGACGAAGAAGCCTATTTGCGAATGCAAGGCGCGGCGCTTGGCATACCGTTTGAGCCGCTCGACGGCATGCCCCGCGCGCAATGTCCGCTGGACGACGACCGGCTGATCGAGACCGCCTCAACCGGGCTTCTGCCCTTGACCACCGACGACGGCATCGTGATCGTCGTCGCCCCGCGCGGCGCGGCGGTGCGCAAGATCATCGGCTTGATCGGCGAAACGCCGGGCATGGAGAAACGCTTCCGCTTCACCAGTGCCGAACGCTTTACCCGTTTCATCCTGCGCGGCGCCGGCAAACGGATCGCGGCGAACGCCACCGAGACGTTGCGGCGGGAGCGTCCGATGCTGTCGGCGGCGGCGCGCCTCAACCCCAGCAATCTTGTTTCCTTGACCGTGATCGTGCCGCTGGCAGCCGCCGGTTTTATCTGGGCGCCGCATATCGCGTCGCACGCTTTTGAAATCGCCCTCGCCGCGGTCTTCGTGGCCTGGCTCGGACTGCGGCTGATCGGCGCCTTTGTGCGCCGGCCAGCGGCGGCGACGACATCCATCGTCGAAGAAGAGACCCTGCCGGTCTATTCGGTGATTTGCGCCCTGTATCGCGAGGCGGCGTCGGTGAACGGCCTGTTGTCGGCGATCGAGAAACTCGATTATCCGGTGGAGAAGCTCGACGTCATTCTCGCTGTCGAAGCCGACGACAAAGAGACCCGCGCCGCGATCGCCGCGCGCAAGACCCGCCTGCCAATAACCGTGATCGCGGTTCCGGCCTCGGGACCGCGCACCAAACCGAAAGCGCTCAACGTCGCGCTGCCATTCGCGCGCGGCGCCTTCACCGTGATCTATGACGCCGAGGACCGGCCGGAGAACGACCAGTTGCTCCATGCCTTGCAGGCGTTCCGCGCCGCCGGCGACGATCTTGCCTGCGTCCAGGCGCGGCTGTGCATCGACAACACCGCCGACAGTCTGCTGGCGCGCTATTTCACCGCTGAATATGCCGGCCAGTTCGACGTGTTCCTGCCCGGCCTCACCGCGATGGGTCTGCCGCTGCCGCTCGGCGGCTCGTCCAATCATTTCCATACCGCCGCCTTGCGCGAGGTCGGCGGCTGGGACCCTTACAACGTCACCGAGGATGCCGATCTCGGCATGCGGCTTTCGCGATTCGGCTACCGGTCGGAAATGATCGCTTCGACGACGTACGAAGAAGCGCCGGCCTTTATCGGTCCCTGGCTGCGCCAGCGCACGCGCTGGTTCAAAGGCTGGATGCAGACCTGGCTGGTGCATATGCGCCAGCCGCGCCTTCTGTTGCGCGAACTGGGCCCGGCCGGATTTGTCGGCTTTCAATTGATGGTCGGCGGCAATGTGCTGGCCGCTTTGGTGCATCCGCTGTTCATGGTGGCGCTGATCGTGGCGATCAAGAACGGCGATTTCATCTGGCCGGCCGATGACGCGCCGGCCGCCGTGCTCGGCGCGCTGTACGGCACCACTGCGATCATCGGCTATCTCAGTTCGGGCTTTCTCGGCTGGCTCGGATTGATGCGCCGCGGCCTCGCCTCGGCCGGCTGGGTGCTGCTGCTGACGCCGCTGCACTGGCTGCTGTTGTCGCTGGCCGCCTGGCGCGCGGTCTATCAACTGATCGTCGCGCCTTTCGTCTGGGAGAAGACCGCGCACGGTCTGGCGAAAACCTCGCACCGCGCGGCGCGGATGACGCGCGCGCTGCTGGCGCTGGAACGTGAACTCGACGATCTGGAAAGAAGTGGCAAGCTGCCGGCGATTGACGATACCGCTACAAATACTTCCGCAATTCGGCGGCGGCTTCGGCGGGAGTCCGCTTCAGGCTGAACGGCGCGACGAAGCGGCCCTGCTTGTCCATCAGATAGACCAATGCCGTGTGGTCCATGCTGTAGTCGTCCTTGTCCTTGTCGCTCGGCACCTTCTTGGCATAGACGCGGTAAGCCCTTTCGGCGGCGTCGATCGCCGCGCGATTTCCCGTGGCGGCGCGCACGCGCGGATCGAAACTCGCCAGATAATCCTTCAGCGCCGCCGGCGTATCGCGTTCCGGATCGACGGTGACGAAGAGCGCGCCGGCGCGGTCGGCATCCTTGCCGAGCGCGCGCATCAGCTCCGACACTTCGAACAATGTCGCCGGGCAGACATCGGGGCAATGCGTGTAGCCGAAGAACACCAGGAACGGCCGGCCCTTCAGATCCGCGTCGGTGATCGGTTTGCCGTCCTGATCGATCAACTGGAACGGTCCGCCGATGGCGGAAGCGCCCGGTGCGCCGCTACCGCCGCCGAGATTGCCGGTGGCGAACAGGAAGACGCCGAGAAAAATCACCAGCCCGGTGAGGAAGGCGGCGAGAACGAGGAGGATGTGGGATGCGCGCGTGGTCATGATCGGCCGCCTGACTTTAGAAGCACGCGATCCAGCCGGTGCGCACCATTTCGAAGAAGACCGTGGAACCGTAATACCCCCACAGTCCGAGCGTGGCGGCCAAAACAAGGCCGCCGATGAGCGCGGCCAGCAGCACAGGCCAGGTTCCGAAAACGTTGGAAGCAATTGCCAGCATAGCCGCTTTGTCCAATGCCACGTTGTCCGATCCTTGTCGCAGGGCCTTGATAAAGGTGCCTCGTCAACCAGATAAGTCCGATCGTACCGTTAGGCAACAAGCGGCGCGGGTAGTTATCCGATACCCGTCACATTAACTATCTTACCATCGATAAGCGCATAAAAACCGGGCATTTCCTGACTTTCGTTGACTCAAAAGATTAAAGCCGCAATGAATGAACCTTAGACATTCCGAATTCACGATGGAGCACGTCATGCGAACCGTTTTGGCCCTGGCCACCGCGATCACACTGTCGGTCGCCGGCTCGGCCGCCTGGGCCCAGAATGCCCCGGCTCCCGCCGCGGCCGCGAAATGCGACAATCCGAACGCGCTGGGCGTTGCCCGCGTCGTCGAAATCGACACCACGGGCGGCCCGGGTTTCGGCTTCGAACACTTCAAGGCTTATGACTTCCTGCAGGACAAGGAAGTCGTGCTGACCTTCGACGACGGTCCGTGGCCGGGCCACACGCCGGCGGTATTGAAGGCGCTGGCCGACCAGTGCACCAAGGCGCTGTTCTTCCCGATCGGCAAGCATGCCGGCTGGCATCCGGAAATTCTCAAGCGCGTCGTCGCCGCCGGTCATACCGTCGGTTCGCACACCTGGTCGCACAAGGACCTGTCGCGCCTGACCGCGCAGGAAGCCACCGACGAAATCGAAAAGGGCATCGCCGCGGTGTCGATCGCGCTCGGCGGCAAGCCGATCGCGCCGTTCTTCCGCTTCCCGGCGCTGCGTCATCCGCCGGAAATGGTGAAGTATCTCGGCGACCGCAATGTCGGCATCTTCTCGACCGATCTCGACTCGTTCGACTTCAAGGTGCGCAAGCCCGAGCAGGTCATCAAGAACGTGATGAGCAAGCTCGCCAGCAAGGGCAAGGGCATCATCCTGATGCACGACTTCCAACAGACGACCGCGGCGGCCGCGCCTGAACTGCTCAAGCAGCTCAAGGACGGCGGCTACAAGGTGGTGCAGATCACCGGCCAGACGCCGACCGAGCCGAAGAAGGAATATGTCGACATGGTGCTCAAGGAAATGGGCGGCGGGCTCGACGAAGCGCGCCCGATGTCGAGCGTGATCAAGACGATCCAGAGCAACTAATCGCTCGCGTATAAGTAAAAGCCGGCTGTGCGATACCGCGCGGCCGGCTTTTTGTTGCCGATTTTTGTCGCGGATTTTAGCTACATGCCGGCGGCCTTGCGCAGCGCCTCGTTGATGCGGTCCTTCCAGCCCGGGCCGTCGTCCTGGAAATGCTCGAGCACATCCTTGTCGATGCGCAGCGACACCATTTCCTTCACGCCCGGCAGCGACGGCGCCGCCTTGGCCGGCGCTTCCACCGGCTTGGTGGTCACCGCCTTGAACATGGCTTCGGCGTCCTGCCTGCTGTCGCCCATGCGGCGCGGCCGATCGTTTTTCATGTCTTAACTCCCGTGACGCGGCGGCGGCGTTTCGCGCCAGCCGACGACGGCGGCTTCGATGGCTTGATCGCTCGTACAACTGCGCCACACGGCGTCCTGAAAGCGGCACGCATAGGGCAGCAGATAAGTTCCATTGTGGTCTTCGCACAACAACTGCAACGGCAAATCGGGCGGCGGCGGGCCGTCATTGAACTCGCTCAGCCGATGCTGCCGTGTCGCCATGTTAACCTGTGCCGGGTTTTGCCGTCTTAACCAGACTATACCAGACGTTCTTGCCTTGTGCCCCCATTTGAGGCCAGAGTTGGCGCCTACCTCCCAAATCCGAATCAGTCAGGCCCGGGGCAAGGCCCCAAGGATTGGCCCAAAGGTTCGGCCCAAAGGTTCAGGCCACAAGTTCGGGCCAGGCACTATCCAAAAACCACAGGGGCACCTAGATGGATGAAGATGTCCGGAAATCGGTCCGGGCCAATAAGGAATTGGCGCGTATGGCGACGATGAGCATGCCCAAGAAGGAAGCTGTAGCCGAGCCGGTCACGGCCAAGGCCGGTCAGCACCGCCCGACGCTCGGGCGCTTCCGCCTGCAAGTCGACCGGCAGACCAAAGCGACCTATGCCTCGATGGATGAAGCCGAGACGGCCGGCAAGGCCATCAAAAAGGCGCATCCGATCGTCCAGGTATCCGTTTATGACGCGGAGCAGAGCGCGCAGACGATGCTGGACTGACACGGTTCGGAGCCGAACGGCATCGCTCCGGGAACTTCGCGACATCGACCGCCGAACCTCAGGAGCAGCATGCGACGCATTGTCGTCACCGGCTACGGTATCGTATCTCCGCTTGGCTGCGGCGTCGGACTTGTCTGGCAAAGACTGCTCGCCGGCCGCTCCGGCATCAGGCGGTTGTCAGATAACCTCGTTCCGGACGTGCGCGCCAAGATCGCCGGCATTGTGCCGACAATCGACGAGGACGCCGAAGGCGGTTTCGATCCCGATCGCGCGGTGAGCGCGAAGGATCAGATGCGGATGGACCGCTTCATCCAGTTCGCCATGGCCGCCGCCAACGAAGCCATCGCGCAATCAGGCTGGGCGCCTTCGACCGACGCCGAGCGCAACCGCACCGCCACCATCATCGCCTCCGGCATTGGCGGCTTCGCCACCATGAAGCAGGCGGTGCACATCATCGACCAGCGCGGCGCGCGCAAGCTGTCGCCGTTCACCGTGCCGTCGTTCCTGGTCAATCTCGCAGCCGGGCAAATTTCGATCCATCACGGTTTTCGCGGGCCGATCGGCGCACCGGTCACCGCCTGCGCCGCCAGTCTGCAGGCGCTCGGCGATGGCGCCCGCCTGATCCGCAGCGGCGAAGCCGATATCGCCGTCTGCGGCGGCTCGGAAAGCTGCATCGAGCGCGTCAGCCTGGCCAGTTTCGCGGCGGCGCGCGCGCTGTCGACGCATTTCAACGACGAACCGGAGCGCGCCTCGCGGCCGTTCGATACGCAACGCGACGGCTTCGTCATGAGCGAGGGCTCCGCCGTTCTGGTAATCGAGACGCTGGATCATGCGCTGGCGCGCGGCGCGACGCCGCTCGCCGAAATCGTCGGCTATGGCACCACGTCGGACGCCTACAGCATGGCGGCGGCGCCGGCCGATGGCGAAGGCCTGCAACGCTGCATGCGGCTGGCGATCGATGCCGCCGGTATCCAGCCGTCGCAAGTCGGACACATCAATGCCCACGCCACGTCGACGCCGCTCGGCGACGCCGCCGAACTGACCGCGATCCGCGGCGTGTTCAATGGCGCGCGCGTCGCCATCACATCGACCAAAGCGGCGACCGGACATTTGCTGGGCGCCGCCGGCGCGGTCGGCGCTATATTCGCGATCAATGCCTTGCGCACCGGGACGCTGCCGCCGACCATCAATCTCGAACAGGCCGATGACGTGGCTGCCGATCTCGATCTGGTCGGCCCGCGGGCGCGCACGCAGCCAATCGACTATGCGATGGCCAACGGTTTCGGCTTCGGCGGCGTCAATGCGTCGCTGTTGCTCAAGCGCTGGACGGCTTAGACGCCGGCACAAAAGAAAACGGAGCGAACCGCCTGGGTCCACTCCGCCTTGTCGATGCGATCGGCCGGATCTAGCGGCGGCAGTGACGATAGCCGTCGCGGCCGGTCCAGCAACGGCGATACGCGCGCCGATTGACGATGTTCGGACCGCCGGTCACGGCGCCGACCACGCCACCGACAACCGCGCCGGGAGGTCCAGCGATAACCGCGCCGGCACCCGCGCCAATGGCAACGCCTTCCAGCGTTCCCGCTTGAGCCGCGATCGGCGCGGCGACCAGAGCCAGCGTCAGAAGTCCCGCCTTGAGAAACGAATTCATAAAATCTCCTTGGTTACCTTATTCGTTATGAGGACAAGTTCGCCCAGGCCGAATGGTTCCCCTATTGGAACGAGCACAGTCGTCAATGGTTGGAATTAAAGGCATGCTGCGCTTCTAGCGGCGATTCCCTGACTTCAGCAAAAATGGACATTCGATCGTGCCAGACATCGTTACCATCACGATCAATCCCGCGATCGACATCTTCGTCAGCGTCGATCATGTCGAGCCAACCCTGAAGCTGCGCTGCTCCGCGCCCAAGCGCGATCCCGGCGGCGGCGGCATCAACGTCGCCCGCGTGGCGCATCGGCTCGGCAGCGACGTCGTCGCGATCTATCCGGTCGGCGGCGCCATCGGTAAATTGTTACAGCGGCTGGTCGAGCGCGAGGGGATCGACAGCATCGTGACACCGTCACATGTCGAGACGCGCGAAAACTTCACCGTCTTTGAAACGGACAGCGGCAACCAGTTCCGCTTCGTGCTGCCGGGTTCGGCCCTGCACCGCGCCGAATGGGAAGCCTGCCTCGAAAGGCTGGCGCAACTGCCGTCCGCGCCGCGATTTGTCGTCGCCAGCGGCAGCGTGCCGCCCGGCGTGCCCGACGATTTTTTCGCGCGCGTGGTGCGCGAAGCCAAACGGCACGGCGCGCGGACCGTGATCGATACCTCCGGGCCGGCACTGGTCGCCGCCCTTGATGAGGGCGTCACCTTGTTCAAGCCGAACCTCGATGAACTCGGCGGACTCGTTGGCAAAACGCTGGCCGGCGACGCTGCCTGCGTCGCCGCCTGCCGCGATCTGATTGTCGCCGGACGGAGCGAGGCCGTCGCTCTGACGCTCGGCGATAAAGGCGCGCTGCTGGTCACGGCCAGGCGCGTCTGGAAAGCCAGACCGCTCGACATTGAGGTGCTCAGCACGGTCGGCGCCGGCGACAGTTTTGTCGGCGGCATGGTCTCGGCGCTCGCCGCCGGCAAACCGATCGAAGAGGCGTTTCGCACCGGCGTCGCCGCCGGCTCGGCCGCGGTGATGAGCCCCGGCACCGAACTGTGCAGCGAGGAAGATGTGAAGCGATTGTTGCCAACGGTGGAGATTGAGGAGATCGCGGCCGCGACGGCGTAGGCCCTCACCCCGGCAGCCACATGACGTGGCGGATTTCGCCAAGCCGGCGTTTCAATGCGGTCCAGCTCTCGCCGCCGTCGGTACTGCGATAAATTTGTCCGAGCGCGGCGGAAGCAAACATCAGTTTCGGATCGGTAGGATTGACCGCGATCGACCACATCGAACTATCGACGCTGCCCGGCAGCGCCACCTGCTGCCATTTTCCGCCGAGATCGGCGCTGCGATAAAGCCGCCCCCACGATCCGGGCGGGCCGTCGCCATTGGTCATGAACAGGACATTATCGCCCCCGGCGCGCGGCACGATGGCGCGCGTATAGGGCGACGGCGACTCGAAGGCGCGCGGCTGCCAACTTTGGCCATCATCGACGCTGACATGCACACCGTTATCGGTGGTGGCGAAGACATGGCGCCGGCCGTTGTTGACGACGGCGAGGCCGTGAATGTCCTCGCTGGTCAGGCCTTGCGTGATGTTGTGCCAGGTGATGGCGCCGTCGGTGGTGCGCCAGATACTGCCAAGTTCGACGCCGGCCCAGCCGAGCCGCGCATCGACGGGATCGAGCAAAATCTGCGTGAACCGCGACTGCGCCATATTGGCGCAGATCTCCGGCACGGCGACATCGAGCTGCCGCCAGCCGCGGCCGTGATCGTCGGAACGAAACAAAGCGGCGAACTGAGTGCCGACAATGACGGTGTCGGGATTATGCGGCGAAAAGGCGATCGCGGTGATCTTGTGACGATCGTCCATCGGCGACGGCACATGCGTTAGTTTCTTCGCACGCCGGTCCAGCCGGAACAGGCCGC
>CAIMEA010000211.1 GCA_903839845.1 uncultured Hyphomicrobiales bacterium
CGACAATGAATGCGATACGCCGGACTGATCGGTCTCCGGCGCGACGATCCACACATCGTCGGAAATCGCGCGGGCGATCTGCTCGCAGGCGATCAGGCCCGGCGCGTGAATGCCGTCGTCATTGGTGATGAGGATGCGCATTACTTCTTCTCGATCTTCGTCATGCCGCCCATATAGGGCCTGAGGACGTCGGGCACGAGGATCGAGCCGTCTTCCTGCTGATAGGTTTCCATCACGGCGATGAGCGCGCGGCCGACGGCGACGCCGGAGCCGTTGAGCGTATGGACGAAAGCCGGCTTGCCGTCCTTGCCGCGATAGCGCGCATTCATGCGCCGGGCCTGGAAATCACCGCACACCGAACAACTCGAGATTTCGCGGTAGGCGTTCTGGCCCGGCAGCCACACCTCGATGTCGTAGGTCTTCTGCGACGCAAAGCCCATGTCGCCGGTGCAGAGCGTGATGACGCGGTAATGCAGGCCGAGCAGCTTGAGCACTTCCTCAGCGCAAGACAGCATGCGCTCGTGCTCTTCTTTCGATTTTTCCGGCGTGGTGATCGAGACCAGTTCCACTTTCGTGAACTGATGCTGACGGATCATGCCGCGTGTATCGCGGCCGGCGGCGCCGGCTTCGGCGCGGAAGCACGGCGTGCAGGCGGTGTAGCGGCGCGGCAAAGTGCTTTCGTCTACGATCTGCTCGCGGACGAGATTGGTCAGAGGGACTTCGGCGGTGGGAATGAGCCACGCCTTATCGCTAATGGATTCAACTTTCTTTTCTAAGTCTGCAATTTCATTGTCGAGTTGCAGAATTATTGTCGAGATATTATCATTTTCGGCTCGAAGAATAGGAACCCAACTCGGAACGTCCGGCGCATTAAAGGGCAAATTGTTCGCAAAATTCGTTTCAAACGGGGCCAGCTTCCTTTTATTCTCTTCAATTCTTATTTGCGCAGAAACTCGTGCGGTCATCCTGTTCCTAAGCCGCTCAACGGCAGGATTGCCAACAAGATACTGGTCATCCTCAAATTTCGGTAACTGCGCTGTGCCGAACATTACATTGTCTTTGACCATCAAAGGCGGATTAACCTCGGTGTAGCCGCCAACCTCGGTGCCATCTTCGTTCCTTTTGGCGTCAGCGGTATGGGTATCAAGAAAAAACTGACCGAGCGCGCGCTCGAGCCGCGCCAGACCTTTCTGCAACACGACAAAGCGCGCGCCGGACAATTTGGCTGCGAGTTCGAAATCCATCATGCCGAGATCGGCGCCGAGTTCGAAATGCTCCTTCGGCTTGAACCGCTCACCCTTTGCATTCACTAGGTAAGACTGGCCACTCTCATCCACTAGTCTTTTCTCTATCGCGTGAGTGTGACCTTCCAGCACAACATTGCTGTGCTCGTCTACACCTCGCGGCACCGATTCCAGAGGGACGTTGGGAATTTGGGCAAGCAAAGCATCTAACTTCGTCTCTAATTCTCTCGGCGTCTTTTCTAACTCAGGAATGATGGCTTTAAGTTTCGTCACCTCATCCATCAGATCTTGAGCGTGCGCATCATCTTTTCGCTTCTTCGCGTCTCCAATTTCTTTTGAAGCCGCGTTGCGGCGGGCCAATGCACTCTCGAGAAAGCCAACGGCTTTCCGCCGCTCAGCATCGATCTGCAGTAGTGATTGTGCTGAAAACCGTTCACGGTCTTCGGAACTCAAGGGGCGTCGATTTAGCGCCTTGTCGAAGTCTTCGGGGTTATCTCGAATCCATTTGATATCGTGCATGGCGAGGTTCTAGTCGGATTTTCGGTGGGGGGAAAGTGAGTGGTTTGTCGTCCCCGCGAAGGCGGGGACCCATACGCTGAGGTACAAGATTTGGGCAGGCCGGTAGCTGCCTTGCTTGCAGCGCCTCCATTCAACGTTCGGGGTTATGGGTCCCCGCCTTCGCGGGGACGACAGGCATACCTCATCGCCCGTGTTGTTTGCGGCCCCGGGCAAGCCAACGTCTGATTTCCTTACCCTCGCAAAAATCGAGGGTGTGGCGCGCCAAAAGGCGCTCCATTCTTTCCGTATGTGAGTGCTTTGCTGCCAAAGCACCCGCGCCCTTCGGCGCGCCACGGCGGCGTCTTCACAGCAGCCGGGCCGCGCTTCTGGCGGCTGTTGGCCTTCCCGAAGGACCCTCCGGCACGGCCCTTTTGGGCACGCGCCATTGAGCATCGGGCAAAGCCAAGGGCTTCGCACCATCAGCGAGCTCCTCGCAGGAGGTCCTAGTGCCTCCGGGCGGGGCCCCGGCACCGCCCGAGCGCGTGAGGTGCGTTTCCCCACGCCCGCGGGCGCCGCATCCTGCTCCACCATCCTGACGCCTCATGACAGCGCCCTCGATAAGCAGGACGAGGGAATATAAGCATAGGATTTATAGCTGGTCAAGGGCCGGTTTGGATAGACCCGCTCATGCCCGCGAAGGCTGGCATCCAGTGCTTTTTGATGAGGCTGGACCCCCGCCTGCGCGGGGGTGAGCGGAGCTTGGAATTCCCGCCGACGCCTTACTCCGCCCCGCCCACATCCGCCGCCGCTTTGGCGTCGGCCTCGGCCTTGGCGTCGGCGTCCGCCTTGGCGCGCTTCTCGACGACGCCGACCGAAATGATCGAGCCCTCGTAAAGAATGAGCAGCGGAATGGCGAGCGACATCTGGCTGATGACGTCGGGCGGCGTCAGCACGGCGGCGACGATGAACGCCGCGACGATGAAGTAGCGGCGTTTCTCTTTGAGCTGTTGCGATGTGATGATGCCGATGCGGCCGAGCAAAGTGAGAATGACCGGCAACTGAAACGCGACGCCGAAGGCCAGCACCAACGTCATCATCAGCGACAGATATTCGCCGACCTTGGGCAACAGCGCGATGGTGGCTTCGCCCTCGCCCGTTTGCTGCATGCCGAGCGAAAAGCGGATCAGCATCGGCAGCACCAGGAAATAGACCACCGTGCCGCCGAGCGCGAAGAAGAACGGCGTCGCCACCAGATAAGGCAGGAACGCCTTGCGCTCGTGCCGGTAAAGTCCCGGCGCGACGAACATATAGATCTGCGCGGCGATCACCGGGAACGCCAGAAACGCCGCGCCGAACATCGCGAGCTTCAACTGCGTCATGAAATATTCGAGCAGCGCCGTGTAGATGAATTTTGAATTCTCAACGCCGGCGACCCAGACGAAGGGCCAGACCAGCACGTTGTATATCTGCTTGGCGAAAACGAAGCAGATCGCGAACATCACGCCGAAGGCGATCAGAGCCTTGATCAGCCGCGACCGCAGCTCGATCAGATGCTCCATCAGCGGCGCTTTGCTGGCCTCGATGTCGTCGTGGCTCACGCTTTTACCCCTTGGCCGCCGACTTGCTTGCCGTCCGCACTATCAGCCGGTTTGTCCGGCGCCGGCGCGGCGACGGCGAAATCTTTTTCGGTCAAAGGCGCCGGCATGTCCGGCAGCGGGATATCGATCGGCGGCAGGACGGCGCCGGGCAATTTCTCACCGTCGGTCACGGCCGTTGTGGGCGCCGGCAGCGGCGGCGCCGGATCGTCGGGGTTGAAGTGGGCCGCCGTGCTGGTCGGCGAACCGGATTCCGCCATCGGGTCCGGCAGCGTGAAAGTCTTCTCGATCTCTTTCTGGGTGTCGGTCAGCGGATCGTATTTGCTGACATCGCTGACGATATCCTCGGCATGTTTCTTCAGGTCGGCAATGTCGGCTTCGCGCAGGGCTTCCTGGAACTGGCCCTGGAATTCGTTGGCCATGCGCCGCACCTTGGCCAGCGCCTGGCCGACCGTGCGCAGCACGCCGGGCAATTCCTTCGGCCCGATGGCGATCAACGCGACGATGCCGATGAGGAGAATCTCGCCCCAACCTAAATTGAACATGGGTCAATCAACTCCAAGCGCAGGATGCCGAAGTCCTTCAAAGAAACCGCTACTTCGATGCGCGACGAACGCTCGCCGCGTCAGCTGCGGGCGCGCTCGGTTTCGGCCTTCGCCGTGGTCGCGGCCGGCGGATTGTCGATCGTTCGGACCGGCTCGGGCTTGGCCTCGGCGGTCTTGTCGTCTTCCGACATGCCCTTCTTGAAGGCCTTGATGCCCTGCGCGAAGTCGCCCATCAGGCCGGAAATCTTGCCGCGGCCGCCGAACAGCAGCATCACCACGACGATGACGATCAGCCAGTGCCAGATACTAAAGGAACCCATAGCCTGTCCTCCGCGGCGACGGGCATATGCCCCAGACCCGTCCCGCTCGATGATTTAGCCTAGAAACTAGGCCGAGGACGCGGCAAAAACAAGGACTTAACCGGCGGGCGGACGGGCGTGATGACGCGGATAGGGCAAAGATGAATGTCAGGGAACGCCGCTATTTCCGTTCGTCCCCGCGAAGGCGGGGACCCAGTGCTTTGCCTTAGAACTGGATTCCCGCCTTCGCGGGAATGAGCGGAGTTTGGCTCGGCGCGCGTGCCCCCTACTTCACGCCTTCGCCCTCGCCCGACTCCGGCGCGGCCGAAGCCTGCGGCGGTTCGAGATCGAGTTCCGGCGCCGGCGCCAGACCAAGGTCGAGATCGCCCGGTTCGAGCGGATCCTCGTCGTCGCGCAACGTCGCGTCATCCGACGGCATCGGCACGTGGAAACCGGACGGCATGTTGCCTTCGAGAAGTCCCGCGCCTTTCAGCTCATCGAGACCCGGCAGGTCGGCGACTTCTTCCAGTCCGAAATGCGACAGGAACGCTTCATTGGTGCCGTAGGTGATCGGCCGGCCCGGCGACTTGCGCCGGCCGCGCGGACGGATCCAGCCGGTCTTGAGCAGCACGTCGAGCGTGCCGGCGGCGGTGGCGACGCCGCGTATTTCCTCGATCTCGGCGCGCGTCACCGGCTGGTGATAGGCGACGATGGCGAGCGTCTCGATCGCCGCGCGCGACAGCTTGCGCGTTTCGGTGACTTCCTTGGTCAACAGCCAGGACAGATCGTCGGCGGTGCGGAAGGTCCATTTGCGCCCGATCTTCACCAGATTGACGCCGCGCGTCGAATACTCGGCCTTCAGCCGCGCCAGCGCGTCCTTGATGTCGATGCCGTCCGGCAGCGCGCGCAGCATGGCGGCCTCGTCGAGCGGCTCGCCGGCGGCAAACAGCAAAGCCTCGAGCAGGCGCAGTTCGTCGGCGCGCGGCACGGGCTCGCCCACGCTTTCCTCGGACACTTCGACGAACTCGACGGTCTCGATCACTTCGATTGTCTGTTCGAGCGATGCCGACGCGTCGTCATTGTGCACGATCACGAGCTTCTTGGCCGCGGCTGACATTGACTTAGGCTCCTTATACGTTTTCTTGCGCGTCATGCGACGTGTGACCGCCGGCCCCGCCGACACGCTTGCGCATGTAGATCGGCGAGAACGACTCCTTCTGATGAATTTCGGCGTGGCCCTCGCGCACCAGTTCGAGCGCGGAGGCAAACGACGAAGCGAATACGGTGGCGGTCATCGACGGCTCGACCACGTAAGTGATGAGGAACGCGTCGATGCGCGACCAGTCGGTCGACTGGCCGATCAGGCGCTCCAAAGTCGCGCGCGCCTCGGCCAGCGACCAGACATTGCGCTTCTTGAAGCGCACGCGCGACAGCACCGTGCGCTGGCGCTGCGAGGCATAGGCCGACAGCAGATCGTACAAGGTCGCCGTCCATTCCGGCTTCTTGATCTCGGCGATCGGCTCGGGCGATCCGCGCTGGAACACGTCGCGGCCGAGCTGCGGGCGATCCATCATCTTGTTGGCGAATTCGCGGATCGCTTCCAACCGGCGCAGGCGGCTGGCCAGCGCCAAGGCCATGTCCTCGGCCGACGGTCCCTCGCCCGGTGCTGCTTCCGGCAGCATCAGCCGCGACTTGAGATACGCAAGCCAGGCCGCCATCACCAGATAGTCGGCGGCGAGTTCAAGGCGCACCTTGCGCGCGGCCTCAATGAAAACGAGGTACTGGTCGGCCAGAGCCAAAATCGAAATCTTGTGCAGATCGACTTTCTGCTGGCGCGCGAGCGTGAGCAGAAGATCGAGCGGACCTTCGAAGCCCTCGACGTCGACGATCATCGCCGGCTCGCTGTCGGCGCGGTCGGCCTCGAGCGGCATGATGGTTTGCGCGGTTGCGAATTCTTCAGGCGTCATGACGTTACGGCCACCATCTCGTTGAAAATCCGGCGCGCCGCCGCGACATCGAACTCCGCGCGGGCGTGACGCGCTGCCAGTGCGGCCTCGGCGCGTTGTGCCGCCGCACCTTTGAGTTCGGGCGCGGCACCGGCGACCTGTTGCATCTCGGCCAGATCGCCATTGCAATGAAGCACGACATCGCAGCCGGCGGCGAGCGCGGCGTGGCTGCGTTCGGCAATTGTCCCCGACAAAGCGCCCATCGAGACGTCATCGCTCATCAGCAGGCCCGTGAATCCGATAAATCCGCGAATCACTTCGTCCACTATTGTGACTGAAGTTGTCGCAGGTCGGGCCTTATCGATGGCGGTAAACACAACATGCGCGGTCATGCCGAGCGGCAAGTCCGCCAGCGGCCGGAAAGCGGCGAAATCGGTCTTCTCCAGGGTGGCGCGGTCGGTCGATACCACCGGCAGCTTGAGGTGACTGTCGGCGGTGGCGCGGCCATGGCCCGGCAGGTGCTTGAGGACCGGCAGGACGCCGCCGGAAAGCAGGCCCTCGGCCACGGCGCCGGCAATGGCCGCAACCTTGCCCGGTTCCGTGCCATAGGCGCGGTCGCCGATGATCGGATCGTGGCCGTCGACCGGCACGTCGGCAATCGGCAGGCAGTCGACGTCAATGCCGACGGCCCTGAGATCGGCGGCGATCAGATGACCGGCCAGCCGCGCCGCCGCCAGGCCGGAGGTCGGATCGCGGTCATAAATCGCGCCGTAGCGGGCGCCGGGCGGATAGACCGGCCAATGCGGCGGCCCAAGCCGCGCCACCCGGCCGCCTTCCTGATCGACCAGAACGGGCGCTTCCCAGCCGACAATGTCGCGGAAATCCCGTATCAGCGCAGTTAGTTGATCAGGCGTGCTGATGTTGCGCTTGAAGACGATCAGGCCCCACGGGCCGGCGCTGCGCAGAAACGCGCGCTCGTTAGCGGTAACGGTAAGTCCCGCCAGGCCGGTGATGAATGCGCGTGAGGCCATGCCTTGCTCCGATGGGTGGCGCGGAGTAGCCCGCGCCAGCCGTCAGGGCAAGTTTGGCTGTTAATTCCTCTAAACCCTAGTTCTTCTGAACGAGGCAGGTGCCGCCGGCCGACTTCAGGCTGGAGCACAGTTCGTTGGCCTGGCCGGAATCGGCGAACGGGCCAACCATGGCGCGGAAGTAGATACCCTTGTCGCCCAGATCGACGCGCTTGATGAAGGGCGCGCGGCCACCGAGCTGGCTGGGGAATTTGCCCTGCAGGCTGCGGAAGGCGGCCTGGGCCTCCTCCTCGCTGCGCTGCGCCGAAACCTGGACGCCGTAACCGCTGCCGCCGGTCGCGGCGGCAGGCGCCGCGGCGGTCCGCTGCGGCGCAGGATTGCGCGCCGGAGCCGGGGCGGACGCATTCGGATTAAGCGACAAAGGCGCATTGGCCTGGGCGCGGGCCTGCTCCGGCTCGGCATCGGGATCACGCTGCGGCGGCGGGTTGGCCAGACGGACCGGCGTAGGCGCTTGCGGCTGGGCTTGTACCGGGACGGGCGCGGCGCGCTGGGTCGTGACGACACGCGGCGGCGGCGCTGGCTGGGCCTGCGGCACCGGTTGTGGCTGGAGTTGCGGCTGTGATTGCATCTGCGGCTGTGGCGCAAGATCAGCGGGCGGCGCCATGGCGTCGGCTGGCTGGTCGGGTTTGATGGCGATGGTGCGGATGCGCTTGGGTTCGGTGCCAATCACGCCGCTGCCGAGCTGGGGCGCCTGCGCCTGGCCGGGCGCATTCGTGGTGGTGACAACCACCGGCTGCTCTTCGCGCGATACGAGGCGCTCGCCCGCGGCGCGATCGTTGCCACGGTCGGTAATCATCCGGTTGGACTGCGCATCCTTGCTGGCCGCGGCCGGCACGATCTTGCTCGGCGCCTGCTCGGCTTTGATCACGGGCGGCGGCGATGCCGACGACGACCCGAAGATTGCGCGGTAGCCGAAGGCGCCGGCGGTTCCCACCACCGCGAGGGCGAACACGCCGGCAATCGCCAGCACGCCGATGCGGCGGCGACTCGGCGGTACGTCGTCGTAATAATCGTCATCGGTGCCGAGCTGCGGGCCGAATTGCGGCTGCCCGCTCTGAAACTGTTCCTGCTCGTAACCTGCGTCCGGTGGAAATCCGGCGGGCGCATAACCCGGCGCGCCGTAGCCCGGCACGTCGTAATTCGGCGCGGCATAACCGGCCGGCTGCGCGCCGGCCAGCGGAAAACTCTGGCTCGGATTGTCCGTGTGATAAACGTCATTGCCGACGGCGAGCGGCGCGCCGCCGAAGGGCTGACGCGTGAAATCCTGGGAACCGTATGACCGCGCGCCATTTTGCGGATGGCGCGGCGGCGACAGCGGCGGCTGCTGTGGTTGCGGCGCGGCCGGCGCAAGGCGCGCCGGTTCGTCGGGCCAGGCGGGAGCCAGCTCGGCCTGACGCGGCGGCGCCGCGCGGCGGCTGCCATCGCGGCCGAATTCGGAAAACGGATCGTTCTGGCCAATCAATCGCGCCAGTTCAGCCAGCGGATCGTTGCCGGCAGGCGCGCTTGGGCGCGCCGGTCTTTCGTTGCCGCGATAGGGCCGCTGGTTATAATCGTCCGCCATACAATCCCCGGTACTCAGTTTAGCCCCTTCGCGCCCACAGCGTGAGCGCATAACGTTGGGCTTCGCATCCTGGGCGCGTCATCGACTTGATCGCTTGGGTCTACCTGCGCTTGTCCGGCAAAAAGCAGTCTATCGCATTTCTTCCGGCGCATCGACCCCCAACAGGCCCAGCCCGGACGCCAGCACGGTGACGATCCCCTGCACCAAGGCGAGCCGCGCCAATGTCATTTCTGGATCATTCTGGATAATGAAGCGTAAATGAGGCAAGTCTTTTCCGCGCGACCACTGGCCATGAAATTCACTTGCCAGTTCATACAGGTAGAATGCCACGCGGTGCGGCTCGTGAGCGGCCGCGGCCGCTTCGATCAGGCGCGGATAGAGCGCTAATTTGCGCAGAATCGATAATTCGCCCTCGTCGGTCAGCCGGCCGAGTGCCGCTTTTTTAAGCAGGCTAGACCGCTGTTCCGGGTCTGCCGGGAACTCTGGCATCTCGGTTTGCGCCATCCGGAAGATGGAATGGCCGCGCGCGTGGCCGTACTGGACATAGAAAACCGGGTTTTCGCGGCTCTGCTCGATCACCTTGGCAAGATCGAAATCCAGCACCGCGTCGTTCTTGCGGTAGAGCATGTCGAAACGCACCGCCGAGCGGCCGACTTCGGCGACCACTTCGCGCAAGGTGACGTAGTCGCCTGCCCGCTTCGACATTTTCACCGGCTCGCCGGCGCGCAGCAGACGAACAAGTTGCACGAGCTTGACGTCGAGATCGGCCTTGCCGCCGGACAAAGCCGACACCGCCGCCTTCATGCGCTTGATGTAGCCGCCATGATCGGCGCCCCAGACATCGATCAGCTTGAGAAAGCCGCGATCGAGTTTGGATTTGTGATAGGCGATATCGGTGGCGAAATAAGTGTAGCTGCCGTCCGACTTGAGCAGCGGCCGGTCGACATCGTCGCCGAACGCGGTCGAGCGGAACAAAGTCTGTTCGCGGTCTTCCCAGTCTTCGAGATTGCCGCTTTTCGGCGGCGGCAGGCGGCCTTCATAGACATGGCCGAGCTTGCGCATTCGCTCGATCGTCGTCGCCACGACATCCTTCGGCCGGATCGCCGGCTCCTCGGTGGAAAACGGATCGGGCGCATCGCCTTCGATCAACGAGCGCTCGGAGAAAAACACATTCGGCACGATGCGCAAGGAGGCGAGATCGTTGCGGATCTCCGCCATCATCATATCGATGGCGCGCAGCCGCACGATCGGCAGCCATTCGGCCTCCGGCATTTTGGTCAGCTTGTCGCCGTAGTCGCTGGCGAGCTCTTCGCCGCACTCGACGAGATAATCGCCGGGATAAAGACCATCCGGGATTTCGCCGATGTCCTCGCCGAGCGCCTCGCGGTAGCGAAGAAAAGCGGAGCGCGCGAGAACGTTCACCTGCGCGCCAGCATCGTTAATGTAATATTCGCGCGTCACGTCGTAACCGGCGAAGGCCAGAAGACTCGCCAGCGCGTCGCCGAACACGGCGCCGCGGCCATGGCCGACATGCAGCGGCCCGGTTGGATTGGCCGAGACATATTCGACATTGATCGGCTCGCCGGCGCCGATGGTGCCGCGGCCGTATTCCCTGTCGCGCTCCAGAACGTCGCGCAGCGCGTCGGCCCAGACATCGGTATGAAGCGTGAGATTGATGAAGCCGGCGCCGGCGACGTCAACCTTCGCGACCAGACTGTCGGCGCTCAAAGCGGCGGCGATCTTGTCCGCCAGATCGCGCGGCTTTTGCCCGGCGTCCTTGGACAGGACCATGGCGGCGTTGGTGGCCATGTCGCCATGGCTGGGATCGCGCGGCGGCTCGACCACGACGCGTGACAGATCGGCGGAAGAACCAAGTACCGCGATCGCCGCCGCATGGATGCGATCGAGCATGGCGGCAAACAAATGGGCGGGCTTGGGCGCAACGATCATGGTGGGGCTGCGGGTAAGGGATTTTGGGCTTTGAGTCAAAAAATGTCGCTAAAACTTATCCCCTCGGGTCCGGGGGCTGTCTGGACGGCCGAAGCCGCCACCACGACCGCCGATTTGATCGCAGCCGCATTCGCTGCGGCCGATATTCGTACCGTCGTTAGCGGATCGGGCCGATTGGCCGATGGCGGCGAGACGGTTCCGGCGGGGTTGCGCCAGATCAAGCGCTCGGCAGCCGGATACTGATAGCCATGACGGAAACAGGAGTTTGCCATGCTGCGGATCGTATCGATGATGTGGGCGATTGCCGGAACCGTTTTCGCCGGGAGCGCCATCATAGCGGTTCTGGCCGTACCGAGCCTCGCCAGCCATGCCATGAGCTATATTCCTTATGCAGCGATTGGCGGATTCATCTGTGCGCTGCCGGTCGCCTTTATCGTCGCCGCGCAGCTCAACCGGGTAAAGGCGCGCTGACCAAGGCCGGTCGGAGTACTTCCCGGGCGACGTTGCTGCGTCGAGGCGACGCATTGGGCGCGGCTATCGCCGTCACCCTGCCCGGTGATAGCGTCGCGCGGACGTCACCCAACGGAGGCGCCAAACCCGATAAAGGCGCGTCCCTTGTTATTTCCCTCCGACCTCACCTCGTTCCTCGAACTCATTCGCCAGAACGGCGACGCCGCCTACAGCTTCATGTTCGCCTATTCGGCGTCGCACAGTCTGTTGTTCGGGCTGTTTGCCGGCTACGCCGCGCATGGCGGCGCCTTCGCGCTCGGCACGCTGATCGTTGTGTGCTGGATCGGCAGCTTCACCGGCGACGCCGTGCGCTTCTGGATCGGCCGCAAGTACGGGGCGCGGGCGTTGACCCGGTTTCCCCGTTTCGCCGCGACGGTGCAGACAGCGGCGCGGCTGACCGACAAGCACTATGTCTGGATGATCCTGGTGCACCGCTTTCCGCACGGCATTCGCGGCTTCGCCGCCATCGCCTATGGCATGTCGAACTTGCCATGGTCGACGTTTCTGGCGCTCAACTTCGTCGCCGCCGGCCTGTGGAGCGTCACGGTGGTGATGGCCGGTTACGCTTTCGGCCAGGTGTCGGAGAAACTGATGAGCGATGCCTCGTCCGGTCTCGGCCTGGTGATGCTGATCGTTTTCCTCGGCCTGTCGTTCTATCTCAGCCGCCGGCTAGTGGTCCGATTCTAACATTCGCATCATTTTAGCGGAGGCACTTTTGCGAATGTTAGAATCAAAGGACCACTAGCAAGCTATTGTTGCTAGTGGAGCTTTGGATTTGACGTTCGCTTAGGATATTCGCGGCGGGCGGATAGCGAGCGTCAAATCCGCTCCACTAGTGCGCGCCATCGAACGCAGTTGAGGCTCGGCGGGCGCGGCGCGCTATCACGCGGCCAGGTAATCGGTTTCCACCCGTTGCCCCGGCTCAGCGACGCAGCAGTCACGGCCGGCGGCCTTGGCCTGGTACAGCGCGCCATCGGCGGCGAGGATCAGATCGCGCGGCTCGAGTCCGGCGCGCGGCACAAGGCAGGCGGCGCCGATGCTGAGGGTCGGCGTCGAGTCCGGACGGCCGTTCTGCAAGGCGCGCAGCGACGCCACCCGCGCCTGAATATTCTCGGCAACGACCATGGCCTCGCCGATGGACGTTTCGGGCAGCAGCACCGCGAATTCCTCGCCGCCGAAGCGGCCGCAGACATCGCCGGCGCGCCGGGCGCCGGCGGCGATGCAATCCGCCAGCGCCTTGAGCGCGACGTCGCCGGCCTGGTGCCCGAACTGATCGTTGAAATTCTTGAACAGGTCGGCGTCGATCATCAGCATGGCGACCGATTGCTGCCGCCTCTGCGCGCGCCGCCATTCCAGATCGATCGCTTCGTCGAAGCGGCGGCGGTTGCACAACCCGGTCAATGAATCGATCGTCGCCATCACCGCGTAATCGTGTTCGGCCTTGGCGCGCCGCTTGAGCGTGCGGGCAAGAAACACGATCAGTGCGACATTGGTGGCGCACAGGCCGAACATCAACAGGCCGATGATCCTGGCCTCGTACCACCAGCTCGCATAGATCGCCTCCAGCGACTGGCCATAGCTCACGATCAGCGGCAGTTCGCCGATGCGTTGATAGACGTACATGCGCTTGACGCCGTCGAGGCCGGCGTTCATCTCGAACGTGCCTTCCGGCATTTCGGAAATGCGCTTGAACACCGCCGACTTGCTGACGTTGACGCCGATGAGGTCGGCCTTGTACGGCGCGCGCATGATGATCGAGCCGTCTTCGCGCGACAAAATCAGTGACGAACTTGGATCGACGGCGAGCCGGTCGAATATCTTCTTGAAATAATGCAGGCGCAACGTCCCGGCGACCACGCCGGTAAAATGCCCATCGGCGTCCGACAGTCTGCGGCTGATGGCGATGAGATATTCGCCGTCGGCGCTTCGCCACGGCGTGCTGACATAAGGGCCGCCGTTGTCGATGCCCTGATGCACCTTGAAAAAATCGCTCTGCGCGTAGCTGTCGGCGCGCGGCGTCTCGACGCGCGAATCCATAATCACCTTGCCGGTCTTGTCGAGCACGAAGATCGAGCCCATGTCCTTGGCGGAGGCGGCGCGGTCGAACAGCAGCATCTGCCGCATGCGCGGCGACAGCGTCGATAGCTCAGGCAGCCTGAGCCCTTCGACGACCGCTTCCAGCGATAGGTCGTACAGCTCGAAATTTCGCGAAATGTCGGAACCGATCGAGGCGATGAGATTAACCGCCGCCAGCCGCGCCTGGTCGCGGTCGCGGTTGCGGCTTTCCCACAGCACCAGCGCGCAGATCGAGGAGAAGCCGAGGGTGATGCTGAGCCCGAGCGCGATCAAACGCTTCATCGGCGCGCTCGACCGTGCCGGAATTGATGCTGTCGCCACGCACGCCCCCCGAATGACCCCTCCTCTAAATACCGAACAGGTCTTGCCGAAATGCTTTACGGGACGCGGCAATTTGACCGGGCTCGTTAACGCGCGGTTAACCGGACGTGCGAGACATCGATGTCAGGCCGAACCCCAGACATCGCGTGCGGTTTCGACGATCAATTCCAGCTTGTGCCGCTGGTCGTCCGCGGACAACGCATTGCCGAGGATGGTCGAGGCAAAGCCGCATTGCGGCGACAGCGCCAGCCGGTCGAGCGGCACGATCGCCGCCGCTTCATCGATGCGGCGCTTGAGTTCGTCCTTGGTTTCCAGCGCGCCCTTCTTGGTGGTGACCAGACCGAGCACCGCGACCTTGTCGCCGGACAGGTAACGCAGCGGCGCGAAGGTGCCGGCGCGCGGCGTGTCGTATTCGAGGAAGAAGCCGTCGATGTCGGTGTCGCCGAACACCACCTCGGCGACGCTGTCATAACCGCCCTCCGCCACCCAGGCGCTCTCGTGGTTGCCGCGGCACATATGCATGCAGACGGTGAGATCGGCCGGCCGGCCCTTGACGATATCGTTGATCAGCCGGACATAGAGCGCCGGCAATTTGTCCGGATCGTCGCCGCGCTTGCGCGCGTCCTCGCGCAGTTTCGGATCGCACAGAAACGGCAGATTGGTTTCGTCGATCTGTAGATAGCGGCAGCCGGCTGCATAGAGCGCCTCGATTTCCTGGCGATAGACGGCGATCAGATCGGCGAAGAACTCCTCGATGTCGGCATAGATCTTGGCATCGATGGCGGCGCGACCGCCGCGAAAATGCACGATGGTGGGGGACGGGATCGGCTGCTTGGGCGTCAGCCCGTATTTGTCGGCGATCGGCTTGAGCGCCTTGAAATCGTCGACCGAAAGAGAGCGCGTGCGCTTGAGCTTGCCATGCACTTCGAAACGCGGCGGCGCGAATTCGATATCGCCTTTCTCGGTGTGAAACTTGGTCGGCAGGCCGCCGCTTGTCTTCATGCCATCGATGCGACTCATGAAATCGAGGAACCAGTGACCGCGATGGAATTCGCCGTCGGTGCAGACTTTCAGGCCGACCGCCTTCTGCATGGCGACGGCGTCGTCGACCGCGCTGGTCTCGATCGCCCATAGAGCCTCCGGCGCGATCTCGCCACGGCCGCGCAGCGCGCGCGCGTCGAGCACCGTCTTCGGACGCAACAGGCTGCCAACCACGTCGGCATTGAACGGAGGCTTTGAGCGGCTCATGGCAGGACACCTTTTCTGCGGAAGGAAGACACGGCAATAAATTTCGCCGTCGTCTTTAGCGCAGCTCCGGCGTGCGCGCAAAGTATCGCGCATGTTCGATAAGCGCGTAACGGTCGGTCATGCCGGCGATGTAATCGGCGATGCGGCGGGCGCGCGCCCCGTCATCGAGACCGGCAAAGCCTTCGCGCCACTCTTCCGGCAGATCGGTGGGCGAACCGACGAAGTGGGCAAACAGATCGCCGATCACGCCCTCGGCGTCGCCCATCACCCGCATGATACGCGCGTGCCTATACATGCGCGGATAGAGAAAGCCCTTGATGCCGGCATCCGCCTCGACCATGGCCGGCGAAAACATGACGACGGTGTCGGCGGCCTGTCGGATAGCGGCGGCGTCGCGCGGCGAAAGCGCGCGCAGCCGCGCGCCGCTCTCAGCAATGACATCCTCGATCATGCGGGTGATGACGCGGCGCACCACCTCATGCACGCGGCGCGCCGGCTCCAGCGACGGATAGCGCGTCTGGATCTCGCTGACGATGCCGCCGATGAACGGCACGCTGGCGATGTCGCCGAGCGTGAACAGATCGGCGCGCAGGCCGTCGTCGATGTCGTGCGCGTCATAGGCGATGTCATCGGCCAGCGCAGCGCATTGCGCCTCGGCCGAAGGTTGCGACCACAGCTCAAGGTCCTGGAGCTGACAATAGGCGCGGATCGCCGAAGGGACCCCTTGCGTCGCGTGGCGGCCGAAGGCGTTGCCGTCGCGCGTGGTCAGCGGACCGTTGTGCTTGACCAGCCCTTCCAGCGTTTCCCAGGTGAGGTTGAGACCGTCGAAGTCGGCGTAGCGCCGTTCCAGATCGGTGACGATGCGCAAGGCCTGCGCGTTGTGGTCGAAGCCGCCGAAGCCCTGCAGAGCGCGATCGAGCGCGCGCTCGCCGGCGTGGCCGAACGGCGGATGACCGAGGTCGTGGGCCAGCGCCAGCACCTCGGCGAGGTCCTCGTCGAGCCCGAGCGCGCGCGCCAGCGAGCGGGCTATCTGGGCGACTTCGAGCGTATGGGTCAGCCTTGTGCGGTAATGGTCGCCCTCGTGATAGACGAAGACCTGCGTCTTGTGGGCGAGGCGCCGGAACGCGGTCGAATGGATGATGCGGTCGCAATCGCGGCGAAAGTCGTTGCGCGTCGGGCTTGCCGGCTCGGCATGCAGCCGGCCGCGGGTCGCGCCCGGATCGGCGGCAAAAACTGCGCGACTACGGCCAGTCTCGATCGCCATTGAATTGCCTTTGGAGCCCGGTACCGCATGTCCGGGGCGCATTGACGTTGCCGCCCGGCGCACTTAACTAATTAGACATCTAACTAATCAGGCCTGCCGATGCCAAGAGGATGGACGCGAAAATGAGCGAAAGCGTCACGGTCAGCGAGCGGGCGGCCCGGCGGGTCGCCGAAATCCTGAAAAAGGAGCCGGAAGGCACGATGCTGCGCGTCAGCGTCGAGGGCGGCGGCTGCTCCGGCTTCCAGTACAAATTCGACATGGACCGCGCCAAGACCGACGACGATCTGGTGATCGCGCGCGACGGCGCCGTGGTGCTGATCGATTCGCTTTCGGTCGGTTACATGGCCGGCTCGGAAATCGACTTTGTCGACGACCTGATCGGCGCCGCCTTCAAGGTGAAGAACCCGAAGGCAACGGCATCCTGCGGCTGCGGCACCAGCTTCGCTCTTTAAGCACGGCTAATTGGCCTTCATTCCCGCCGTCTTGGCGAACGCGGCATAAGTGCCCAGTTCGCCTTTCACCATTGCGTCGAACTCGGCCGGTGACTGGCTGGCCGTCACGACCCCCAGCGTTTCCAGCTTCGCTTTCACATCCGGCGCC
>CAIMEA010000212.1 GCA_903839845.1 uncultured Hyphomicrobiales bacterium
AACCTCATAAATCTTGTCGGACATGGCATTCCTCCCTGCCCGGAGCGGTTCCTCCGGGGCGGCTTTTTAGATGATTTACGCCATTATGCGACGCCGCCTTGATCTGGGACAAGGCGCGCGGCGTGCCACTTTGGGCGGGGGTAGGCCCTCTAGGGGCCCCAGGCGCCGATGATTCCGCCGATAATGACCAGAGCGCCAAGCCAGTGGACGGCGTCGATCACCGTCAGCATGACCTTGCGGCCGGCATAGGCGTTGTTGACCGTGACGGTGGTCAGCACAAAACCGAACCAGCAGAAAGCCCCGGTGATCATGCCGGCGCGCAGGCTCCACAGGCCGCTATGGGTGAGGATGCCGTAAATCACCACGCCCATGATCAGCGCGCCGACGAAAGACAGGACGAAGGGTGCGAATTTCGCCAGGCCCGACTTGGCGGCGAATTCGGCCTTGCAGGATTCAGCGGTCTTGCCCTGCGCCGCCATCCACGCCTTGCCGAGCGTCGTGTAATAGACCGCGCCGAACAGCCAGGCGACGACGGCGCCAGTCAGCACGCTGAGAATGTTCACATGTCCGCCCATTCCGTTCTCCCTCGATCGTCATGGCCGGGCTCGTCCCGGCCATCCACGTCTTGATCTTAGTGAAGAAAGCAAGTCATGGATGCCCGGCACAAGGCCGGGCATGACGAAAAAATTACATTCCGCCCATCTTGCAGACGAATTTCCATTCCGCGTCGGTGATCGCCGGCAGCGAGAGGCGCGATTGCTTGAGAAGCTGGATCTCGGCAAGCTTCGGTTCGGCCTTGATGGCCGCGAGCGTCACCGGGATTTTCAAGGACTCGACGGCTTTCACATCGACGCAAACCCACGGGCTGCCCGCCTCCGCTGTCGGATCGGCATAGGCTTCCTTAATGACCTCGACGATACCGACGATCTCCTTGCCGACATTGGAATGATAGAAAAAGCCGCGATCGCCCTTTTTCATCTTCTTCATGTTGAGCTTGGCGGTGTGGTTGCGGATGCCGGTCCACGCCGTGCCCTTCGGCCCGGCCTTCACCATCTGGTCCCACGACCAGGCATCGGGTTCGGATTTCAGAAGCCAGTACGCCATTTTGTTATTCCGATCTGATCGGCCGCGTCAGCAGCGACTCGATGGCCCTGTCGACGCTCAGTTCGCCGGCCAGCACGGCGGCAACGGCGATTGAAATCGGCATGTCGATATTCTTCGCCCGCGCCATTTCCAGAATGACCGGCGCGGTGAAGGCGCCTTCGGCCAGTTTGCCGTCCGGCGGTGTGCCTTTGGCGAGCGCGACGCCATAGGAGAAATTGCGCGACTGCGGCGACGAGCAGGTCAAAATCAGATCGCCGAGGCCCGACAGGCCGGTCAGCGTTTCCGCTTTGGCGCCGAACGCCTTGCCGAAGCGCATCATCTCGGCAAAGCCGCGCGTGGTCAGCGCGGCGGAGGCGCTGGCGCCAAGACCCCGCCCGGTGACAATGCCGGAGGCGATCGCCAGCACGTTCTTGACCGAACCGCCGATCTCGACGCCGCGAACGTCGCTGGAATGATAGGGCCGGAACGTGCCGGAGTTAAAGGCGTGCGCGAGGTCGTGCGCGACGATGTCGTCAGCGGCCGCGACAGTCACCGCCGTCGGCAGGCCGCGCGCCACGTCGGCGGCGAAACTCGGGCCTGACAGAATCGCCGGCACCGCCGCCGGCGCTTGCTCGGCGATGATCTCGGTCATGAATTTATGCGTGCCGTGCTCGATACCCTTGGCGCAGGCGATCACCGGCGTGCCGTTCTTCATCGTCTGCGCCAGCGCCTTGACCACCGAGCGCATCGCCTGCGCCGGCACCACCAGCAATATGGCGTCGCTCTGCGCCGCCTCGGCCAAAGCGCGCGTCACTTTAATCGGCGCTTCCAGTTTGACGCCGGGCAGGAATTTGCTTTCGCGGTTAGCCGCGAGATGCTCGGCATGCGCGGCGTCGAATTCCCACAGCATCACCTCGCGGCCGGCGCGCGCGCAGACTTGCGCCAGCGCGGTGCCCCAGGCGCCGCCACCGAGCACGGCGATGCGTTGAATGGTCATGGCGTCCCGTCTCTCATTTGTACGCCGCCGTTCCCTTGAGGGCGCCTTTGGCGGCGGCGATTTCGTCGAGCGGCCAGCGCGCCCGTGGCGCGGTCGCCAGACTATCGGTGAGACCGAGCGCGATGCGCTCGGCGCCGGCCCAAGCGATCATCGCGCCATTGTCGGTGCACAGATCCAGCGGCGGCGCGATCAAAGTTGTGCCGGTTTCGGCCGCCAGCCGGCGCAGCACAGCGCGGATCGGTTGATTGGCGGCGACGCCGCCGGCGGCGACCAAAGCGGTCGGCGGCCCGTAGTCGGCGCGGAACAGCCGCAATCCCGCGCGCAGCCGGTCGAACACCACATCGACCACCGCCTGCTGGAACGAGGCGCACAAATCGCAAACGTCCTGATCGGACAAAGGCGCGATGCGCTCCGCCTCCAGCCGCAGCGCGGTCTTCAGCCCCGAGAAGGAAAAATCGGCATCCTTGCGATGCTGCATCGGCCGCGGCAGCGCGAAGCGCTTGGCGTCGCCGCGCAGGGCTTCCTTCTCGACTTGCGGCCCGCCGGGATAGCCGAGGCCAAGCAGCTTGGCGGTCTTGTCGAAAGCCTCGCCAATGGCGTCGTCCTGCGTGGTGCCGAGCCGGATATACTTGCCGACGCCGAGCACGGCGACGACCTGGGTATGGCCGCCGGAGGCGAGAAACAGGCAATAGGGAAACGGCGCGTTGTCGGTCAGCCGTGCCGTCAGCGCATGCGCTTCCAGATGGTTGACCGCCACCAGCGGCTTTTTCGTCACCAGCGCGATCGCCTTGGCCGTTGTCAGGCCGACGATGACGCCGCCGACCAGGCCGGGACCGGCGGCGGCGGCGATGCCGTCGAGTTCGACATAGGTCTTGCCAGCCTCGCCCATCGCCTTGGCGATAATCAGGTCGATCGCCTCGACATGAGCGCGCGCGGCGATTTCCGGCACCACGCCACCATAGGCTGCATGGTCGGCGACCTGGCTGAGCACGATATTGGACAGGATGCGGGCGCGGCCGTCGGCGGCGCGCTCGATCACCGCGGCGGCGGTCTCGTCGCAGGTCGTCTCGATGCCCAGGACGATCATTTCTGTCTCCGACCCTCCCAATTCCGGGAAGCCTGAATTACAAGGTGCCTAGCATCGTGAGGTAATATGACGCAATCCGGCACTCCCATCCTGCGTATCGGAACGCGCGGCAGCCCTTTGGCGCTGGTCCAGGCGCATACTGTACAGCGCCGACTGGCGGCCGCTCTGGCCGTGGACGAAGCGTCGATCGAGATCGTCGTCATTCGGACGTCCGGCGACGCCATCCAGGACCGGCCTTTGTCGGAGGTCGGCGGCAAAGGGCTGTTCACCAAGGAGATCGAGGAGGCGCTGCTCGGCAACCGCGTCGACCTTGCCGTGCATTCGGCCAAGGACATGCCGACCGTGTCGCAGCCCGGCCTTGCTCTCGCCGCCTGTCTCGAGCGCGAGGACCCGCGCGATGCCTTCATCAGCCGCAACGCCAAATCGCTGATGGATCTGCCGCGCGGCGCCACCATGGGAACCGCGTCGCTGCGCCGCCAGGCGATCACCATGGCGATCAGGCCGGACCTGCGCGTCGTGCCGCTGCGCGGCAACGTCGAGACAAGACTGCGCAAGCTCGACAGCGGCGAGTTCGACGCCACCTTGCTGGCAATGGCCGGGCTCAAGCGCCTGGGGCTCGCCGAACACGCCACGCATGTCATGTCGGTCGAGGAATTCCTGCCGGCGGTGGCGCAGGGCGCCATCGGGCTGGAAGCGCGCGAAGGCGACAAGCGCACGCGCGACATCCTGGCGCGCATCGATCACGTCGATACGTCGATCGCGGTGTCATGCGAACGGGCGTTCCTCGCCACGCTCGATGGCTCGTGCAAAACGCCGATCGCCGGCCACGCCACGCTTGAAGGCAACACCTTGCATTTCCGCGGCCTGATCGCGCGGCCCGATGGCGGCGCCGCGCATGACATCGCCGGCAATGGCCATCTGCGCGACGCGGTGCAAATCGGCGAGGAAGCCGGCCGCGAATTGAAGCATGCGGCGGGTCCTCGATTTTTCGATTGAGATAAAGTCTGCAAGATGCGCCTCGTTCTCACCCGCCCGCAGGACGACAGCGAACGTTTCGCGCCTATCCTGCGCGCGCACGGCCATGACGTGTTGATCGCGCCGCTGATGCGCGTTGAAACGATCGAGGCCGCGCTGCGTCCGCACTGGGGCGCGATCGTCATCACCAGCGCCAATGCGGCCACGGCGATCGCGTCTCATCCGGTGCACGCGCAACTCGTCACGCTGCCGGTCTATGCGGTTGGCAAGCGCAGCGCCGACGCGGCGCGCCAGGCCGGATTTGCCAATGTCGCCACGGCCGGCGGCGACCTGCGCGATCTGCTGCGCATCATTGCCGCGCAGCGGCCCGATGCCGCCGCGCCTCTGCTCTATCTCGCCGGCGAGGACCGCTCAGGCGATCTGATCGGCGATCTGGCGATGCACGGCATCGCCGCCGAATTGGCGGTGGTTTATCGCGCCGTCACTGCGCCGTTTCCCTCCGCGTTGATCGCCGCGCTAAAAGCCGGCGACGTCGACGGCGTGCTGCATTTCTCCAGACGCAGCGCCGACAATTTCATCGATGCCGCGGCAAAGGCCGGCGTTGCAAGGCAAGCGCTCGGACTGCGCCATTTCTGCCTGTCGGCGCAGATCGCGGCGCCGCTGAAGGCCGCCGGCGCCGCCGACATCATTGTCGCCAAACGGCCGGACGAGGCCGCATTCGTGGCGTTGCTCGAAGCTGCCAAGGCCTGATGGCTAGACGTCGATTGGAACTGCCCCGCCCTTTGCTTTATTTGCTGCGCTTAAGGGGCCGATTCGCTAGGATTCGCGTATGACCGAAAAGCGCCCAACGCCGGATGCGGCGGCCGGCAAAAGCCGCCGCAAGCGCGCCGCGCCGACCATCGACCTGACCGCCACCGACGTGACGCCGGCCACCAGCGAGGCCGATCCGCCGCCACCACCCGAATCGCCGGTAAAGGAAGCGCGGGCGCCGGAACAGCGCCGCGCCGAACAAGAACCGCCCCGCGCCGAAGATGTGTCTCGGCCGCCCTTGGCGGACGCGAGCGTCAAGCCGTCGCCGGCCAACAGTTTTGGCATCTCAATGCCCACGCTTGCCGCCGGCGTGGCGGGCGCCGCCATCATGGCCGCGCTCCTCCTGACCCTGTGGCTCACCGGTCTTTTGCCGGTCCGCTTTGCCGCCTTGACGGTGACGCGCGCGCGGGTGACGGCGCTGGAAATGCAGTTGCAGGATTTGCAGAAGCGTCCCGCGCCGACGGCCGACGCGCCGGCCGACACCAAGGTCATCGATGCGCTGACGCAGCGCGTCGCGAAAATGGAAGAGTCGCTGGCGAAACTTCCGGCGTCCGATCCGGCGAAGGACAGCGCGCTAACCGAACGTATCGCCGCCGCCGACAACGCCATGAAGTCGCTCGGCGTGGCGCTGGCCGCGCTCAATCGCCGCAGCGACGATATCGCCGCCAACGCGGCGCAGGCGCGCGACCGTGCCGAAGCCGCCGAGAAGGCGGCCGCCGATCTGCGCGCAACTTTGCAGGATGTGTCGAAAGCCGCGAGCGCCGGTGCTTCGGCGGCCGATCTGGCGCCGTTGCAGCAGCGTATCGCCGCGCTCGAACAATCGGCGCAAACCGCCAGCGCCGAGATCGCCAAAGCCTCGGCGTCCGACGCCGCCGCGCGTCTGGCGCTGAGCACAGCCGTGTTGCGCGATGCGGTGTTGCGCGGTGCGCCCTTCGCCGACGAACTGGCGCAGGTCAAATCGCTCGGCGCCGACGACAAGAGTCTCGCGGCGCTGACGCCCTTCGCCGCGACCGGCGTGCCGGCGGAAAGACCATTGGCGGACGAACTGCGCGCGCTGCTGCCGGGCATGATCAAGGCGGCAGGTAGCCCGCCCGCTTCCGCCGGTTTCATTGAACGGCTGCAGGCCAATGCCAGCCAGCTTGTGCGGATCCGTCCGGTCGATGCACCGCCCGGCGACGATGCCGCGGCTGTGCTGGCCAGGCTCGACATCGACGCTGCGCGCGCCGATATCGCCGCCGCGCTCGCCGATCTCGGCAAGCTCAGCGAGGCGCAGCGGGCGCCGGCGCAAGCTTGGATCGCCAAGACCAATAGCCGTCAGGCGGCGCTCGCCGCCGCGCGCCAGACCGCCGCCGACGCGGCACACGCACTCGGTTCGCGGTGAGGGCGCAATGATCCGTGTCGTCCTGTTTCTGGTCAGCGTCGCACTGATCGCGGCCGGTTTCGTCTGGTTCGCCGACCGGCCCGGCGATGTCGCCATCACCTGGATGGGCTACCGGATCGAGACCTCGCTGATGGTCGCCGGCCTCGCCGTCGCCGCGCTGGTCGTCGTCGCTATGATCGTCTGGTCGGTGCTGCGGGGCATCCTGCGCTCGCCCGAGCAGGTGTCGCTGTTCTTCCGCCACCGCCGCGCCATGAAAGGTTATCTCGCCATCACGCGGGGTCTGGTCGCCATCGGCGCCGGCGATCTGCGGCTGGCGCGCAAATCCGCCGACGAGGCGGCGCGACTATCGCCCGGCGATCCGCTGATGCTGCTGCTGACCGCGCAATCGGCGCAGATGGCCGGCGACCGTGGCGGCGCCGAGCGCGCCTTTCATGAAATGACGCGGCACGAACAGACCAAGCTCTTGGGCCTGCGCGGCCTCTACATCGAAGCCCAGCGCCGCAACGACGGTGCCGCCGCGCGCCGCGTCGCCGAGGAAGCGGCCAAAGCCGCGCCGGAACTGACATGGGCGGGACAGGCCGTGCTCGACGATCGCTGCGCCGCCACCGACTGGTCGGGTGCGCTGGACGCGCTCGATCCCATGAAGGGCGCGCTCGACAAGGCTGAGTACCGCCGCAAGCGCGCGGTGCTTTTGACCGCGCGCGCTTTGGCCTTGCAGGACATCGACCGCGACGCAGCACGCGCGGCGGCATTCGAAGCGGTCAAACTGGCGCCCGATCTGGTGCCGGCGGCCGCCTTCGCCGGACGGCGGCTGGCTGAATCGGGCGACACGCGACGCGCCTCCAAAATTCTCAACGCGGCCTGGCTGCTTAATCCGCACCCGGATATCGCCGAGGCTTACGCGAATGTGCGTTTCGGCGACACCGCCCGCGCTCGCCTCACCCGCATGCAGTCGCTCGCCGCCAAAGTGCCGGGGCAACTGGAAGGCGCGCTCGCCGTCGCCCGCGCCGCGCTCGAGGCGCGCGAATTCGGCACAGCGCGCGACGCCCTTGCGCCTTACCTGTCGGCGCCGACGCGGCGCGTCGCCACCTTGATGGCCGAGATCGAAGAGACCGAGCACGGCGACGAGGGGCGGGTGCGCGAATGGATGGGCCGCGCCATGCGCGCCTCCGGCGATCCGGTCTGGACCGCCGACGGCGTCGTGTCGGACCGCTGGCTGCCGGTGTCGCCGAACGGCCGGCTTGATGGCTACCAATGGCGGATCCCGCTGGCCGAGATCGGCGTCAGCCATCCGGTGGTCGAATCGCCGCCAGCGCCGAAACCGGTCGAAGTCACCCTGGCGCCGGCAGCACCTCAATCGGTCGAACCGGCCACCGTGCCGGTGGTGCCGCTGCGCAAGGCGCAGCGACCGGCCGTCCGGCCGGCCCCGGTCGAGGCGGTGATTCCTTTGGTCCATGCCCCGGACGACCCCGGCCCCGATTCAGGCCTCGACGGCGATCCAATGCCGGAAACGTCCCAGGTTTCCGCCAGCGGCCCTTGGCAGCGACTGCGGCGGTTGTTTCGCTAGATATTCAATCTTTCGCAGCTTTTTTGCGCGATAAACCCGCCACGATGGGTCGCTTGCCAAGGACGGCCAGCGCCGATAGTAAGGCGCCAGATTTCTTGATTTGCGTATGATCTATTCCCACCTTGCTCCGCCCGCCGAAGCGGGCTTCGCGAAGGCGGGAAAACGGTTCCCACTTTTCGGGATCATACGCACAAGGTCAGCCGACGTAGCTCAGTGGTAGAGCATCCGCTTCGTAAGCGGGGGGTCGGGGGTTCAAATCCCTCCGTCGGCACCATTACCGCATCACACAAATGCCGAAAGCGCCACGGCCGTCAGGTACCGGCCTGCCTGACCGGCGGGATCGTTTCGGTGAAGAACGGATTTTTCAGCGACGGATCGAACAGGTCCGGCCGCGCGCCGGCAAAGGAACGATCCCAGCTCGGATACTGGTAATAGCTCGCCTTTGTCGCACGCCCCGGCGAAAACTTCAGCATCGCGAAGGCGTGATTGTAGTAGCGTTTACCGCCGGTCAAATAATCCGACAGGCCGAGACTCGGCATATCCGGGATATAGGGCACGTCGGTGCCGAATGTGTGCCCCACTCTCCCGCTCTCGGATTCCTCATAGGCGCCGCAACCGATCAAACGCGGCTTTTTCAATCCGACGTATTCCGCGAATGCCGCGAAGTCATGCTCGTGGCCCCAATACCAGGCGCCGATGCGGTTGAAGTAGGGCTGGAACGTCTCGAACAGATGGTTGTTGCGGAATTGCGGAATTCCCAGCGGGCCATTGATGGGGTCGTTGGCCGAAATCAATTGGTGGTGCGACAACAGGATTGTCGTGCCGAGAAAATTTTCGATCTTGTCCTGATGCCATTCGGCCTCCGACGCATTCAGTTCAGGACCGCGTTTCAAAAGCGAGATGACCGACGTCGGATCGTGGTCGTCAAAGCCGGTATCCATGCCGAGAAACTGCCATAGCCCGTCGGCCGAACGCAGGCAGAAATAGCTCGCCTTCTGGCGCGCCGCCGGAATGCCGGCATTGAGCTGGTCGATCATTTTGTAAAAGCCGCCGCCGCCGGAATAGTATTCGTGATTACCGGGGATAGCGAAGATCGGAATGCGCGCGGTGCCGTCCTTGAATATGTCGTCCATGACATTCAGGACGTTGCGGGTGCATTCAGCCTCGGTTCCTGAATAGTACACGTCGCCGAGATGGATGATGACGTCGGGCGACAGGTGCTTGATGCCCTGTCTGAGCATTTCGACATTATCGGTGAGGTCGGTACCCCAGTCGGCGATGAGCATCACCTTGGCGTTGGCCGGAAATGTGTAGGTGATGACACCGAAATTCTTGTTTCGACCCGGCTGACTTTTCCAGTCCCGGTAGATGGGATCGACACCCTGCGCGTAATATTTATTGAACTGCTTGAGGCATTCGGTCAGCCATTTGATGTCGTCGCTGCTGTAATCACGCTTGGCCGCCTCGACCGCCTGGGTCAGAGTGGCGACTTTGGCCGCGTCACCAGCCACCTGTGCCTTGCCGAGTTCAAAGAATAGTTCCGACAGGTGCGCGAGGTCCGGTCCGCTGCGCGCTGCCACCGCCGGCGTCAACGGTTGTCCCGCCGCGCGATCTTCGACGCTGCGGTTGGCCGCGTTGCGGATGGCAGCGGCCTGTCCTGGTTTTGTCTCCGCCAGGCCCGCCGTCGCTTCGTGCGTGGCCGATTGCCACAGGGACATCTGGCGGTCGCGCACTGAAATAAAGCCGGTCATGATTCTCCCGACAACACATCGGCGCGACTGAAGTTACGCCTGGCGCCGCTTCTTCTTCACGCTTGCTGTCTTCTTTGCCTTTGCACCCGCCGCTGACACAGCGGCCAGCAGCGGCGCGCCGGCGGGCGCTATTTCGTCGATCTTGGCCGCGAATCGCGCCGCGATGACGCCAAAGGCCTCGCTCGTGCCGTGAATTTCGTCGTCCCAGTTGTCTTCCGGACCAAGCCATTCATCGTCGTCTCGGCCGATCGTTTTGCGCAGATCGAGATAATGGACGCGCGGACCGAGTCGTCGCGCCAGGTCGCGTTGCCGCTCGTTGAATTGATCGAGCATCATATTGGCGACGTGACGCCACATCGTATGATCGCCGATGCGGAGCATGTTCTCCAGCGGACCGCCGATCCATTGACCGCCCTGCTGCCATTCGCGCGGGTTTGGATAGTCGTAGCCGTGGATGATGACATGGGCGCTGGGCCGGATCGTCAGTATCTGGTTGATCGTCAGTTCGTATTGGCCGGAGATCCAGTCGAGCAACGGCGCGAAATTCGGGCGCAGATAGTCGTCCCGGCCGAGCGCCGCGTCGTAGGTGTGGACGTATTTGTCGATGTTGCCCATGATCTCGTTGCCGCCGACGCTCAGCAACACGATGTTCGGCTTCTCGCGGCGGACGGCCGGCAGAAGTTCGTTTTGATCTTGAATATCGCTCCAGGCGTCACCGGCCTTGGCAAGGCTCAGAACCGCGTAGGTTTCGCCAAGCCACATCAGGATATCTTTGGTCAGCGGGAATTCGAACCACGAATCGCCTTCGGCGACGATGACCGGTCCGCGATAGGCCGGATTACTTCTTTTCTGGAAGTAGCGGCGGGTCTTGAAAGGACGATGAATGTCGAGGATGCCGTAGGCGCGCCGGAATCGCGCTTCCGGCTCATCCCTCGCAACCGCCATCAACGCGCCGTCCGCGCTGCGAACTATGTCGAACTTTTTGCGGACAGCATCGGGATTGCCGCTGGTTTTCGGAACCGGCACGGTCTTGGCAACAGCGCGCTTAGCCATGTGTCAGCCCCCCAGAGCCACATCGCGTATTCGCAGCATATTCGCATCGTCAGCCTGAACGAGCCGAGTATAGACGCGGCGCGACAACCCGCAATGGTCGAATTTGCGGCAATGGCAACTGCGCGGTCCGGGGGACCGCCGGCCGGCACGGATACCTGCATGTCACCGTCGGCGGCGATTGTCAGGCGATCGGGCAGGATCGCCGATACCCGGCACGCGGGCCGCTGTCAGCAGAGGCTGGCGCAGGGCGCCGGTGCCGCATGGCTCGCCTTTAACGGCGTTTTCGTTAAATATAGTTGCCACTGGGGCACCGCCGCCGCTCTGAAGTTATTAGACAACTTATTGAAATTGCGGCATTATGTTAAGGGGTGGATAGCGGCGGGACCGGCTATAAGATACCGTTTCGGCCTCGAATAATCCTGTCATCGTCGCGAAACTCGCAGTATGCAGTAACAAGATACCCGCGTGGGGAGCGACGCCAAGTCTGTCGCATTTGGACTTTAGAGTAGCGCCATGGCCAAACCAGCAGTCGTTCTCGTCGGTGCCGATAAAGGCGGAGTCGGCAAGACCACCGTCTCCCGGACCTTGCTCGATTATTTCGGCGCGCATCAGACGCCGACACGCGCCTTCGATACCGAGTCGCCGCGCGGCACGCTGCATCGGTTTCATCCGGAAAGAACCGAAATCGTCGATGTGACGCAGATCGCCGACCAGATGAAAATCTTCGACACGCTCGGCTCAGCCGACTCCAAGGTCACGGTGATCGACATCCGCGCCGGCCTGTTGTCGCCGACCTTGCAGGCGCTCAACGATATCGGCTTTATCGAATCGGCCAAGAAGGGCCAGATCACCTTCGCCGTGTTCCACATTCTCGGCCCGTCGATTGCCTCGCTCGAGGAGATCAACGAGACCGCGCGCTTCGTCGGCGACGCCAGCTATTTCCTGGTCAAGAACCACATCAACGATACGTCGTTCTTCGACTGGGACCCGTCGACCTACAATTCCTATTTCAACCAGATCAAGAACGCGCAAGAGATCAATATCCCCAAGCTCAACGAAATGGCGACCGAGCAGGTGGAAGTGGCCAGCGTGCCCTATGTGCAGTTCGTCGCCAACAAGAACGCCAAGGGCGAGGCGGCCAATTATTCGTTCGTGCTGCGCGGATACGTGCGTCACTGGCTCGGCAATGTCTGGGGCGAATATGACCGGGTCAAGCTGATCGATCTGGTATCGCCGAAGGCCGAAAGCAACGTTCGCCAAGTTGCCAGTTAAACTCGCCGGCTAGCGTCACGCGCGCCGGCTCGTTTCGCTCGCGCCTGAGGATGACGGGTCGAGAGAGACGATGACGTTCCTGAACACCGTTACCATCGTCGCCTCGCCGCGCGCGCGCGCCGGCAAGACCTTGCTCGCGCGCCTGCTGGTCGATTATCACCGGCAGGAAAACCGCCCTTTCCAGGCCTTCGATCTCAACACCGGCGAAGAATCCCTGGCGCAGTTCCTGCCCGGCGAGGTCACCGTCGCCGGCGTCGCCAACGTCCAGAGCCAGATGGCCTTGTTCGATTCGCTGGTCTCAGCCGACGACGTCGCCAAGATCGTCGATGTCGGGCACGAGGGTTTCGAGTCGTTTTTTGGCCTGGCGCAAAAGATCGGCTTTTTCGACGAAGCGCGAAAGCGCTCGATCGCGCCGGTGATCCTGTTCATAATTTCCGCCGACCGCGCCTCGACCGACGCCTATGCCAGTCTGCGCCGGCGATTTCCCGGCGCAACCTTGGCGCCGGTGCATAATGAAATGCTCGGTCCCGGCCAATATCGCGACAAATATCCGGTGTCCGGCGCCGGCGCGGCGCTGGTGCGGTTTCCGGCGCTGGCGCCGGGACTGCGCAAATTTATCGAAAAGCCGCCATTCTCGTTTTCCGACCGCGACCTTGCCAACGCCAAGAGCATTCCGCTCGACGTCCACATCGAGTTGCAACGCTGGCTGCGCAAGATGCATATCGAGTTCCGCGAACTCGATTTGCGCGTTTTGCTGGCGGATTTGCAGTCTTCCCTGCGATTATAGCCAAATTCACGGCGAATTCGCCCGATTGCGGCGTCGATTTATTCAACACGCTGCTACCGCCGGGCGAATCAGCGGCGATGCTATGGAACAGGGACAGTTCTGGCACGTTTCCCTCGCGCGTTTTCCGCGAACTGTGCAGGAGGCTACACGATGTGGATTTCATTCTTCACCGTCGCCCTCGTCATTGCCATCGGTCTGGGCACCGCGTCGCTTTTCATCAATGCTAACACCAAAGCGCCACGCCGGTTGGTCCGCCGGCGCGTCCGCGGCTGAACTTTTCTGTCTGAGCACTGTCGACTCTGAAGCGGCCCGGAATATCCGGGCCGTTTTTTTCGCGCGCCGCGGCTGATTTTCTCTGCGATAATGCGCCATGCAACCGCCGCTCCTGTTGTCGAAGCGCTTCGCGCCCTTGTTCTGGTGCCAGTTCTTCGCCGCCTTCAACGACAATTTTCTGAAAACCTCGCTGGTGTTCCTGATCCTGTTCGGCACCGACCTCACCGCGAGCGAGGCGGCGGCGCTGATTACGCTCGCGAGCGCGATTTTCATCGCGCCCTACTTCATCCTGTCCGGGCTCGGCGGCGAACTGGCCGACCGTTACGACAAGGCGCGCGTGGCGCAGTGGCTCAAATTCGCCGAGATCCTGATCGCGCTCATCGCCGTCGCCGGCTATACGCGCCAGTCGATCCCGCTTTTGTTCGTCGCGCTGCTCGGCTTCGGGCTGATCGCCGCGCTGTTCGGACCCCTCAAATACGGCATTTTGCCCGATCACCTCGAGCGCGAACGACTGCCGGCGGCCAATGCGCTGATCGAGGGCGCGACCTTCATCGCCATTCTCACCGGCACCATTGTCGGCGGCATCGCCGCGCAAGGTGGCGGCGCGCGCCTGTTCGGCCTGCTGGTCATGGGCTTTGCCGTCGCCTGCTGGCTGTCGGCCTTGCGCATCCCGCCGAGCGGCGAAGGCGCGCCGCATCTCAGGATCACCAAGAACATCGCCCGCTCGACCGCCGCCATGCTCCGCCATCTGCGCGCCGACACGCGATTATGGTGGGGCGCGCTGGTGACGAGCTGGTTCTGGCTCATCGGCATTGTCGTGCTGTCGTTGCTGCCGCCGCTGATCAAGTCACTGCTCGGCGGCAATGAGGACACCGTCACCGCCTATCTGGCGCTGTTCTCGGTTGCCATCGGCATCGGCTCGGCGCTCGCCGCGTTGATTGCGTGCGGCAGAATCGTGCTGCGCACGACATTCGCCGGCGCCCTGCTGCTCGGCGTCTTCGCACTCGATCTCGGCATGGTGATGTTCGGCGCCGCGCCGACGAATTTGGCGCAGGAGCCGGCGGCGGTTCTTACCTCGCCGCTCGGACTGCGCGCGGCGGTCGATCTCGCGGGTCTGGCCGTCGCCGGCGGCTTGTTCATCGTGCCGGCCTTCGCCGCGGTGCAGGCCTGGTCCGACGCCGACTACCGCGCCCGCACGGTGGCGGCGGTGAACGTGCTCAACGCCGCCTTCATGACCGGCGCGACGGTACTCGTCGCGCTGCTGCAGAACTTCGGCGTCACCGTGCCGATGCTGTTCTTAGGGATCGGCGTGACGACGCTCGCCGTCGCCGCGGCGATCTGGAAGACGATGCCGCGCGAGGTTTAGTTCTTGCCCCGCATCGCCAGCACGCGATCGACCATCTCGCCGGCGACGCCGAGATAGTTCGCCGGATCGACGAGCTTCTCCAGCCCCTTGCGATCGATGTGTTTGGCGATTTCCTTGTCTTCCGCGAGCAAATCGATCAGCGGCCGGCCGGTCTTCACCACTTCGCGGCAGATGTCATAGACATGGTCGTGCGCGAAGTTGCGGCCCATCTTGTCGCCCAGCCCCATCATCACCGCTTCCGACATGATCAGCCCTTTGGTGATCGTCAGGTTCTCGGCCATTTTCTTCTCGTTGACCTGAAGGCCCTCGAGCACGAAGCGGGTCTGCGCCAAAGCGCCGGCCGACAGCATGAAGATTTCCGGCAGCGCGATCCATTCGATTTCCCAAGGGCCGGTGGCGCGCTCGTGATCCTCGACCATCGCTTCCAGCAATGCGGCGCTCAGCTGTTTGACCATCGCCGTCTGCGCCGTGATGTAAACGCTGGAAATCGGATTGCGCTTCTGCGGCATGGTCGATGACGAACCGCGGCCGGCATGGAACGGCTCGAACACTTCCTCGACTTCCGTCTGCATCAAGAGCTTGACGTCGAGCGCGACCTTGCCGCACGAGCCGGTAACGAGACCCAGGAAACAGCCGACTTCGGCGATGGTGTCGCGCACCGTGTGCCACGAGATCGCCGGCTGGGCGAGCTTCAATTCTTTCATCAGTTCGACCTGGCACTTGAGGCCTTCCTTGCCGAGCGACGACAACGTGCCCGCCGCGCCGCCGAATTCGCCGACCTCAACGCGGCTGCGCAATTCGGCGAGGCGCTGCTTGTGCCGCTCGAAACCGGCGAGAATGGTCGCCATCTTGTAGCCGAAGGTGATCGGCACCGCCTGTTGCAGGTTGGAGCGGCCGGCCATCGGCAGGTCGCGGTATTTCTTCGCCAGCGCGGCCAACGCATCGCAGATGCCGTTGATTTCCTTTTCAACGATGTCGAGCGACTCGCGGATCTGCAGCACTGTGGCGGTGTCGGTGATGTCCTGCGTCGTCGCTCCCCAGTGCGACCATTCGCCGAGCTTGTCCTTGCACAATTTGACCAGCTGCTGGACCACCGGCAGCACCGGATAGCCGATGCGCTCGGTCGCTTCCTTCAGCTTCGCCATGTCGTAATCCTTGGCGTCGCAATGCTTGACGATCTCGTCGCAGGCGTCCTGCGGGATGATTTTCAGCCGCGCCTGCGCCACCGCCAGCGCCTTCTCGAAATCGAGATATTTCTGCACCCGGTTTTCGTCGGACCAGACGGCCCGCATGGCGGGCGTGGTGAAAATATCGCGAAAGACCGCTGAATCGAGATAGGTGGAGGGCATTGGGGGCTCCTTGGGGCTATGCGCGGCTGTGCTAACCTAAGCGGCAAGGTCATGACAAGTTTCATGACCTGCCAATCGCCGGGGAGCCGCGCCATGAACATCAATACCAAGCCGTCGCCGGGTTTCACACTGGAGCCGGTCCACCCCAAGCCGGAACAGGCGCACACCATGCCTTATGCGCCGGCGGTGCATATCGTCGGCGCCTGCGACCTGATGTTCCTGTCGGGGGCGACGCCGTCGCCGCTCTATCACCAGCACCCACATGTCGACGCCGAGCACATTCACCCGCATTCGATCGAGGAGCAGACCGACCGCGCCATGGCGGCGATCAAGTCGATCCTCGATCATGTCGGCGCGGACTGGCGCGACGTCGTCAAGGTGACGAAATATCTCACCGACTTCCGCGAGGCCGACGCCATGCACAAGACCATGCACAAATATTTCGGCGACTGGCGCCCCGCCTCGACGACAGTGTGCATCAACTCGCTGTCGTCGCCCGGCGCGCGCATCGAGCTGGACATGATCGTCGCTGTGAAGAAGAAATAATTTTTGTCATCACCGGGCCGCCGCGAAGCGGCGTGACCCGGTGATCTCGCTTAGGCAGGCACGGCGCCCTCTTAAGCGGAATGGCCGGGTCGAGCCCGGCCATGACAGCGGTTATGTTTGACGCCTGCCTGCACGGGCATAACTGTGTTCCAGCTAACCCAGCTTCTCTTTCATCCAGTCGGCGCTCTGCGAGCGCCAGCGGTAGCCGCGGTTGTTGGCGATGTGGTTGCCGTCGTCGATCATCATCAATTCGACCGGGCCCTTGACCTCGCGTGCCAGCCGCTCGGCATCGGCCGGCGGAACGATGCGGTCGCGCCGTCCGTTGACGATGAACATCGGGCAGGTGATCCTCTCGGCCACACCTTCCAGCGACAAGGTCATCGCGTTTTTCTTGCCGTCTTCCTGCGTCTTGGCGTGGCTGCGCACGCGGAACGCCTCGCGCGTCAGATCCGGCAGGCCGTCCCAAGCCGCGCCCATGTTGAACGGACCGCCGAGTGCGATGCAGGCCTTGATGCGCTTGTCGAAAGCCGTGGCGCGCGGCGCGTAGTAACCGCCCAAGCTGACGCCCCACATGCCGACGCGGTTGCTGTCGAGATCGGCGCGCGTGCCGATATAATCGATCACCGCTTTCACCGGCGTTTCGTAATCGCCGCGAATGGCGAGATCGTATTGCGCCTCGCCCTGCCCCGGACCGTCGAACACCAGAATGGCGATGCCGCGCGCCAGGAACGGCGCCTCATAGGCTTCGGTTTCTTCCTTGGTCGAATCGAGACCGCAGGCCATCACCATCACCGGCGGCTTGCTCACGCCGACCGGCTTGCGCAGGATGCCATAGAGCGTCTTGCCCTCGAAGGGGATCGCGACGCGCTCGCCCGGCGGCGTCAGATAAGGCAGCGCCGCGTTGCGGCAGTCGATCGCCTTCTGATGCGCCACCTTCATCTGCGGCACGTCGTTGACGAACAGGAAGGCGGCGAAATGATAATAGACGCCGGCGCGCTGGAATGCCTCGCCGGCGGTGAGGAAATGCTTTTTCGCCATCGCCTCCTGCGCCACCTTCTCGTGATGCGCGGCGCGTGCCGACCAGGCGCTGCACCAGTCGTCATAGGATTTCATCGCCGCGGTGACTTCCTCGAAGTCGGTGAGCACGACGCCGTTGGCAACGAAGCGCGCGCCCCAATGGGCGACCGCCGAATTCAGCACGGGATCGGATGACATGAGACTTCCTTGGACGTTTCTTGTGGGGTGTTGAAGCGGAACTATCGTTCGCGGCGGTACCAGGGCATGAACCGTTTGGTCGCCCAGAACACCAGCAATTCGAAGCAGACGCCGAAGGCGGCGAGCAGCAGCACGCCGACGAAAGCTTCCGCATGCTTGTACGAACGCGAATTGTACAGGATGTAATAGCCGAGGCCGCCGATCGACAGGAAGAACTCGGCGATCACCGCGCCGATCAGCGCGCGCCCGGCCGCCAGCCGGAAACCGGCCAGGAGATAAGGCATCGACGCCGGCAGCACGACTCCGAACAAGACGCTCATCTTGTTGGCGCGATAGGCGCGCGACACTTCGAGATATTCGCGCGGCACCGCACGCGCGCCGTCGGCGACGTTCATGACGATGGAAAAGATTGCCGCGAAAATGATGGTGGCGATGCGGGTCGCCGGCGAATAGCCGAACCACAGCGAAAACAGCGGCAACACCACCACCATCGGCATGGCGAAGAAGCCGTTGACGTAATGCCCGACGCTGCGTTCGAACAGCCGGCTGCGGCCGAGGAACAGGCCGAACACGGTGCCGAACACCAGCGCGATAGCGAGACCCTCGGCGACCGCGGCCAATGTACTGCCGGTCGCGGTGAGGAATACCGGGTCGACGATGACGCGCGGAATCGCCATCAGCACCGTGCTCGGCTTGGCGACATAAGGCGGCGCCAGCCAGCGGACGATGAATTCCCAGCCGAGCACGAGCACGACGCCGACGATGAAGCGCGGCCAGAAGGTGCCGGGCAAGCGCGACGCGGCGGGCTTGGCCGATGCAACAGGCGCGGCGGCGACAGAGATTGAGGAATTCATTGGCTTACTGTCTCCAGCGCGCGAAGTGCTGCTCGATGGCGAGCCCGGCCCGCATCAAGGCGACCCCGATCAGCGCGATCACCAGCACCGAGGCGAAGACGCCGGCGGTGTCGAAATTCTGCGACGCGGTCATGATCAACTGGCCGAGGCCGGTCGAACTGAGGAAAAACTCGGCGGCGATCATGCCGACCAGCGCGCGGCCGATCGCCTGGCGCACGCCGGTCATGGCATAGGGCAGCGTGTAGGGCACCATGACGTCGCGCCACAGCGCCCATTCGGTCGAGCGGAACGAGTGCGCCACCTCGATCAGCTCCGGCTTGATCGAGCGCGCGCCCTCCACCGTATTGTAGATCACGGGGAATACCGCGAACAAAAACACCACCAGCACCTTCGGCGCGAATCCGAAACCCATCATTGACAGGATGAACGGGATCAGCGCCACCATCGGCGTCGCGTACAAAATCATGATGTAGGGCTCGACGCCGATGCGCAGCACCCGCACGCGCGCCAGCAGCATGCCGGTCGGCATGCCGACGATCAACGCAAGGATGAACCCGGTCAGGAACAATTCGGACGAATCGGCGAATTGACGGATGAACTCGCCGGTCAGCATCAATTGCCAAAGCGCCCTGATGGTCACCGAGAACGGCACCATGAAGGCCTGGCTGGTCGAGCGCCCGGCGATCTCCCAGATGGCGATGCCGGCGGCGATGCTGAGCCAGAACGGGGCGTGGCGGCGGATAGCGGTGTTAAGCACTTGATGACTTCCTCGTCATTCCGGGGCGCACCGAAGGTGCGAACCCGGAATCCAGAAACTTATTCATGACATCGCTCTGGATTCCCGGTTCGCGAGCCTTGCGCGTCAAGACGCGCAGGGCCCACGCCCCGGAATGACAGAATCCTATTTCACCATCGCATTGGCATCTTTCCAGATGCTGCCGTCGACGAACTTGTCGTAGGTCACCGCTTCCTTGTCAGACTTGATCGCGCCGATCTTCTTCATCAAAGCGGAAACCGCGTCAATCTTGGCCTTCGGCAGGCCGTCATCCTTGATCG
>CAIMEA010000213.1 GCA_903839845.1 uncultured Hyphomicrobiales bacterium
CTCCAATGCCTCGGCGAGTTTCAGCGGCGTCTGGCCGCCGAACTGGACGATCACGCCATGCAGCGTGCCGTTCGAGCGCTCGGTGTCGATGATCTCCAGCACGTCTTCCGGCGTCAGCGGTTCGAAATACAAACGATCCGAGGTGTCGTAGTCGGTCGACACGGTTTCCGGATTGCAGTTGACCATGATGGTCTCGTAGCCGGCGTCCTTGAGCGCGAAGCAGGCATGGCAGCAGCAATAGTCGAACTCGATGCCCTGGCCGATGCGGTTCGGCCCGCCGCCGAGAATGACGACCTTCTTCCGGTCCGACGGCCGCGCTTCGTCGGCCATGGCGCCGGCAAACGACGTCTCGTAGGTCGAATACATATAGGCGGTGGGCGAGGCGAACTCGGCGGCGCAGGTGTCGATGCGCTTGTAAACCGGGCGTACGCCGAGCTTGCGTCTTTTTTCTTTGACCGTCTCGGCAGGGGTCGCGGTGAGTTTGCCGAGACGGGTGTCGGAAAAACCCATCGCCTTCAAGCGGCGGAACGGCGCCGCGCTCGTCGGCAGGCCTTTGGCCGCGATCTCGGCTTCGCTGTCGATGATGCCGCGGATTTCGCCGAGGAACCACGGATCGATGCGGCAGGCGTTGTGAATGAGATCGTCGCTGGCGCCGAGACGCATCGCCTGCGCCACTTTCAGCAGACGGTCCGGCGTCGGCGTGCCGAGAGCGGCGCGGATGGCGGCCTTGTTGTCGGCGTCATCGACGCCCTTGGCCGGATCGAAACCCTCGATGGCGATTTCGTCGAGGCCGGTCAGGCCGGTTTCCAGCGAGCGCAACGCCTTCTGCAGGCTTTCCTGGAAGGTGCGGCCGATCGCCATCGCTTCGCCGACCGACTTCATCGACGTGGTCAGCACGTTCGAGGCGCCGGGGAATTTCTCGAAGGCAAAGCGCGGGATCTTGGTGACGACGTAATCGATGGTCGGCTCGAACGAGGCCGGCGTCGCGCCGCCGGTAATGTCGTTGGCGATTTCGTCGAGCGTGTAGCCGACCGCGAGTTTCGCCGCGACGCGGGCGATCGGAAAGCCCGTTGCCTTCGACGCCAAAGCCGAGGAGCGCGACACGCGCGGGTTCATTTCAATGACGATGAGCCGCCCGTCCGCCGGATTGACCGCGAACTGCACATTTGAGCCGCCGGTCTCGACACCGATCTCGCGCAGCACGGCCAATGAGGCATCGCGCATCATCTGGTATTCTTTGTCGGTCAGCGTCAAAGCCGGCGCGACCGTCATCGAGTCGCCGGTATGCACGCCCATCGGATCGATGTTCTCGATCGAGCAGATGATGATGCAATTGTCTTTTTTGTCGCGCACCACCTCCATCTCGTACTCTTTCCAGCCGAGCACGGATTCCTCGATCAGCACTTCATCGGTCGGCGAGGCGTCGATGCCGCCTTCGACGATCTCGATGAATTCCGCCTTGTTGTAGGCAATGCCGCCGCCGGTGCCGCCCATCGTGAAGGACGGGCGGATGATCGCCGGCAGGCCGATGTCGTCGAGCGCTTCCAGCGCCTGCGACAGGGTCTTGACGTGATGCGAGCGCGGCGTCTCCAGACCGATCTTGGTCATGGCGTTGCGGAACAGTTCGCGGTCTTCGGCCTTGTCGATGGCCTCGGCGGTCGCGCCGATCATCTGCACGTCGAATTTTTCCAGCGTGCCCCGCTTGCGCAAGGACAGCGCGCAGTTGAGCGCGGTCTGCCCGCCCATGGTCGGCAGCAGCGCGAAGCCGCCGGGAATGACGTGGCGTTCCTTGGCGATGATCTTTTCGACGATCTCGGCGGTGATCGGTTCGATATAGGTGGCGTCGGCGAGGTCCGGATCGGTCATGATCGTCGCCGGATTGGAATTGACCAGGACGACGCGGTAGCCCTCTTCCTTCAGCGCCTTGCAGGCTTGCGTGCCGGAATAATCGAATTCGCAGGCCTGGCCGATAACGATCGGGCCGGCGCCGATGATCATGACGGTGGAGATGTCTGTGCGTTTGGGCATCGGACTCCAGGCAGAAATTTCGCCGTCACGCCCCCGAATGACAGCACACAAAAAAAGGGCGCGCTTACGCGCGACCTTTCAACCCTCCGGCGGAGCAAAACCCCGCGCGCGAGCGGTGCTTAAACCATTATCGCCGGGGTGGGAAGGGTTAGCCGCCGATAAGCGGTGGATGGCCAAATCGATGGAAATACGGCGGAATTTGCCCTGCTGCGCCCCCGATCCCGGGCGGCCGAAGGGTGGCGCCACCGGCCCGACGGCACGAAGCTTGCTCCTTTTAGTCCGGCCGCGTCCTGCGGCCGGGGAGGCCGGCGGTGGAGCGTTTTCAGGCAGGTAGGGCAGTTTTCGCCGTGGCGGTCGTGCTGACCCTCGTCGTGCCGATGGGCGGCGCGAAGGCGCAAGGCGGCGTTCCCTGCGACAGCTTCATTCGCAATCCCGACGGCTCCTGGACCGCGATCGACAATGTGCCATTTCCCGGCAGTGGGCGGATCGTCAATCTGCGCCAAGGCAGCGTGATGAAGCCGGGCTTCTTTATTCTCGGCACCGACGTCGCCGCCGAATTGGCCGCCGCCTGCGCCTCCGTGCCCGTGCAGCAGCCGCAGGCCGAAATCACGACTTTGGCCGACGACAAGGGCGTCATCGACATGGGCAGCCTGACCTGCGGGCAGTTGCTCAGCGTCTATCAGGAGGACGCCGACTTTCTGCTCGCCTGGTATTCGGGCTGGACCAACGGGATGGCCAAAAGCCGCACGCTCAGGCTCAAGGCCGTGAAGGATGCAACCCATAATGTCATCGTCTACTGCAAGGCGAACTTGACCAAGCGCGTCGCCGACGCCATTGAGGCATTGAAGCCCAAACCATAACAAGCCGTCACCCTGCTTTCCGGAAACGCCATCATGAATGCTGCACCTTCCTTCGCCATGCCGGGCGGCTCTATCCCTGCGCTCGGCTATGGCACCGGGCCGATGACCGGCGGCATGTCGGCCGACGCGGTGCTGACCGCGCTCAAGATCGGCTATCGCCACATCGACACCGGCCGCAAATACGGCACCGAACATCTGGTCGGCGAGGCGATCGCAGCGTCTGGCATTCCGCGCGCCGATATTTTCGTCACCACCAAAGTCAGCCACGAAAATCTGCGCCCGGCCGATTTCGCCCGCTCGGTCGAGGAAAGCCTCAAGGCGCTCAAGCTCGACTATGTCGACCTGATGATGATCCACTGGCCCAACCCCGAAATCCCGCTCGATGTCGTCTTGCCGGCGCTGGCGAAGACAAAGCGCGACGGCGTTGCCCGCTATATCGGCGTCGCCAATTTCAACACGACTTTGCTCGATCAGGCGATCCGGCTTTGCGATGAGCCCCTGTCGGTGTTGCAGGCCGAGTATCACCCTTATCTCGATCAGACGAAGCTGCTGGCGGCGGTGCGCCGGCACGGTCTTGCTTTCGTCGCTTATTGCCCGCTGGCGCGCGGGCGCATGTTCAGCGATCCGGTGTTGGGCGACATCGCCAAGGCGCACGGCAAAGGCATCGCGCAGGTCGCGCTGCGCTGGCTCATTCAGCAGAACGTGGTGCCGATCCCGTTCTCGTCGAAGCCGGAGCGCATCGCCGACAATTTCGACGTCTTCGACTTCACGCTGAGCGACGACGAGATGCAGCGCATCGCGGCGCTCAAGCGGCCCGACGGCCGCATCGCCAATCCGGTCGAGCGCGTGACCGGGGGATGGGATTAATCAGCGCGCATCGGCGGAAGGCTACATCGCCCGCTGTTTGTGGTCGCATTCCTTGCAGCGGTATTCGACGCGGGTCTCGCCCGGCGCGGCGGTGACCTTGTTGATCGCGCCGCATTTGCCGCATTTGGTTTCGATCCGGGTATCGCCCTGCTTGATCGAAACGGTCTTTTTCGCCATCGCCTCGCGGATCAGCCGTTCCGCTTCTTCGCGCATTTCCTGTTTCGACATTGATTGCCTGCCTACCCGGTTTCCGGGGGCGGTCATACTATCTTACGCCGCGGCGTGTCTATCCTGCCGACGCGGGAAATCAGGCCTTGCAGGGCTTCAACTTGTAAAAGCCGACGTCGATGGCGCCGCTTCGGAAGCCGACCTCGCAATAGCAGAGGTAATACTCCCACATCCGCCGGAATGAGGCGTCGAAGCCGAGCGGCTCGATCGCCGGCCAGGCGGCCAGAAAACGCTCGCGCCAGTCCGCCAAGGTGCGGGCATAGCTGAGCCCGAACGGCTGCTGCGCCACCAGCTCCAGACCGGCGCGGGCTGCCTCGCGGCGGATGATCTCGACCGTCGGCAGCACGCCGCCGGGGAAGATGTAGCGCTGGATGAAATCCGGCTGGTTGCGGTATTTGGCGAAGCGGTCTTCGGCGATGGTGATCGCCTGCAAAAGCACCGTGCCGCTCTGGGTCAGCGCACTGCGCAATTTGGCGAAGTAAGTCGGCCAGTAGCTCTCGCCGACCGCCTCGATCATTTCGACCGAGACGATACGGTCGTAGGTTCCCGGCACGTCGCGGTAGTCCTGCAGGCGGATATCGGCGTTGCCGACGCGGGCTTTGGCGTAAGCCAGTTGCTCTTCCGACAGTGTGACGCCGGTGACGGCGCAGCGCGGCGCCAGGCGCTCCATCAGCGCGCCCCAGCCGCAGCCGATTTCCAGCACGCGCTCGCCGCCTTCGATGCCGAGCAGGTCGACAATGCGGTCGAGCTTGGCGCTTTGCGCCGCTTCCAGCGGCTGGTCCGGACGCGCATAGAGCGCCGAGGAATATTGCATGCCGGCGTCGAGCCACTTTTCGTAGAAGGCGTTGCCGAGGTCGTAATGCGCGGCGATGTTGCGTTTGCTGCCGCGTTTGGTGTTGCGGTTGCGGTAATGCTGCCAGCGCCACAGCAGCCGCTGTACCAGCGAACCGGAAATCTGCCGCTCCATGCGCCGCTCGTTGCGCGCGCCGAAGTCGAGGAAGGCCATCAGGTTCGGCGTCCACCAGCCGCCGTCGATATAGGCGTCGGCGAACGCGATCTCGCCGCCGACGATCAGCCGCCATACCGTGCGCCAGCGCCGGATCACGATCTTGGCGCTTGGCCCGGCATGTTCGCCTTGCTTGTGCAGAACCTCGTTGTTCGGCAGCACGATGGTCAGTTCGCCGTAAGCGACCTGCGACAGCAGGCGTTGCAGCTGCCGCGTCACGAATGGCGCGCGGCCGGACGTTGCCTGTCGCGATTCGGCATGCGCTGCGATTGCCGGAATGTCAGACATGATGGCCTCCGTGAATGTCCTGCGTGCGCAACAACGGCTGAACGATGGAGAGCGGCGCGGGCGCCGGCGGCCGCGGCCGCAGACGCATGCCCTTGATCCAGAGCTTGAGCGCTTCCCAGTGAATGCCGGCAACGACCTTCAGCGTCAGCAGCGGGAAAGCAAGAAATGCGGATAGCAAAGCGGCGTCGGTGAGCGCGCGGCGTTCGCCGGAAAGCGAGGCAACGAGGACGCGGCCGGCTGCGTCCGCGCCGTCGATCACCAGCGCGATGCGCTCGTCCGGCGGCGTGACGCGAAACGTATAGGCGATGTCCATGTCCATGAAGGGCGAGACGTAGAACGCCTTCAGGCAATGCTGCTCAAGCGCACCGTCGGGCGAGCCTTCGACCGGGATCAGATAGCTGTGCCGCTGCCCGAATGTGTTGTGCACTTCGTACAAGAGCGCCGCGAGGGCGCCCGTCCGGTGGTAGCAGTAATAGACGCTGATCGGATTGAAGGTGAAACCGAGAATGCGCGGCATGCACAGCAGGCGGATGGCGCCGCCATCGAGATCGATATTGGCTTTGGCGAGATGCGTCTCGACCTGCTCGCGCAGAGGCGTCGCCGAGCCGTCGCCGTGCCCGGAATTATAGAAGCCGAACAGATTGAATCGCTCGCGCGAAAACAGCCGCAGTTTTTTTGTCAGTTGTGGCAGTTCGTCGAGGTCGAGCAGCGTCCAGAACACCCGGTACGACAGCCGGTGCTGTGTCGGCTTGAAGCGCCGGTGCATCACCGTTCCGGTATAGAGACAGGATGCGGTCACGACACCGCCTCTGTCATGGCGGGACGTCCGGTATCGAGACAGATGCGGCCTGACTCGTTGGCGACAGTCCACGGCCGCCGTACATTGCCGAGCTGTTCGGCGACCGCGAGGCCGGCCTGCAATCCGTCCTCGTGGAAGCCGGCGCCGAAATAGGCGCCGCAGAACCAGGTGCGGTTGACGCCCTGCAATGACCACAGTCTCCCCTGCGCTGCGAGCGCCGCGGTGTCGAGCATCGGATGCTCATAGACTTCCGAATGATAAATAGTGCCGGCATGCGGCGGGCGTTGCGGATTGAGCGTGACGATAAGGGGCTTCTCAGTGCTCAGGTTTTGCAAGCGGTTCATCCAATAGGAAACCGTTACGCCGGCGTCCGCGCCATCGCGCGCGCCGATATAATTCCAGCTCGACCACACCGCCCGTCGCCGCGGCATCAGCCCCTCGTCGCAATGCAGAACGGCGAGGTTGCGGCTATAGCGGAACTTGGTCAAGACCGCGCGCTCGTCGCGGCTGGCGTTATCCAGCAGAGACAGCGCCTGGTCGGCATGGGTTGCCATCACGACATGGTCGTAGCGCTGCGTATCGCCTGTCGCGGTATCGATCTCGACACCATCCGGATTTCGCCGGATCGAGACAATGTTTTCATTGAGCCGGATGTGCCCGGCATAGGACGCGGTCAGCTTGTTCACGTAAGCCCGGCTGCCGCCGCGCACCGTGCGCCAGACCGGCCGGTTTGTCAGTTTCAGCAGACCGTGATTGTCGTTGAAGCGGATGAAGGCGGCCGCGGGGTAATCCAGCATCGCCTTGGCCGGCGCTGACCAGATCGCCGCCGCCATTGGCAGCAGGTGGTCGTCTCGAAACGCGACGCCGTAGCCGCCGACCTTCAGATAGTCGCCGAGCGTAGCCTGCGGCCCGAGCCGGGCGATGTCGCCCGGCGCATCGCGGTAGAAGCGGTAAAGGTCGCGCAGCATCGACCAGAATCGCGGCCGCAGGAGGTTGCGCTTTTGCGCGAACAATGGCGCGATCCGGTCGCCGCCGGCATATTCCAGCGCGCCATCGTCGAGCGAGACGGCGAACGACATTTCCGAGGCGATTGTCGGGACGTCGAGATGAGCGAACATCGCCGTCAGGTTCGGATAGGTCTGCTCGTTATAGACGATAAAGCCGGTATCGACCGGCACGACGCCCTGCGGCGTGTGCGCATCGACGGTATTGCTGTGGCCGCCGATACGGTCGGCCCGCTCATAGACGGTAACGTCGTGCCGCTTGGCGAGAAGCCACGCGGCCGCCATGCCGGAAATCCCTGTGCCGATCACCGCGATCTTGAGACGTTCCGACACTCGTTCGCGCATAGGGCCCCTCCGGCTTCGCGGTATGCAGCTATTACGGGCGGTTCCCGGCCTTGGATCACCGGTGATCCAAATTGGCGGGACGCGCGTATAATCGCTATGCAAGCGGTGAATTGGCAAAACGGACTGGAACAAGGGGCTCACCCGGCAGGGCTGCTCCTGAAAGCGGGCAAATTGCACGACCGGCCAGCGCAGACCGACCTACGCGTGAAAAGCCCCGCCGAGCTGGCGCGGCTGATCGAGGCCGTGGCGGCGCGCCAGGACCGCGACGCATTCGTTGCTTTGTTCGACCACTTCGCCCCCCGCATCAAGGCATTTCTGATGCGTAGCAATTTACCGGCCGCCGCCGCCGAGGAGCTGGCGCAGGAAGCGCTACTGACCGTGTGGCGCAAGGCGTCGCAATTCGACCGCCAACGCGCCGGTGCGTCGTCCTGGATATTCGCCATCGCCCGCAACCTGCGCATTGACAGCGCCCGCCGCGAGATGCGCGCCAAGGTCCTCGATCTCGAAGCCAACGAGGACAGCGAGCCGCCTGCGCCGCCGGATGCCGAACTGCTCGCGTCCGAGCGCGAGCAGCGCGTACGCGCCGCGCTCGATCATTTAACCGACGAACAGCGGCGCGTGGTGCGGCTGTCGTTTTTCGACGGCAAGGCGCATGGCGACATCGCTACCGAACTTGAACTGCCGTTGGGCACGGTGAAATCGAGGATACGCCTCGCGATGAACCGCCTCCGTGACGTGCTTGGTGACCTGACATGAGACATCATCCCAAAAATGAAACCCTGGCCGCCTTCGCCGCAGGCCAACTCGACGAAGGCCGCGCGCTTGTCGTCGCGACGCATGTGTCGCTGTGCGCCGAATGCCGGGGCGCGGTCGCAGCGTTCGAGGCCGTCGGCGGCGAGATGCTCAACTCCGTCGAGCCGGTGGCGATGTCGGACGGCGCGCGCGAGCATGCTCTGGCCTTGCTCGATCGTGAACCGTCGCCTGTTGCGCCGGCAAAGCCCGCGCCGCGTCCGGTCTGGCAGGCGGAGCAGGAGACCTTGCTCGGCTATGATCTCGGGCCCTGGCGCTGGGTGTCGCCGGGTCTGCATTATCGGGCGGTGAAGACGCCGGAGGTCGGCGGCACGCGCGTGTTCATGCTGAAGGCGGTGCCCGGCCTGAAAATTCCGGCGCACGCCCACACCGGCACTGAACTCACCTGCGTGCTCAAGGGCGCGTTCATTCACGAGGGCGGCCGCTATGCCGCCGGCGACTGCGACGATGCCGATCAGGACGACGTCCACAACCCGATGATCGACGAGGGCGAGGTCTGCATCTGTCTGGTCGCGATGCAAGGCAATATCGAATTGACCGGTTTCTTCGGCCGCATGATCCAGCCCTTCATCCGTATCTAGAAATCGAGCCGCAGCGATGACCAGCCTGTACGCCATCGCCGCTTTGATCGTCATCGCCGCGGCTCTGTCGGTCATCATGGGCGGCGCCTGGATGGCGTGGCGGCGCACCGGCAATTCCGGCTGGGTCGATACGGTCTGGACTTTCGGGCTCGGGCTCACCGGCGCGGTGAGCGCGCTGGTCTCGATCGACGGCGGGCCAACCCAGCCACGCCAGATCATCGTCGCTTTGTTCGCCGCGCTTTGGGCGGCGCGGCTCGGACTGCACATCGCCACGCGCACGACCAAGATCACCGACGATCCGCGTTATGCCGACATGATCAAAGGCTGGGGCAGCGCTGCGCCGCGCCAGATGTTCAGCCTGTTGCAAAAACAGGCGCTGGTCTCGATTCCGCTTTGCTTTGCCATGTTTCTCGCCGCACACAATCCGGCGGCCGGATTTGAAATGCGCGACGCGCTCGCCGTTCTGATCATGGCGATTGCGATTGCCGGCGAGGGCCTGTCCGACTGGCAATTGCAGACGTTCAAGGCGAACCCCGCCAACAAAGGCGGCATCAACGATGTCGGCCTGTGGCGGTTCTCGCGCCATCCGAACTATTTCTTTGAGACCTTCGGCTGGCTGGCCTATCCGGTCCTCGCCATCGATCTGACCGGCGCCTATCCATGGGGCTTTGCCGCGCTCGTCGCGCCCGCCTGCATGTACTGGCTTCTCGTCTATGTCTCCGGCATTCCGCCGCTGGAACAGCACATGCTGCGCACGCGCGGCGACAGGTTCCGCGCCTATCAGCGCCGCACCAACGCCTTCTTTCCCGGCCCCGTGAGGGACGCATCATGAGCGTTATTCAATCCGCTATTCCTGTGTTTGAACGCCTGCCGTTGCCCGATGCGCTGTCGCGCGCCGCGGTGTCCTATCTGGTCGGCCGTACCCGCGACAAAATGGCGAACGCACCTGGCGACATCAACAAGCGCTTCGCCGCTCTCATGCCGAATTATCCGATCGCGGAGAGCGTCGACGACGCCAACGCCCAGCATTACGAAGTGCCGGCGGCGTTCTTCGATCTCGTGCTCGGGCCGAACCGCAAATATTCGTGCTGCTATTACGACACCGCAACTTCGACGCTGGCCGAGGCGGAAGAGTCCGCGCTGGCGCGCACCGCCGAGAATGCCTTGCTCGCCGACGGCCAGCGTATTCTTGAACTCGGCTGCGGCTGGGGTTCGCTGTCGTTGTGGATGGCGAGCCATTATCCGAACGCCAGCATCACCGCCGTGTCGAATTCAAACTCGCAGCGCGCCTTCATCATGGGTGAGGCGCAAAAGCGCGGCCTGACCAATCTCGTCGTCATCACCGCCGATATGAACAGTTTCGACCCAAAGCAGCGTTTCGATCGTGTCGTCTCGGTCGAGATGTTCGAGCACATGGCCAACTGGCGGGCGCTGCTCACGCGCGTGCGTTCATGGCTCAAGCCGAACGGGATGCTGTTCTTTCATGTGTTTACCCATAAAAGCGCGCCGTATCGCTTCGAGAAGGACGACAAGGAAGACTGGATCGCCCAGCACTTCTTCACCGGCGGCATCATGCCGAGTCAGGATCTGATCCTCGAATTCGGCGATCTTTTCGCGCTCGACGCCAGTTGGCGCTGGAGCGGCACGCATTACCGGCGGACCGCCGATCATTGGCTGGAAAATTTCGATCGCAATGCCGGCGCGGTCGATGCCGTGCTGCGCCAGACCTATGGCGCGGACGCCGCGCTGTGGCGGCGGCGCTGGCGGCTGTTTTTTCTCGCGACTGCCGGTCTGTTCGGTTTTGCCGACGGCGCCGAGTGGGGCGTCGGGCACTACCGGCTGCGGCCGGTGGCTTAGGCTAATTCGCGGCGTTCTTGCTGCACTCCCTCTCCCCATCGGGGAGAGGGTTGGGGTGAGGGGCCTAAGTACCTCTATGGTCCTTGACCCCTCGCAATCCGACCGCTCGCTATGGGAGAGGTGAAGTAGGAAGCTCAAGCCCCGCCCCACCAGCGCGCCGCATAATACGCCGCCGCCGCGGCGGCGCCCGACGCGAACGCGCCCCAGGCAACATCGAGCAGCGTGATCGTCAGCGTCCAGTTGCGCAACGTGGCGTAATTGGTGAGGTCGTAAGTGGCGTAGGACAGCGCGCCGAATAAAGCGGCGTAGACGACTGCATGCACCACCGAGCCCGCCTTCAGCCCCGGCAACACGCCAAACACCAGAATGCCGATCGGGAAGATCAGATAAAACGCAATTGCCGGCGGCAG
>CAIMEA010000214.1 GCA_903839845.1 uncultured Hyphomicrobiales bacterium
ATTGTTCTTGACCGCCTTCATCAGCGTGATCGGATCGGCGCCACGCGTCGGCCGGCCGCCTTTGGCGCTCACCTCCAAGGTCAGCGCGGCGGCGGCGCTGGCGGAATCGAGCCACACCGATTTGTCCTTGAACTGGCCAAGATCGCCGGTGAGGTCGCCCGGATTGCGAATGTCGGCGATCTCTTCCAGCGCGTGGCGCACCTCGTTGGTCAGCTTGACAGGGTCGACATAAAGCCGCGGCCGTCCGTCGCGCGGAATGCTGGCGAAGGCCAGCGCCAGCGGCGTATGCGCGACATCGGAGCCGCGAATGTTGAAAGTCCAGGCGACGTTCTGCGGATCAGAAACAACGAGTGCATCGGCGCGCAGTCTGGCCAGTTCAACGCGCACGAGGCGCAGTTTCTCGGCCGCGCTTTCGCCGGCGAGCTTGATGTCGCGCAAGGTGACGGGGCCATGCGGCGGGGCTGGCCTTTTGTCCCACAAAGCGTCGATCGGATTTTCGTCGAGTGCGACGAGCGTCGCGCCGGTCTTGGCGCAGGCGGCTTTCAGTTTGTCGGCGCTCTCGCTCGTGTGCAGCCACGGATCGAAACCGATTTTGGCGCCGCTCTTGAGGTTTTTCTCCAGCCATTGATCGGGCGGACAATCGACCAGATGCTCAATCGTAAACACCGCGCTGTCGGTCTGCGACTTCACCTGCACGGTGTAGCGGCCATCGACGAACAGCACGGCGCGGTCGAGGAGCACGATGGCCGCGCCGGCCGAACCGGTGAAGCCGGTGAGCCAGGCGAGGCGCTCCTCGCTGGCGGGGAGATATTCGTTCTGCTGCCGGTCGGCGCGCGGCACCATCAGCCCGTCGAGGCCGCGGCGCTTCAACTCGGCGCGCAACGCCGCCACCCGCCCGGCGCTGGCGGCCGGTTCGCTCGAATCATCGAAGGTCTGGAAGCGGGCTTCAAACATGGTTTCTGCTCATGCGGCACAATAGCGCGCTTCCGCTGGTGGGCAACGCAGGCATGCTCTATCCGCCCGGCTGGGCAAATGCATGTCGATAACGCACCGCTGGGCGAAATATTCGCATCGGCATGATGGCGTCTTCAGCAATGAATCATCCCGCTGACTCATAATTGTGCAATGCAATAAATATGTCGCAATTTCGCCGCCAGTCTTTACCGGCGTTAATCGTTTCATGTCGTAAATACGGGGCTTCCATGCATTGTCACGGGGTGTTCGCAGTCGCGAGATAGATTATGTTGCGATGCAGCAGTCAGGCGAATCCCCGGCGTCCTGGCAAAGAATTCTTTGAAGGAGAAATGACATGGTTGCCCTGACCTATGGCGATACCCGCGTCTCGGGCGTCGAGACCAAGACTGCGACCAAGAGTCCGACCAAGACCGAAACCGCGCCGCGCAAGACCTGGTTCGCGCGCTTTCTGAACGCGATGATGGAATCGCGCATGCGCCAGGCCGAGCGTGAAGTTCGTCTCTATGCGCGGCTGTTGCCGCCGGCCTACGACGCGCCGGCCGATCTGCCGTTCCAGAGCGTATCCAAGGATGCGCCGCGCGGCGGCTGGTAAGTATTCGACTGACGTTTGACGTAGCGTACCGCCCCGGTCCCCCGCCCGGGGCGGTTTGCATTTCGGTCAGCTGCGCTTGAGCACAAGCGTCATCCAGCCTTCCAGCGGAAAGCGCCGCACCAGCACCAGCCCCTGCGCGCGATAGATCGCGAGTATCGCATTGGCGTGAGCCGGCAACAGGCCGGACAGCACCACCCGCCCATGCGGCGCGGCCAAACGCGACAGCGCGACGGCGAGACGCAGCAGCGGCGCCATCAGAATATTGGCGAAGATCAGATCGTAAGGCGCGTGCGCGGCGATTCCCAGCGCCTTGGTGCCAGTGGCATGCGCCAATGTGACCATCGGCCCGGCGCGATTGAGCCGCGCATTGCTGGCCGCGGCGGTCACGGCGATGCGGTCGATGTCGGTGCCGAGAACGTGGGTATGAAACGCCTTGGCGGCGGCGATCGCCAGCACGCCGGAGCCGGTGCCGAGATCGAGCACGTTGTGGAAGCGCCGCCGCTTCGCCAGATCGTCCAGCGCCAAAAGACAGCCGCGCGTGGTGCCGTGATGGCCGGTGCCGAAGGCGAGCGCCGCCTCGATCTCGATGCCGAGGTCGTTCGACTTCACCTGCGCGCGGTCATGCGCGCCGTGGACGATGAAGCGCCCGGCGCGCACCGGCTTCAGGCCGCTGAGACTCTCCGCGACCCAATCCTTGGCGGCGACGTTCTCGAAAGTCAGCGCGGCGGCCATCTCGTCGCCGGCGGCGAGCGCGATCAGCTCGCGCACCATCGTCTCATCCGGCGGCTCGCGGAAATGCAGCGCGACGTGCCAGATGCCGTCGTCGGTTTCGAAAGAGCCGCAGGCGGTGTCGTTGGCGTCGAGCGTTTCCGCCATATAGGCGGAAATCCGCCGGGCGGCGGCCTGGTCGGTGCAGGTGAGGCGGGCGACGGTGGTGGCTTCGTTCATGCGGCGAGGTTCGCCCTTCGCTTATCGGCACGCAATGGCTATGTACCTCTTATGAGCATCGAAAAAGCAAATCCTGCAGAGATCGAAGTGCTGGCCTTGGCCAGCCGTGACGGCTGGCCGGACGACTTGCGCGTCCTGCTGGCGCGCTACCCGCGCGAGCAGTGGGACGGCCATGCCAATCTCGGCGACATGGCGCGGTTCTGGCTGTCGCGGCACGCGATGTTTCGCGAGCTTGGCGCAACGATCGACGCGGTCATGACGCAGTTCCGGTCTGGCGCGCTATCGCCTGCGGATTTTCCGCGCCAGCTGGTGCCGCGCCTGCAATTCCTGCTGTCGCAGCTCGACACGCATCACCAGATCGAGGACCACCATTACTTCCCGATCTTCCGCGCCGCCGACGACCGGCTGGCGCGCGGCTTCGATGTTCTGGAAGGTGACCACCACCACATCCATGCCGACATGGCGGCCACCGCCGAGACGGCCAATGCGCTGCTCCGCGCGCTAACCTCAAGCGACGGCGATGCGCTCGTCCGTTGCGGCGACGATTACGCGGCGGCAAGCGGCCTGCTGATCAAGGGGCTGATCCGTCACCTCGACGACGAAGAAGACCTGATCGTGCCGCTGATCCTCGACCGCGGCGAGGAGGCGCTCGGCGTCGGGCACTGACGATCCGCGGTCAGTGACGCTTGAAGTATTGAATTTCGCGCTCGTGCTTTTGCGCGGCGGCCTTGGTCCGAAGGTACCAAGGTTACGCCTTTTGCCGGTCTTGGGATCGACCTTGCGCGAATAGATGCGGTATTTGCCGCCGGCCAGTTTACGGATCATCGCGGCCTCGCTGATCTCGTTTGATCGGACGGCAAACGCTGGCGACGCGCCCCGGTTCCGCGCCGGCTACAGCAGCTCCTTGCCGCGCATGTCGGTGGCGCGCTCGAGCTTGATCAGGACGCCGATGCCGGTGTCGGCGCCGACATGGGTCTGCTCGCGCGGCAGAAGCTTGGCGAAAATCGCATCCTTCACCGGCCCGCTTTCGTGCAGCTCGGCGGTGCCGAAAAAGCGCAGGAAGCCCATCTCGATGATGCCGTCGCGCTGCGCCTTCATGTTGGCGTACATGATGCACACTTTCTTGCTGTGGCTGTAGTTTTCCAGCACGCCGCGCTTGGAGCGCTCCCAATAGGCCAGATGCTGGTCGTCGAACACGATCAGGCTGCCCTTGGGCACGATGTTCGGCCCGAGCGGCCCGCAGGTGGCGAGCAGGCAGGGATAGCCATCGTCCCAGGCGGAGCCGATGAGCGACTGGATCTGGGCGGAGAGCGGCATGGCAAGGGTCTTTCTGCGGGGGTGACGATAATAAGCCGCTAAACAAGCCGATCCGGAGGGAACCGGTCAAGCCCGGGCGGCTTGATATGGACTATGCACGAGACTGCATACTTGCGCCCACCCGCGCGCCGCGCGAACCTGTGGGCGACATCAACAGGGGGCTCTTCCATGTACCTTTCAGGCGAAAGCATTCTCGTCATCCTGCTCGTCGGCCTGATCGCCGGGTGGCTGGCCGGCCAGATCGTCCAGGGCACCGGCTTCGGCCTGGTTGGCGACATTCTGATCGGCATCGTCGGCGCCTTCATCGCCTCGTGGCTGTTTCCGAAGCTCGGCTTCCACATCGCCACCAGCGGCCTGATCCGCGAAATCATCTACGCCACTTTGGGCGCGATCATCCTGCTGCTGATCCTCCGGCTGGTGCGCGGCCGCGGCCGCTGGTAGCGCCCAAGGCCGCCGATGATCCCGCGTATCCCGGCCCGGACCGACGCCTATGTGCAATGCGGCTGCGGCGGCACGGCGCAGATCGCCACCGTGTCGCCGATCGCCGACGACGA
>CAIMEA010000215.1 GCA_903839845.1 uncultured Hyphomicrobiales bacterium
CGCAATCCTGATCTATCTCGCCGACAAGACCGGCAAGCTGCTGCCGAAATCCGGCAAGGAGCGCTATCAGGTGATCGAGTGGACCATGTGGCAGATGGGCGGCCTCGGGCCGATGCTCGGCCAGGTGCATCACTTCGTGAAATATAATCCGGGCAAGGCGCCTTACGCCGAGGAGCGTTTCTCCAAGGAGACGCAGCGCCTGTACAAGGTTCTCAACACCCAGCTCGAAGGCAAGGACTTCATCTGCGGCGAGTATTCGATCGCCGACATCGCCTGCTGGCCCTGGGTGTCGCGCTTCGAGTGGCAGGGCATCGATATGAATGCCTTCCCCAACGTCAAGCGCTGGTACCTGAAAGTCGCCGCGCGTCCGGCGGTCCAGAAGGGCTATCAGGTGCCGAAGGACATGGGGCCGATTCCCATGCCCGCGTAAGCGGGCGAAAGAAGAATGCCGGCGTGAGCGAGCTAATTGCAATGCCCGCGTGAGCGGGCATCAAATGTGGACAAGCGACAGCGCCGCGCCCTTTTAGCGCGGCGTTTTCTTGTCTGGCGGCCCTGCCCGGTTTGGCGCGCCCGCCGCAAAATGCTAACCAGACGATGGGTCCAGCCCCTGGACGTCAATTTTCCGCCCGAAAAGGGCTATCATCTGGAAGCCATGGCCCAACGACCGAAAAACCCCGAGCCGCGCCCGCAACCGCGCCTGTATTTGATTACGCCCGCGATCGTCGAGGCCGAGACCTTTGCGCTGACGCTGGAGCCGGCGCTTTCGGCCGGGGATATCGCCGCCGTGCTGCTCCGCCTTGCGCCCGCCGACGAGCGCAGCCAGATCAACCGCATCAAGGCCATCGCGCCTTTGGTGCAGCGGCAGGACGCCGCTCTGCTGGTCGAGGGCCACACCGGGCTGATCGCCCGCGCGGGCGCCGATGGCGCGCATCTTTCCGGCATCGACGCCATCACCGACGCGCTCGGCGCGCTGAAGCCGGACTGGATCGTCGGCGCCGGCGGCCTTACCAATCGTCACGATGCCATGTCGGCGGCCGAAGGCGGCGCTGACTATGTGATGTTCGGCGAGCCGGACGAACAAGGCGAGCGGCCCGGCTTCGAAGCTGTTCTGGAACGGGTGACTTGGTGGGCCGAAGTGTTCGAGGCGCCTTGCGTCGCTTATGCCGGCTCGCTCGAGGAGATCGTCCGTCTGGTCGATGCCGGCGCCGACTTCATCGCGCTCGGCGACTGGCTGTGGAACGACCCGCAAAATATAACGCGGACCATCGCCGCCACCGCGCCGTTGCTGCGCCTGCCGGAGACTGCGGCATGAAGGACGCCGGTCACCTGTTGCGGGCGGCCCGGCTGGTATTCCTTGCGCCGATGTTTTTCGCGCCGCTGTCGCCGCTCCTGGCGCAGACAAAAACGCCGCCGGCGAAATTGCCGGTGCCGTCGACCACGATCAACACCGTGCTGGCCAATCAAAGCGCGCCCGACCTTGCCTTTGGCGCTTTTCAACGCGGCTACTATTTGACGGCGTTTACCGAGGCCAGCAAGCGCGCCCAGCAAAGCGATCCGGCCGCCATGACCCTGCTCGGCCAACTCTACGCGCAAGGGTTAGGCGTCAGCCGCGACGATGCCAAAGCCGCGCAATGGTTCAAGGTTGCCTCCGGCCTCGGCGACCGCGAAGCCACCTTTGCCTTGGCCATGTTCTCCTATGAGGGCCGCGCCGGGCCGCGCAACAGCGCCGAAGCCGCCCGGTTGTTGACCGAGGCCGCCAGACTCGGCCACCCGGCCGCCAATTACGATGTCGGCCTTCTGTATTTGCAGGGCCAGGAGGTCAAGCAGGACTTCGCCCGCGCCGCCGACTATTTCGGCGTTGCCGCCAATGCCGGAAACGCCGAAGCGCAATACGCCCTCGCCACGATGTACAAGGAAGGCCGCGGCGTCGCCAAGGACGGCAGGCAGGCGACCCAGTTGATGGCGAAGGCCGCTATCGCCGGCAATCTGGACGCCATGGTCGAGTTCGCCATCGCCCAGTTCAACGGCGATTTCACCGAGAAAGACGAAAGCGCCGCCGCGCGCCTGTTCCTGTCCGCGGCGCGTCGCGGCAGCCCAATCGCGCAGAACCGGCTGGCCCGAATCCTGATGGCCGGGCGCGGTATGCCTGCCGACGCCGCCGAGGCGATCCGCTGGCACATTGTCGCCAAGCAGGGCGGCGCCGGTGACCCCGAACTCGACGTTTTCGCCAGCAAGCAGCCGCAGACCGTGCGCGACGCCGCCGACAAGGCGGCCAGGAAGTGGCTGTCGACCCAGGTCGCGACGCGCTAACCGCTTCGTGAGGGCGGTCTTGACGGGACGCGCGCACGCGGGCAGACCCCGTCCCCATGCATCATTCAGCCCTGCTCAACGTCATGATCGCCGCCGCGCGCAAGACCGCGCGCACGCTCAAGCGCGATTTCGGCGAAGTCGAGAACCTGCAGGTGTCGCTGAAAGGCCCGGCCAATTTTGTCACCGCCGCCGACCGTCGCGCCGAGGAAACGCTCTACGAGGAATTGTCGAAGGCGCGTCCCAATTACGGCTTCCTCGGCGAGGAAGGCGGCATGCGCGAAGGCGCCGACAAGTCGCACCGCTGGATCGTCGATCCGCTCGACGGCACCACCAATTTCCTGCACGGCATTCCGCAATTCGCCATCTCGGTCGGTCTCGAACGCGAGGGCGTGATCGTCGCCGGCCTGGTCTACAACCCGGCCAATGACGAATTGTACGTCGCCGAGAAGGGCAAAGGCGCCTTCCTCAACGACCGCCGCATTCGCGTCGCCGGCCGCAAGAATCTCGCCGATTGCGTTATCGCCTGCGGCATTCCCCATCTCGGCCGTGGCGATGTGAACCTGTCCCGCCGCGAAATCGGCGCCGTTCAGGTCAATGTCGCGGCGCTGCGCCATTATGGCGCCACCGCGCTCGACCTCGCTTACGTCGCCGCCGGGCGTTTCGACGGCTATTGGGACCGCGTACTCAAGCCGTGGGATCTGGCGGCCGGCATCATCCTGGTGCGCGAAGCCGGCGGCTATGCCTTCGACTGCGACGGCGGCGAAGATATGCTCGAAAAGGGCGATATCGTCGTCGGCAACGAGACCGTGGCCAAGGAACTGCTGCGGGTGCTCAAGGCGGCCAGGGCCTGACAGTCCCTCCCCGGCCGCGCCCTTGCGCGGCCCGCGCGGAAAAACCACCCCAATTTTAACGTATTCCGCGGCTTAGTGTTTTAAGCACGCTGGCATCTCAATTTTTCCTTGTCACCGGTCTGTGCCATATTGCGGGTCAGAATCCGTTTTCCGTGGCAAGTCCGTCCTGTCGGAACCCATTGATCGCAAGGTTGCTTGAGAATATGGCCAAAGAACTCGACCCCCTCAAGCTGTCGTCGCCCCGCATCTTCCTGTTCCGGATGATGGTGTTCGTGATCCTCGGCGGTCTGGTCGCCTTTCTGCTGTACAAGCAGATCCAGGTCGCATTCATGGCCAATCCGGGGCTCAACGCCGTCATCATCGCGGTGCTCGGCATCGGCATCATTCTGTCGGTGCGCCAGGTCGCGCGGCTCTATCCGGAGATCGCCTGGGTCAACAACTTCCGCCTCGCCGATCCCGGTCTCGCCGTCGACCGCCCGCCGGTGCTGCTGGCGCCGATGGCGGCGATCCTCGGCAGCCGCGTCGGCCGCATGGCGATGTCGGCGCAGCTGATGCGCGGCATTCTCGACTCGATCGCCACCCGTCTCGACGAGGCGCGCGACATCCTGCGCTACATGACCGGCTTGCTGGTGTTCCTCGGTCTGCTCGGCACCTTCTGGGGCCTGATCGAAACGGTGTCGTCGGTCGGCAATGTCATCCAGGGCCTCAAGCCCGGCGGCGATGCCGGCTCGATGTTCGACACCTTGCGTGAGGGTCTCGCCGCGCCTTTGTCGGGCATGGGCATTTCGTTCTCGTCGTCGCTGTTCGGCCTTGCCGGCTCGCTGGTGCTCGGCTTTCTCGATCTGCAATCGAGCCAGGCGCAGAACCGTTTCTATACCGAGCTGGAAGACTGGCTCTCGACCACGGTCTATGACCACGGCACCGAACTCGGCGAACACACCGCCGGCGTCTCGTTCGAAGTGCGCGGCGCGGTCGAGAAGCTGCGCGAGGCCGTCGATCAGAGCGGCTCGGGCAAGGCCGCTTCCGCCGCCATGGCCAACCTCGCCGAGGCGATCCAGGGTCTGGTGCACCACATGCGCACCGAACAGCAATTGATCCGCGATTGGGTCGACGGGCAGGCCGAGCAGCAGCGCGAGATCAAGAAGCTTCTCGAAGTCATGGTGCGCGAAAAGGCGGGGCGGTGACCGTTTCTTTCTGTCATTGCCGGGCTTGACCCGGCAATCCATGAGCGCGCGAGGCAAAGAAGAATTTACGGTAGGTTCTTTGCTGGAACGCCTGCATCATGGATGCGCGGGTCAAGCCCGCGCATGACAACCGATAGGTTGGAGTGGAAATAACAATGGCCCTTGCACGATCGCGCCGCGGCGCCGAAGGAATGAACTACTGGCCGGGCTTCGTCGATGCTCTGTCGACGCTGATCCTGTCGATCATCTTCATCCTCACGGTCTTCGTCGTCGTGCAGTTTTTCCTGCAACAGGAAATCACCGGCAAGGACACCGCGCTCAACAAATTAAACGCTCAGATCGCGCAACTCACCGATCTGCTGTCGATGGAAAAAACCGGCAAGGCCGATGCCGAAGCGCAGCTGATGCAGCTGCGCGCCTCGCTCGCTACCGCCGAAACCGAGCGCGACAAGCTCAAGAGCGCCGCCGAAGGCGCCGGCGCAGGGCTCACCGCCGCGCAGGGCCAGGCGGCGGAACTGTCCACCGCGCTCGAGGGCGAAAAGAAAATCTCGGCGCGCGCGCTGGCCCAGGTCGAAATCCTCAATCAGCAACTCGCCGCGTTCCGCCGCCAACTGGCGGCGATCGAACAGGCGCTCGACACCGCCGAAAAGAAGGATAAGGAATCGCAGAGCCGCATCGCCGATCTCGGCCAGCGCCTCAATGTCGCGCTAGCGCAAAAGGTCGAGGAGCTGACCAAATATCGCTCCGACTTCTTCGGCCGTCTGCGTGAAATTCTCGGCAACCGCCCCGACATTCGCATCGTCGGCGACCGCTTCGTGTTGCAATCCGAACTCTTGTTCGACGTCGGCAAGGCCGAGCTGAAACCGGAAGCGCGCAGCGAAATCGACAAGATTGCCTCGGCGCTGCTCGAACTCAGCACCAAAATTCCCGCCGATATTGCCTGGGTGGTCCGCGTCGATGGACACACCGACGTGCGGCCGATTTCGGGACCCATCTTCAAGTCGAACTGGGATCTGTCGTCGGCGCGCGCCATCGCCGTCGTTCAGTACATGGTCAGCAAGGGCATCCCGGCGCAGCGCCTGGTCGCCGCCGGCTTCGCCGAATTCCAGCCGCTCGACGCCGGCACCACCGACGAAGCCTATCGCCGCAACCGCCGCATCGAGTTCAAACTGACGGAGCGGTAAGGCAACTCATGGCCGTATACGTCGACGACCCGATCTGGGATTGGCATGGCCGCAAGTGGTGCCATCTGCTCGCCGATGACATTGACGAGCTGCATCGTTTCGCCAAGGCGATCGGCCTGCACCGCATTTCCTACCAAGGCCCGCCGCGCACCAACAAACCGCATTACGACATTACCGGCTTCGAGCGCAGCCGCGCCATCGCGCTTGGCGCGGTGAGCTGCGACCGCACCGCGATCGTCATGGTGCTGCGTCAATTGCGCCGCAAGGCGGCGTGACATGAGCGCCCTCACCCTGCGCCCCTACACGCCCGCCGACGAAGACGCGACCATCGAGCTGTGGCGGCGGACCTGGTCGCAGCACTATCCGCATATCGACTTCAATGCGCGGGTGAACTGGTGGCGCGAACGCTGGCGGCAGGAGCTGATCCCGGTCGCGCATGTGGTGGTGGCGGATATGGACGGCGTGCCGGCCGGCTTCGTCACCGTCGATCCAAAGACGAAATATCTCGATCAGGTCGTCGTCGCGCCGGAGCATTGGGGCAGCGGCATTGCGCGCGCGCTGCTTGACGCGGCCAAGCGGCTGTCGCCGTCAGGGCTCGAACTCCTGGTCAACAAAGACAATGCCCGCGCCATCCGCTTCTACGAGAAGCACGGTTTTTCCTACGCCGGCGAGGACAAGAACCCGGTGTCCGGTATCGCGGTGAACAGGATGGCGTGGGCGGGGCCGGCGAAATCGGCGTAAATCGCGCCGGGGTGCCGCGGCGGGCACCGAGGCCAGCGAAAACTGCCCGATCCACCGGGGCCAAGAGCGCAGCGCCCGCCCGGACGTCACGGCGCCCCGGGGGGCGGAAAACCCGGACGTGCAGCGGCTGACTGTGAAATGTTAGGAGCCGCTCCCACCCGAAATCTCGCTGACACACGCGCGTCATGCAAAGCCTTTCCCACAGTCGCGTGTATATTTCCCTGATCTCGCCGCGCAAAATTGCTAAACGATTCGCTCGGCAATTGGCCGGCAAACACAGCGACGGTAACGTGGCAGGCAAGACCATTCAGGCAGCGGGCGGCATTGTGGTGCGCGTAGCGAAGCGCGCGCTGTTCGCCGTGGTCCAGCGAGCCAAGGACGATCATTGGGTGCTGCCGCGCGGCAAGCTCAAGCGCGATGAAAATCCGGTCGCCGGCGCGCGCCGCGAAGTCGTCGAGGAAACCGGCCACCGCGTCGCGGTCAACGAATTTCTCGGCGCCATCACCTATCGTGCCGGCGGCCGGCCGAAGGTGGTCGAGTTTTGGCAGATGCAGGCCGAGGACGAGCCGAGCCACGAACTGATGGCCGACATCGTCGCGGTCGAATGGCTGCCGCTCAAGGCGGCGGTGCGTCGCTTGAGCTACCAGCTGGAAAAATTGTTCCTGATAAATGTCGGCCCACGCGCCGCGCAGCATCGCCGCGGCAGGAAATTTCCGCCCAAGTCGGCGTCCAAAAACGCCGGCAAGAAGGCAACGGCGAAGGCTCGCAAGCGGTCGGCCAAGAAAAGCAAAGGAAAGCTCAAGGCCAAAGCCGCCAATGCGATCGCCGTCAAGACGAAGCACAAGAGCAACAAGGGCAAGAAACAGGCGCCCAAGCGCGCGCACAGAGCCGTGGCCCACAAGCCCAGAACGCCGTCGCGCCATCTTGGCATTGCAAAGCCGGCGTCGGCGCCGGCAAATCACGTCGCGGCAAAGCCCCACGCAAAGCCGGCCTCGGCGGCCGCGCGCAAAGGCATCTTGCAGCGCATGCTCGGGCGTCTCGGCGGCTAGTCGTCCGTTCCAGCCTTTGCACAACGAGGCCGGCGTGCGCCGCCTCGCCACAGTTTTGCCGCCATCGCCGCCGGATCATTGCTTAAAATTAATTGGTCATGACCGCGATACAGGTGTCTTTCGGCGCGCCATTCAGCCGCCGTTCACCGGCAAAATCGGAACCTCGGTCGCAAGATGGACGTTAGGCCTGCGCGATCAAACCGCAGGAAATGCTGAACCCGGGCGTTTATTGAAACGTCCCATGAAGCGAACCTAGGAGGTGCGCTATGAACAGGATCACCAAGACGCTTACCGCTCTCGCTGCCGTCGCGACCTTGACGGTTGCTTCCGTTGCCATGCCGCAGCCGGCCGAAGCCCGCGGCGGGCGCATCGCCGCCGGCATCATCGGCGGTCTTGCCGCCGGCGCCATTCTCGGCGGCATCGCCTCGAACGGTTACGGCTATTACGGCCCGGCCTACGCTTACGGCCCCGGCCCGGTCTATTACGGTCCGCATTGCTGGTGGACCCGCGAACGGGTGTGGGACGGCTATGGCTGGCGGTTGCGCCGCGTCCGCGTCTGCGATTAGGCCGCCTATCGCGTCACGCAGGGCCTGGAACTTGACCTGAAAATCGTCGGAAATGCCCGGAAACTGCCTTGTTTCCGGGCATTTTTGTGATCGGAGTCACAGCACCCGGCGAAGTTCCGCCATAATGAAATCGATACTGACTGCTACCAAACGTCGCACAGGAAATCCGGCCAAACACTATTCGTCACCTAGGGAGCTTCCCATGAAGAATATCAAAAGTGCCATTCTCAGCATCGCCGCTGCGGCCACTGTCGCAGCCGGTTTGCTGGCCGCGCCAGTGCCGGCCGAGGCGCGTTGCGTCGGCTGCGCCGTCGGTGCCGGTGTGCTCGGCGGCGTCATCATCGGCAGTGCTATCGCCAACAGCCAGCCGCGCTATTACGCGCCGGCCCCCGGCTATGTCGCCTATGACGGCTATTCCGCCCGTTATCCGGTGTCCTGCCCGGGCGGCTTCTGGGCGCGCCGGCCGGTCTATGACCGCTGGGGCAATGTGCGTGGCTACAGCCGCCCGCGCTTCATCTGCCCTTAAGCTTCGCGTAACCGCCCCGGTGCAGACTGCGGGCAAATCAATCGCGCCGGATTCGGCCTGAAAGGACGTCCATGAACTTCAAGATCATCGCTCTGGTCGCGGCTGGCCTTTCAGCCGCCGCCTTGCCCACCGCCGCCGAAGCCCGTTGCAACGGCTGCGCGGTCGGCGCCGGTGTCATCGGCGGCCTCGCCGCCGGCGCCATCATCGGCTCCGCCATCGCCAACGGCCAACCGCGCTATGTCGAGCCGGCCCCCGTCTATGATGCGCCGCCGCCGCGCCGCGTCTATGTCGAGGAAGAAGGCCCGGTCTGCCATGTCGAGCGTCAGCGCTTCTGGGATGGTTACGCCTGGCGTCACCGCCGCGTCGAAGTCTGCGACTGATCAGTCGGCTGCGCTTCGCCGAGTCTTCATTCCAACAAGTCTTCATTTCAACACGTCTTCGTCACGCCCGGCCCAAAAAGCCGGGCATGATCGTTTCTACCGCCGCATATGGCTCAGCACCGCCGCGGTCGGCCAGCAATCGACCTTCAAGCCGTTCGCCTTCTGATATTGGCCGAGCGCCGCCCGGGTCAGCATCCCCGCTTTGCCATCGATCTTGTCTTTGTAGATTCCCAGTTCGATGAGCCGCTGCTGCATCGCCTCGACATCTTTGGTCTTGAGCTGGTCGCTCTTGCTCCACGCCGTCTCGAACGGCCCCGCGCCGGCGATACGATCCGACAGATGCCCGACGAACAGCACATAGAGGTCGGAAAAATTGTATTCCTTGATGACGAAGTAGTTCTTCGGCGTCAGGAACGACGGCCCGTAATTGCCTTCCGGCTGCAATAGCGACGCCCGCAGCGACAGTTCCTTCGGCGAAAGCTTGCGCCCCTTGGCCGGCGTAAAGCCGCGCTTGAGCCATTCGCCGATCGGCATTGTCACGTCGGGCGTACCGATCGAACAATCGGCGCTTTGCGGCGCGCGCACTTCGTAGGCCCAGCGCTCGCCGCTACGCCAACCCTTGCTCTGCAATTGCTTGGCGGCGGAGGCGAGCGCATCCGGCACCGAGCGGAAAATATCGGCGCGGCCGTCGCCGTCGAAATCGACGCCGAGCTTGTAGAACTCCGACGGCAGGAACTGCGTCATGCCGAGCGCGCCGCCCCAGGACGAGCGCATGTCGGCGCGCGGCGTGCCGTCCTGGATCATCTTCAGCGCGTAGAGAAACTCGGCCTGGAAAAGCGCCGCGCGCTTGCCGAAATAGGCCTGCGTCGCCAGCACGCGCAGCGCGTCGTACGGCAATTTGTACGAGCCGTAATCGGTCTCGCGCGCCCAGATCGCCAGAACGACATTGCCGGGCACGCCGAATCCCTTTTCGATCCGCGCCAATGTGGCGCGATGCTGGACGCTGAGTTCGCGCCCGCGCGCTGCCAGCCGGTCGAAACTCGACTCGCGCAGATACTGCCCCGGCGTCTGCACGAATTCAGCCTGGCCCGGCGGCGGGCTTGCCGGCCGGCCGGGAATGTCGAGATCGGGCAAGGTCAGATCCGGCTCCAGTCCGCGAAGACCGGCGTCGAACACTTTGCGCGAAACGCCGATTTGTTGCGCGCGCGGCCACAGCGATTCGAGAAACGCATTGAACGCCGAATCGGCGTGCGCGTGATTCGGCGCGCACACAGCGAACAACAGCGCGATCGTCACTACATGTGGGCGAAGGCCACGGAGCAAACACATCATCGGCGAAACTCCCGAACGTTCGAAGAACATCCGCGAATCAGAGAACGGATAGAGGACGGTAAACCGCCCCTTAATTCGAAAATATTTTTAATGACGCGGTTTGTCGTAAGCCGACTGCCCGAGCTTCTCGACATAGGCGATGCCGATCGCCGACAGGACGAACAGGCCATGAATGATCGCCTGCCACATCACGCCTCTTTCTGTATAGGGGCCGCCGCCCTCCTGACCGAGCTGGCCGGCATAGATGAACGTACGCAGAAGATGGATCGATGAAATGCCGATGATCGCCATCGCCAGCTTGATCTTCAACACGCTGGCATTGACGTGGCTCAGCCACTCCGGCTGATCCGGATGCTTCTCCAACTCGAGGCGCGACACGAAAGTCTCGTAGCCGCCGACGATGACCATGGTCAGCAGATTGGAGATCATCACCACGTCGATCAGGCCGAGCACGACCAGCATGATCTCCTGCTCGGTGAATTTCATTGCCCCCATCACCAGGTGCGAAAGTTCTTTCAGAAACAGGACGACGTAAACGCCCTGGGCGACGATCAGTCCGAGATATAGCGGCAGTTGCAGCCAGCGCGACGAGAAGATGAGCGCCGGCAGCGGGCGCAGCTTGCCGGCCAGTTCCTTCGGCGGATTGGCGTCGTCGGCGGACATCGACATGGCTTGTAACCTCAAAGGCGTGGTCCGGCCGCGAATCGGCGGATGCGGCTGTGGACCGCCTTATAGGCGATTCGGCGGGCCGGGTAGCGACGGCACCCGCTCCCTATCGTCGCAGCTTCGCCGCGACCTACCAGATCGGCGAAATTCACGAACATTCAAAGAACATCGACGAATCAGAGAACGGATAGAGGACCATGAAGAGGCGATTAACGGGAGCGCCGAAAATTCGCATTGCGCGGCCCCTTGTTCGCGATGTCAGAGCGCGCGCAGACCAGGCGGGACAACGCGAAAACCGCAATTGACGGAATCACAGGGCGATGCCTTCATGACAAAATGTTTGCGCGTGTGAGAAATTATTTCAAGGAAGCCCGGATGGCGCGCATGAGCGACGGCGCGCTTTATCTGGTGCGCGACCTCGGCCCGGTCAAAGGCGGCAAGGGCATGAAGCACCACGAAATCGTCCTGCCTTTGAGCGTGCGCGGCCTGCTCACCGTGGCGCGACCGAGCGTTGCCGGCATCGACTGGTCCGAACCGGCGCGCGGGTTGGGCGCGAATTAGGTTTCGATCAGTTCGAGACGCAATTGCCCCCGCACGAAAGACGCCGTAGTCTCAATCCCTGTAGCGCGTGTCATTTCCATCTGGAAGGATTGAACCCGTGTCGATACGTCATGTTGCGACCGTGGCTGCGATCGCAGCCTTCCTTGGTTCATTCGGCCTCGCGAACGCCCAGTCCGACAATGAGCGGATGGAGATGCTGCGCGGCGGCGCGTCCAAGAAAGGCGTCTATAACATTTTCGGCCTCGACGGCACCGGCCTCGGCCGCACCTCCGTGAGCTATCCAGGCAAATATGCGCCGGGCACCATTGTCGTCGATACGGCGGCGCGGTGGCTCTATCTCATTCAAGAAAACGGCACGGCGCTGCGCTACGGCATCGGTGTGGGGCGGGCCGGTTTCCAGTGGAAGGGCACGCACAAGATCACTGCGAAAAAAGTGAACCCGTCCTGGACGCCGCCGCCGGAGATGATTGCGCGGCAACCGGATGTGCCGCGGCACATGAAGGGCGGCGATCCGGAAAATCCGCTTGGCACGCACGCGATGTATCTCGGCAGTACGCTCTACCGGATTCACGGCTCGCCCGACGCGGACTCGGTCGGCGAAGCGGAATCGTCGGGTTGCTTCCGGATGAGGAACACCGACGTCGCCGACCTTTATGAGCGGGTCCCTGTCGGCACGACTGTCGTGGTGAAGTGAGAGGCCGCCAAACCTGGCGGACTTTCCGCCGCACGTCTGAATGTCCGCTATTGCCGGTATAGCGGAATCTCCCGGGCCGCCTGCGCGTTACCTGCTAAACTTCTTATACTTCAGCCGGTGCGGGATGATACTGTCCTGGCCGAGCCGGCGCATCTTGTCCTTCTCGTAG
>CAIMEA010000216.1 GCA_903839845.1 uncultured Hyphomicrobiales bacterium
ATGCGCGTGGTCTTCGCGGACAATGAAGACGCCGACGCTGGAGCCTTCCGACAGCGGCTTGATGACATAAGGCGGCGGTAGCAGATGCGCCTTGGCGACGTCGAGGCGGTTCGCCACCATGCCGCCCGGCACCGGCACGCCGGCGGCTTTCAGCACGGTCTTGGCGATATCCTTCTGCATCGCCACCGCCGACGCCATGACGCCGGAGTGACTGTAGGGAATGCCGATGACTTCGAGCAGTCCCTGCAAGGCGCCGTCCTCGCCGGGCGGACCGTGCAGCACATTGAGAACGACGTCCGGCTTGAGATCGGCCAAGACGCGGGCGATGTCGCGGGTGACGTCGACGCGCGTGACGCGGTAGCCGGCGCGTTCGGCGGCATCGGCGCAGGCTTTGCCGGAGTTCAGCGAGACTTCGCGCTCGGCCGACCAGCCACCCATCAGAACCGCGACGTGTTTAGCCATGAGTCAAATCCCAAGACAGCCAATACAATGCAGTAAAGACGTGGATGGCCGGGTCAAGCCCGGCCATGACGATATCGTTAAGCCGCCGGCAGCTTGATCCCGTCATAGAGCCAGGACAGGCAGGCCAGCACGTCCGCTTCGCTACGCTCGGAAAAGGCCTGCAACCAGACATCGCGGTCGATGCCTTCGGCATGATAGCCCTGCCACAGCCTTCGGCCCTCGAGCACGACGCGGCCGGTGCGCACCACACGCAATTGTTCATAGCGCTTGAACGCGGCGGCGAAATCGCCTTTGGCCAGATCGACCATTGCGGCAAGCGTGACGCCGTCCTCGATCGCCATGCACGCGCCTTGCGCGAATGTCTGCAACGCCGGATGCGCGGCGTCGCCCAGCATGGTAACGCGGCCATTGCTCCAGTGCCGCACCGGGTCGCGGTCGGCGATCGTCCAGCGGCGCTTCAGATCCATTTTCTCGAGAAGCGACTTCATCACCGGATGCGCGGTGGCATACGTGCGCTCGACTTCCGATGCATTGAAGGCGCTGTCGCCCTTGTCGCCATGGGTGTCGGTGCGGAACACGGCAACGATGTTGAACAAGGTATTGTCGCGCAGCGGGTAGTGCACCATGTGGAAGCCGGGCCCGACCCAGAGCGCCGAGACGTCGCGCTGCACGCCGGCCGGCACCTCGCCGATCGGCACAATGGTGCGATGCGCGACATAGCCGACCGGTTTCGGCTCACCATCGTTGACGATGCGCGCGCGCACCAGCGAGCGCAGGCCGTCGGCGCCGATCAAAGCGACGCCGTCGATCTTGCGGCCGTCTTCCGTCGTCAATGTGACGCCGTCGTCGCGTTGCGTGTAGTCGATGACCGAGGTCGACGGCTCCAAAGTGATCGTGCCGGTGGCGCGGCAGGCGTCCAGCAGAATTTTGTGCAGGTCGACGCGATGGATGACGACGTAAGGCGCGCCGAAGCGGGCGCGCAATTGCGGATCGTTGGGGATATGCGTGACCTCGGCGCCGGTGAGCGCGTCGAACATCACGCAGGCGCGCGGCAGGATCGATTGCGCCAGCAGCGCCTCGATCAGGCCGAGGCGCGCGAACATCGGAAACACGTTGGGCCCGAGCTGAATGCCGTAGCCGATGGCGCCGAGTTCGGGCGTGGCTTCAAGGACGCGTACGCGCCGGCCCTGCCGGCCGAGCGCCAGAGCCGCGGTCAAACCGCCGAGGCCGCCGCCGACGACCAGGATTGCGTCAGAGTCAGACATTGGCGATTCCGATCCGTTTGATTTCCCATTCCAGCACGATGCCGGAATGCGCCTTGACCCGTTCGCGGATCGTCTCACCGAGCGCCTCGATATCGGCGGCGCTGGCATTGCCGGTATTGATCAGAAAATTACAGTGCATTTCCGACACCTGCGCATCGCCGACCTTGTAGCCGCGCAAGCCCGCCGCGTCGATCAGCTTCCAGGCGCTGTGGCCTTGCGGATTCTTGAAGGTCGAGCCGCCGGTTTTCTCGCGGATCGGCTGCGCGGTTTCGCGGTGCTGCTGCACGTCGGCCATGCGGGCGCGGATCGATTCCGCGCTGGTGATCGTGCCGCGATAAAGCGCCGAGGTGAAAATGATCGACGGGTCGGCGCCATTGCCGCGATAGCGGAAATCCATCGCCGCGTTGTTGAGCGTGACGATGGCGCCGGCGCGGGTCACGCCGGTGGCTTCGACCAGGACATCCTTTGTTTCGCCGTCATTGGCGCCGGCATTCATGCGGACGGCGCCGCCGATGGTGCCGGGAATGCCGAAGTAAAATTCCAGCCCGCCGATGCCGGCGGCGGCGGCGGCTTCGGCAACGCGCTTGTCGAGCGCGGCGGCGCCAGCCTTGATGGTGTCTTCGTCGACGGCAATGCCGTTGAAGCCGCGGCCGAGGCGGATGACGACGCCTTCGACGCCGCCATCGCGGACGATCAGATTAGAGCCGACGCCGATGACCATGACGGGAATATCCGCCGGCAGATGACGAAGGAAATAAGCGAGATCGCTCTCGTCTTCCGGTGCGAAATAAACCTGCGCCGGGCCGCCGACGCGAAACCAGGTGAACGGCCCGAGCGGCTGGTTCGCCGTCAGGCGCCCGCGCAAATCGGGCATGCGGGATTTGAGATCGGGGACGATGTCGGGGAAGGTCGACATTATTTTCCGTCGAGCGCCTTCAATTCAGCGGGTAAGGCATAGGCCCATTGCGTGATGTTGCCGGCGCCTAACAGAACGACATAGTCGCCCGGCTTGGCCAATCCCTTGACCAGACCGGCGAGTTTCTCGGGACCTTCGAGCGCCATCACCTGACGATGGCCGCGCGCGCGCATCGCCTGGACCAGATGATCTCGGTCGGCGCCGTCGATCGGCGTCTCGCCGGCGGTATAGACATTGGCGACGATCACCGCGTCGGCGTCGTTGAAGCAGGTCGAGAACGCCTCGAACAACGACTTCAACCGCGTATAGCGATGCGGCTGCACCACGGCGATCACCTGGCCCTTGGTCGATTCCCGCGCGGCTTTCAGCACTGCGGCGATTTCCACCGGATGGTGGCCATAGTCGTCGATGATGGTGGCGCCATTCCAGTCGCCGACCTTGGTGAAACGGCGCTTGACGCCGCCGAATTTGCCGAGCGCGGCGCGGATCTTGTCGTCCGGAATGCCGAGCGCATGGGCGACGGCGATCGCCGAGGTGGCATTGAGCGCGTTGTGGCGGCCGGGCATCGGCAAGGCCAGGTCGCGGATGGCGTGGATTTCCTTGCCGGCGCTGTCGCGGAAAAGCACGGCGAAACGCTGCGTGCCGTCATCGTTCTTCAGATCGACCAGCCGCACATCGGCCTGCGGATTTTCGCCATAGGTCATGATGCGGCGGTCGGCGATGCGGCCGACCAGGCGCTGCACGATCGGATGATCGGTGCACATCACCGCGAAACCGTAGAACGGCACGTTCTCGACGAAATGGATAAAGGCTTCCTGCACGGCGGCGAAGGTCTTGAAGTGATCGAGATGCTCGGCGTCGACATTGGTGACGATGGCGACGTCGGCCGGCAGCTTGAGGAAGGTGCCGTCGGATTCGTCGGCCTCGACCACCATCCAGTCGCCGGCCCCGAGCCGCGCATTGGTGCCATAGGCATTGATAATGCCGCCATTGATCACGGTCGGATCGAAGCCGCCGGAATCGAGCAGGGTCGCGACCATCGAGGTCGTCGTCGTTTTACCGTGCGTGCCGGCAATGGCGACGCAGCTTTTCAGCCGCATCAGCTCGGCCAGCATCTCGGCGCGGCGCACCACCGGCAGGCGCCTGGCGCGCGCGGCGATCAGTTCCGGGTTATCCGGCTTGATGGCGGAGGACACGACGACAACATCGGCGCCGTCGACATTCTCGGCCTTGTGGCCGACGGTGACCTTGATGCCGAGATCGCGCAGGCGCTTGACGTTGCCGCTGTCGGCGACGTCGGAGCCGGTGACGGTGTAGCCGAGATTGCCAAGGACCTCGGCGATGCCGCTCATCCCGATCCCGCCGATACCGACGAAATGCACCGGGCCGATGTCGCGTGGCAGCTTCATGGGTCTCAATCCTTGCAGGCGGCAATGTAACACGTCGGCCGGGCTGGCTCAGGCGGCTTGAATCCAGCGCCGGAACAGGTGATGGCAAAGACAATGAAATGTGACAAGCCCACCCTGCCGGAGATGGCTAATTCGAAGGCCGCCCTGTGACAAGCTAATTTGGGCCGGAGCCGCTATTCGGAGCCATTGCCCCGGAATTGCAGGACTTGCCCGCCATTGCGCGGGCGCAGGCGCATGCCGCGGATCTGGGCCGCCAATTCCGCCAGGGTAAACGGCTTGGCCAGCCGGGGAACGCTGACCGTTTCGTCTTCTTCGATTTCGGCATAGCCGGTGGCGAGCACCAGGGCGACGTCCGGCCATTTGCTGCGGACGATCCTGGCCAGTTGCAGCCCGGTCATGTGCGGCATGATCTGATCGGTAATGACCAGGTCGATCGCCACGCCGCTCTCGAGAATTTCGAGCGCCTGTTTCGCCGAGGACACCGCATGGCAGGTGTGACCGAACTCCTCGAGCATCGCGGCGGTGTTGGTCAGCACCAGCGGATCGTCGTCGACCGCGAGGACGACCAGTGGCGGCGGATTTTCGACTTTCGGTTCTGGCACCGCCACCTTCGCCGGGCTGGCTTCGACTGTCGCAGCCGGCAGCCACACCTCGGCGATCGTGCCTTCGCCGAGCTTGCTGTGCAGCGCGAACCGTCCGCCGAACTGTTCGGCCAGTCCATGCACCATGGACAGGCCAAGCCCGGTGCCCTTGCCGGGTTGCTTGGTCGTGAAGAAGGGCTCGGTGGCGCGCCGCAACGTTGTCGAGTCCATGCCGGCGCCGGTATCGTTGACGCGCAGACGCACGTAACGGCCGGGCTTGAGATTGTGCTCACCCAAAGCAACCGTCTCCTGGCGCGCCGAGATGATAATCTCGCCGCCGTTCGGCATGGCGTCGCGTGCATTCACCGCGAGATTGAGAAAAGCCAGTTCAAGCTGATTGGTGTCGGCCAAGACCGGCGGCAGCGCCAGTGGAAAGCGGGTCTCAAGGGTGACACTCGTGCCCAGCGTCCGCTGCAGCAGATCGGACATTCCGCGCACCAGTTCCTGAATATCGACCGGTTCCCGCTTCAACTCCTGCCGGCGCGCGAAAGTCAGCATGCGCTTGGTCAAGGCGGCGCCCCGCTCCGCGCCTTGCATGGCGTTGTCGAGGAGCGAGCGCAGCTTCGGATCGTCCGGCAAGCGCTTGCGCATCAACTCGAGACTGCCGAGCACGGCCATCAGCAGATTGTTGAAATCGTGGGCGACGCCACCGGTCAGTTGGCCGATGGCTTCCATCTTCTGCGATTGCAGGAAGGCTTCGCGGGTGCGTTCGAGCGTTTCCTGCGCCTCGCGGCGCTCGGTAATGTCGCGGGTGATCTTGGCGAAGCCGAGAAGATCGCCATTCTCGCGGCGAATGGGATCGATGACGACGTGCGCCCAGAAGCGCGAGCCGTCCTTGCGCACGCGCCAGCCTTCCCGTTCGAAGCGGCCCTCGCGCTGGACGGTGCTGAGCGCCAGTTGCGGCAGGCCGGCGGCGCGGTCTTCCTCAGTGTAGAATTGTGAGAAGTGACGACCGATGATTTCGTCGGGCGCATAGCCCTTGATGCGCTGCGCGCCAAGGTTCCAGTTGGTCACAGTGCCATCCGGGTCGAGAAGATAGATGGCGTAGTCGGTGACGCCCTGCACCAGCAGCCTGAACTGCTCCTGGTTTTGCCGCAGCGTTTCCTCGGCCGCCTTGCGCTCGGTCAGGTCGCGCGTGATCTTGGCGAAACCGATCAACTCGCCATCTGGCGCGGTGATCGGGTCGATGACGACATAAGCCCAGAATCGCGTGCCGTCCTTGCGCACGCGCCAACCTTCGCTTTCGAATTTTCCCTCGTTGCGCGCTGTGTGCAGCGCGCGCGCCGGCAGCTCGGTGGCGCGGTCTTCGGCTGTGTAAAATCGTGAGAAATGCTGGCCGATGATTTCGTCGGCGGCATAGCCCTTAAAGCGCTGCGCGCCCGGATTCCAACTGGTGATGATGCCTGTCGGGTCGAGCATATAGATGGCGTAATCGGTGATCGCTTCGACCAGAAGCCGATACCGACCGTCCTCGCTCATGGATGCCGACAAGCGGCCCGGTGACTCCATATTGCCTTGAGTTCCCGCTGTCCGAGCGACTTCACCCGCCCCCGAGAGCAAGCACGCACGCATCCGGAGCTGATTCAATAACCTGGCGCGACATTGGTTCCGGACCGCGGGCGATAAGACTTAAGATTTCAGGCCGCCGCCACCTTTAACACCAGGTCGGCGAGCCGTTCGGCGGCGTCCAAAGTGCCGGCCGATTTAGCCGCCGCGGCCATGCGCGCCAGGGCCTTGGGATCGGCGGAAAGCCGCGCGATCTCGGCGGCCAGCCGCTCGGGCGTGAAGTCGCGCTGCACGATGCGGACCGCGCCGCCGGCATCCTGCAACACGCCGGCATTGGCGAACTGATCCTGGTCGAGCGCATTCGGCAGCGGCACCAGAATGGCCGGCCGGCCGATCGCGGAGAGTTCGGCCACGGTCGACGCGCCGGAGCGCGACACCACCAGATGCGCCGCCGCCATGCGCACCGGCAGATCGGAAAAGAACGCCGCGCAACTGGCGGCGACACCGAGTTCGCTGTAGCGCGCCGACACCGCGTCGATGTCCTCGGCGCGCGCCTGCTGCACGATGTGCAGCCGGGCGCGAATGTCGGTGCTCAGCAGCGCCACCGCGGCCGGCACGATATCCGACATCACCCGCGCGCCCTGGCTGCCGCCGAATACCAGCAGACGCAAGGTGCCCTCGGTATCCGGCGCGGCATAAGGAATATGCTCGGCTTGCAGCACCAGAGGGCGCACCGGGTTGCCGGTGAAATTGATTTTCGACTTCACGCGCGCATCGACGTTGCTGAGCACGCGAAAGCCGGTGGCGATGGCCGTGACGCGCGAGGCCAGCAGCCGGTTGGCGCGGCCCATGACGCCGTTCTGCTCGTGCAGGATTGTCGGCACGCCGCGTAACGATGCCGCCCAAAGAGGCGGCACGGTCGGATAACCGCCGAAGCCGACGACGACGGCGGGGCGAATGCGGCCGATCACCGACCACGCCTTGAGCGTGCCGCGCGCCAACATCGTTGCAGTGCGTAGAAGCGATAAAGGATCGCGGCCGCGCACGGTCGCGCTCGGGATCAGATGCACCTCGCGGGCGGGGAACTGGAAATGCGCGCCGCGCACATCGGTGGCGAGATCGACAGTGACGCCGCGCCTGTTCAGCACGACCGCCAACGACTCGGCCGGAAACAAATGGCCGCCGGTGCCGCCGGCGCAGAGGAGGATGAGCGGGCTTTTCTTTCCCTCCCCTGAAAGGGGAGGGTCGGATCGCTGCAAGCGATCCGGGGTGGGGTCAATTGACATTGTCATCGTATAGCAGACCCCCCACCCGCCCGCCTTCGTTTCTCTCAGGCGGGCGACCTCCCCCTTTCAGGGGAGGTATTAAGAAATTGCCGGCTCCAACCCCGGCACAGTCAACACCGCGCCGCGCGGACGTTCGCGTGTCAGGGCCAGCAGCATGCCCATCGCATAGGCCAAAGACAGCATCGACGAACCGCCATAGGAAATGAACGGCAGCGTCATGCCCTTGGCCGGCATCAGATGCAGATTGACCGCCATGTTGATCGCCGACTGGGTGGCGAACAATATCGTTAAGCCCGCGGCGGCGAAGCGCGTGAACGGGTCGTTATTGTGCATGGCGCGCAGCAGCGCGCGGATGACGATGAAGGCAAACAGCGCGACCAGCGCCAGACACAACGCGACGCCGAATTCCTCGGCCGCGACCGAGAAGACGAAATCGGTATGGCTTTCCGGCAGCAGACGCTTGACCGTGCCCTCGCCCGGTCCGCGGCCGAACCAGCCGCCGCGCATGAAGCTTTCGGTGGCGATGTCGATGTTGAAGCTGTCGCCGGAGGCCGGATTGAGGAAGCGCTGAATGCGACTGGCGACATGCGGCACCGTCGAATAGGCGACCAGCAGGCCGATGCCGGCAATGCCGGCGATGCCGAACATCCAGATCAGCCGCATACCGGCCATGAAGAACAGCGCGCTCCACACCAGAACGATCAGCATGGTCTGGCCGAAATCCGGCTGCATCACCAGTAGCGCCACCACCGCCAGCAGCAGCACCAGCGCCAAGGCATTGGCCGGCATTTCGGGACGTTTCGCCGATTCACCGAACAGCCAGGCGACCAGGATGACGAAAGCGGGCTTGAGGAACTCCGACGGCTGGATATTGACGCCGAACAGGACCAGCCAGCGCCGGGCGCCCTTGATCTCCTGGCCGAACATCGGCGTCACCGCCACCATGGCGATGGCGACAAGGAACACGATCAGCGACAGGCGACGGATCTGCTGCGGCGTGAGAAACGACACTGCCAGCATGATGGCGATGGTCGGAAACAGGAAGATGATGTGGCGGTTGACGAAGTAAAACGGGTCGAGCCCGAGCCGGCCGGCGACCGGCGGCGAAGCGGCCAGCGAGAGCACCACGCCGGCGAGCATCAGCGCACCGACGGCGGCCAAAGTCAGCCGGTCGACCGTCCACCACCATTCGCCGAACGGCGTGCGTTGCGCGCGCGAAATCATCTGCTCACGGGTCCCTGAGGACCCAAGCTGACCGCTCGCGGTTTACGAAGGATTAATGCTGCGGGATAGGGCCGGAATTGACTCAAAAAGCCCTCCGCGCCGTCGGCACGGAGGGCGTCTCGCCGATTTGCGCGTTGCGCGATCAGGCCGCTTCGGCTTCCTGATTGACGACGCTTTCCGCGATCTCGGTCAGCGCGGCGGCGGTCTTCTTTTCCTCGGCCAAAGTCGCGTCGAGCAACTTTACCGCGTCGCCGAGGCCAAGCTCGTTGGCCCAGGTCTTGAGCGTGCCGTAACGGGAGATTTCATAGTGTTCGACCGCCTGCGCCGCGGCGAGCAGGCCGGCATCGAGCGCGGGCGAGCCCTTGTATTCGTCCATGATCTCGGCGCCCTCGTCGGTGATGCCGACGATCGCGTCGCAGGTCTTGCCGACCGGCTTCTTGTCGATGATGGCGAATACTTTTTCCAGACGGTCGATGTGACCCTGGGTTTCGGTGTGGTGCTTCTTGAAGGCGGCCTTGAGTTCGCCAGCCTGCGCCGCCTTTTCCATTTTCGGCAGCGTGGCGAGAATTTTCTTCTCGGCGAAATAGATGTCTTTTAACGTATCGTGGAAAAGGTCTTCCAGCATCTTGGGTTGCTTGGCCATCGGGCGCTCCTGTCAGGATGAGAATACGCCCTCCCAACATCCAGCCGCGCCGTTGGTTCCTGTGCGGCAGCGAACATTGCCAGCCTTGCGACGGTCAGATCGCGGTCACGCCCGCCAACGCCAGAACAAGATCGTGGAATGCCTTGCCGCGCACTTCGAAATTCGGATACTGGTCGAACGAGGCGCAGGCCGGCGACAACAGCACCACCGGTTCCCTCACACCCGAGGCTTCAGCGTCGCGGGTCGCGGCATCGACCGCGCGCGACAATAATCCGACGATCTCGTAGTCGACCTTGCCGTCGAGGGTCTTGGCGAAGTCGTCGGCGGCCTCGCCGATCAGATAGGCTTTGCGGATGCGCGGCCAGTATTCGGCCAGGCTCTCGATGCCGCCGCTTTTTGGCTTGCCGCCGGCGATCCAGAAAATATCGTGAAAACTGGACAGTGCTTTGGCGGCCGAGTCGGCGTTGGTCGCCTTTGAATCGTTGACGTAAAGAATGCGGCCACCGGCAACCGGCTTGGTGGCGATGGTCTGCATGCGGTGCGCCAGACCGGGGAAACTGATGAGACCGTTCTGGATCGCCGGCAATTCAAGCCCGAGCGCGATGCAGGCCGCCACCGCACAGGCGGCGTTCTGCGCATTATGCGCGCCGCGCAAACTGCCGATGCCGGCGAGCTGCGCCACCGGATAGGTTTTGCCGGCGCTCGCGCGAACGATGCCGGTGCCGTCCGCGTAGAAGCCATCGCGCAATGGCCCGGCAACCGACACACGCACGACATTGCGGCCGGCGCGCTCGAGGCGATTGGCGGCGTCGCTTGTGTAGACGTCGTCGATGCCGATCACCGCGGTGCCGTTCTTCTCGACCTGGGCCACCAGCAGGGTCTTGAGCGCGGCGTAATTCTCCATGCTGCCGTGACGGTCCAGATGATCGGGCGATACGTTCAGGAGAATGCCGACGGTGGCGCGCAGCGACGGCGCCAGATCGATCTGGTAGGACGAGACTTCGAGCACGTAACTGCGGCCGGCTGCGAACGGCTCCAGCGCCAGCGCGGCGATGCCGATATTGCCGCCCATTTGCGCATCGCCGCCGGCATGATTGATCAGGTGCGCGATCAGCGCCGTGGTGGTCGATTTGCCGTTGGTGCCGGTAATCGCAACCAGCGGACAGTTCAGCCCGCTCGCCGCGCGCTCGCGGCAGAACAGTTCGATGTCGCCAATGACCTCGACGCCTTCGAGATGCGCGCGCTGCACGCTCCAGTGCGGCGTCGGATGGGTCAGCGGCACGCCGGGCGCAAGCACAAGCGCGGCGATACCGGACCAGTCGAGTTCGCTGAGGTTCCGCGTCGGAATGCCGGCGGCTTTGGCCTGTTCGACTTTCGCCGGTGAATCGTCAAAGGCGATGACCTCGGCGCCGCCGGCCATCAGCGCAAGCGCCGACACCGTGCCCGAACCGCCGAGGCCGAACAGCGCGACTTTTTTACCGGCGAAGGCGGTGATGGGGATCAAGACTATCTCAGTTTCAACGACGCCAGACCGGCGAGCGCCAGAACCACCGCGACGATCCAGAAGCGGATGACGATCTGCGGCTCGGTCCAGCCCATCTGTTCGTAGTGATGATGAATCGGCGCCATGCGGAACACGCGCTTGCCGGTGAGCTTGAACGAGATCACCTGCACGATCACCGACACCGCCTCCAGCACGAACAGTCCGCCGATAATGCCGAGCACGATTTCGTGTTTGATGGCGACGGCGATGGCGCCGAGCATGCCGCCGAGCGCCAGCGAACCGGTGTCGCCCATGAAGATCGAGGCCGGCGGCGCGTTGAACCAGAGGAAGCCGAGCGAGGCGCCGATCAGCGCGCCGCACAGCACCGCCAGTTCGCCAGTGCCGGCGACATATTGGATCTGCAGATATTTGGAGAACTCGACGTTGCCGACGAGATAGGAGATCAGCCCGAAGCTCGCCGCAGCGATCATCACCGGCACGATGGCCAGGCCATCAAGGCCGTCGGTAAGATTGACCGCGTTGCCGGCGCCGACGATGACGAAGGCGCCAAAAATCACGAAGGCTATGCCGAGGTTGAAGACGAGGTCCTTGAAGAACGGAAACACCAGCGAGGTGGCGATCGGCGGCTTGCCGAGATAGGCCAACGCCACGCAGGCGACGACCGCGACCAGAGCTTCCGCCGCGAGCCGCGTGCGGCCGGCGAAACCGGCATGGGTCTGCTTGGTGACTTTAAGATAGTCGTCGTAAAATCCGATCAGGCCGAAGCTCAGCGTCACGCCGAGCACGATCCAGACATACGGGTTCATCGGGTTCGCCCACAGGACGGTCGAGACCAGCATGCCGGACAGAATCATCAGGCCGCCCATCGTCGGCGTGCCCTTCTTGGTCACGAGATGCGACTGCGGCCCATCGGTGCGGATCGGCTGGCCCTTGCCCTGCTTTAGGCGCAACAGGTCGATGATCGGTCCGCCGAACAGAAACACGAACACCAAAGCGGTGACGATGGCGCCGCCGGTGCGAAAGGTAATGTAACGAAAGACGTTAAAGAGCGAGACCTTGTCGGAAAGCTCGGTCAGCCAATAAAACATCGGATCAACCTTGCGCCTGTTAAAACTTTTCCTGGCGCATGACCCTTGGCCGACCTTCCTTCGCCCGCCGAAGCGGGCTTCGCGAAGGCGGGAAGCCGGTTCCCGTTATTCGGGATCATGCGCTCGCCGAATCAAACGCCGGCTTGCCAGAATATTGCCGTTCCATCGCCTTGACGATGGGGCCCATTTTCGAGCCGAACGATCCCTTGACCATGACCGCGTCGCCGCCGCGCAGGCCTGAAAGCACGACCGGTTCGAGTTGCGCCGCCGTCTCGGCATAGCCCCCCCGGCGGCCGGAGGGAAGGGCCTGCCACAGCGAATGCATCAGCGGCCCCGAACAATATACGAGATCGATATGCGCCGTATCGATCGGCCCGGCCAGCGCGGCGTGCAGCGCCTCGCCCTGATCGCCCAGTTCCAGCATATCGCCCAGCACGGCGATGCGCCGGCCCTGCGGCCCGATATTGGCCTGGCCGAGCAGCGCAATGGCCGCGGCCATCGACGCCGGGTTGGCATTATAGCTTTCGTCGATCAGCAAAGCGGTCCCGCCTGAAACTTTCAGCGTCATGCGGGCGCCGCGGCCGACCGGCGCGCGCAACTGATTGAGCGCCAGCGCGGCCAGCGCCAGATCGGCGCCGGCCAGCGACGCCGCCGTCAGCACGGCGAGCGAATTGAGCACCAGATGCTTGCCGGGCGCCCCTAACTTGTAGGTAACGTCCTCACCCAGAACGCTGGCATGCACGCAGGATGAATCGGCCTGCAGCGAATGGCGCATCAGCCGCGTGTCGGCCTCGGTGTTTTCGCCGAAACTGACGATGCGCGACACGTTAGCGGCCCTGGCAGCGGCGGCGAGCCGCGCATACTGGCCATTGTCGCGATTGATGACAGCGGCGCCGCCCGGCACGATTCCGCTGAATATCTCGGCCTTGGCATCGGCGATTTTTTCCAGGCTGCCGAAATATTCCAGATGCACCGGCTCGATCGTGGTGACGATGGCGACATGCGGCCGCACCAGCGCGACCAGCGGCGTGATCTCGCCGGCATGGTTCATGCCGATTTCGAACACCGCGTATTTGATGTTGGCCGGGCAGCGCGCCAGCGACAGCGGCACGCCCCAGTGATTGTTGTAGGACGCCGCCGAGGCATGCGTCTCGCCGTCGGCGGACAAAGCCAGACGCAGCGCCTCCTTGGCGCCGGTCTTGCCGACCGAGCCGGTGACGGCGATGATTTTCGCATGGGTGCGGGCGCGCGCGGCCCGCGCCAGATCGCGCAAGGCGTCGAGCACGTCATCGACCAGCAGCAACGGCGCATCGGCGGCGAACATCGCGCGCTTGGCGCGCGCGACGATGGCGAGCGACGCGCCGGATTTCAACGCGGCGTCCACGAAGTCATGACCGTCCCGCGCATCGGTCAACGCGACAAAGGCGTCGCCCGGCGCCACGGTGCGGCTGTCGATGGAGATGCCGGTCACGCCATCCGGCAGCGCGCCGGATCTATCGGCGCGCATGGCGGCGGCCATGTCTTGGACGGTCCAAAGAGAGGTCATGCGCCCATGTCCTTTGACGCGGCGGCCACCGCCTCATGGTCGGAAAAATGCAGCACCTTGTCGCCGACGATCTGGCCGACTTCATGGCCCTTGCCGGCAATCAGCAGCACGTCGCCTTTGGTCAATTGCTTGATGCCGGCGCGGATGGCTGAGGCGCGGTCGCCGATTTCGGTCGCGCCCGGCGCTTCCGCCAGAATGGCGGCGCGGATCGCCGCCGGATTTTCGCTGCGCGGATTGTCGTCGGTGACGATGACGCGGTCGGCATTGTCATGCGCGATGCGGCCCATGATCGGCCGTTTGCCGGTGTCGCGGTCGCCGCCGCAGCCGAACACAACGATGAGCGCGCCGCTCGCATAAGGCCGCAAGGCGGCGAGCGCCTTGGCCAGCGCGTCCGGCTTGTGCGCGTAGTCGATAAAGATCGGCGCGCCGTTGCGCGTGCCGGCCAGTTCGAGACGGCCTTTGGCGCCGGTGAGTTTTTCCAGCGCAGCAAAGACGCTGGCCGGATCGGCGCCTGTGGCAATGGCCAATCCGGCGGCGACCGCGGCGTTCTGCACCTGGAAGCCGCCGACCAAAGGCAGCTTTACATTATATGTGTGTCCGCCGTGCGCGATCTCGACAGCCTGCGCGAAACCGTCGATCGAACCGCCGACGAGTCTAATGTCGTCACCGCCCTCGCCGACCGTCATGATTTTCAGGCCGCGCGCCTGCGCCGCCGCGATCACCTGTCCCGAATAACAATCGTCGACATTGATGACGGCGGTGCCGCCCGGCGCGATCAGGTCGGAAAACAGCCGCAGCTTGGCGGCAAGATAAGCCTCGATCGTCGGATGATAATCGAGATGGTCACGCGACAAATTCGTATAGGCGCCGGCGGCGATGCGCACGCCGTCGAGGCGGTGCTGGTCGAGACCGTGCGACGACGCTTCCAGGGCGAGATGCGTGACGCCCTCGCCGGCCAGACGATCGAGCGAGCGATGCAATTCGACAGGGTCCGGCGTGGTCAGCGAACCGTATTCCTCGCCCTTCGGCGAGACGACGCCGACGGTGCCGATGCTGGCGGCTTGCAGGCCGAGCGTCGCCCAGATTTCGCGCGTGAACGCGGCGACCGAAGTCTTGCCGCTGGTGCCGGTGACGGCAACGATCGTGTCCGGCTGGCGCGCGAAAAATGCCGCGGCGGCGAGCGACAAAGCGCGTCGCGCATTGTCGACCGGAATGAAAGCAATGCCGGCCGGCAGTCCGTCCGGCCGATGCTCGCCGGCAATCGCCGCTGCGCCGGCGGCGGCGGCCTTGGCGGCGAATTGCGCGCCGTCGGCCTTGTTGCCGGGAATGGCGACGAACAGAAAGCCGGGCTTCATCTTGCGGCTGTCGGCGGTCACGCCGGTCGCTTCGATCGCGCCAAAGCCCGCGTCGATGCCAGCGCCGGCTAAGAGATCGCGCAGTTTCACCGCGTCACCTTGTTGCTGACCAGCAGCATCTGTTCGGCCTTCGGCAAATCGAAACGCGGCTGAATGTTCAAAAGCGGCGCGACGCGCTCGATGACGCGCGCCGCCGTCGGACCGGCGTTCCAGCCGGCGGTGGCATAGCCACGGGTTTCCTTGGTCGCCTGCGGTTCGTCGAGCATGACCAGCAAAAGATAACGCGGTTTGTCGGCCGGCAACACCGCCATGAAATCGGTCAACAGCTTGGTCTTGGAGTAACGGCCGTTGATCACCTTCTCGGCGGTGCCGGTCTTGCCGCCGATGTAATAGCCCTTGACGTTGGCTTCCTTGGCGCTGCCGACCTCGGCGTTCAGCCGCATCAGGTAGCGCATCTTGATGCTGGTCTCCGGCTTGAGCACCTGCTTGGCCACCGCCTTGACCTCTTCCTCGCTGCGCTTGAGGAAGGTCGGCGGAATGAGCAGACCGCCATTGAGCGTGGCGGCGACGCCCATCACCGCCTGCAGCGGCGCAACCGACAGGCCGTGCCCGAAGGCGATGGTCACGGTGCTGATCTCGCCCCAGGTCTTCGGCACGATCGGCTCCGCGCTTTCCGGCAATTCGGTGCGAAGGCGGTCGAGTTGGCCCATCTTTTTGAGGAAGGCCTTGTGGTAATCGACGCCAAGCGACAGGGCCAGCTTGGCCGTGCCGATGTTGGACGAATAAGTGAAGATTTCCGGGATCGACAGCATCCGGTTCTGCGCGTGGTAATCGTGGATGGTGAACTTGCCGTAGCGCAGCGAGGCGCGCGCGTCGAATTTGGTATCGAGATTCATCCGGCCGCTATCGAGGCCCATCGCCAAAGTCAGCGCCTTGAAGGTCGAGCCCATTTCGTAGACGCCGGTGGTCAGCCGGTTGATGCGCGTCGGGTCGTTGGCTTCCTTCGGATTATTCGGATCGTAATCGGGCTCGGACGCCATGGCGACTATCTCGCCGGTATTGACGTCGAGGATAAGGCCGGCCGCCGCCTTGGCGCTGAACTTGTCGCGCGCCTTGGCCAGTTCATCGCGCAGCGCGAACTGAACGCGCAGATCGAGCGCCAGATCGACCGGCCGTTGCAGGCGGTCGGTGGCAAGGCCGGCCATGTGCAAAGCGGCGAGGCCCTGGCCGTCGAGCCATTTCTCGATGCCGGCGATGCCCTGGTTGTCGACATTCACATGGCCGATCTCGTGCGACACCGTCGGCCCGTTCGGATAGACGCGCTTGTTCTCGGTGAGGAAGCCGACGCCGGGCAGACCGAGGCGGTGAATTTCCTGCTGCTGCTTGGCGGTGATTTCGCGCTTGAGCCAGACGAAGCCGCGCTTCGACGACAGCCGTTCGCGCACTTCGCTGGCGTCGAGATCGGGCATCACCGCGGTCAGCAGTTCGACCGCCTCGTCGACGTCGATCAGCTTGCGCGGCTCGGCAAACAGCGACGGCGTCTTGACGTCGGTGGCGATGATGGCGCCGTTGCGGTCGAGAATATCGGGGCGCGAGGTGGCGACGGCGTCCTGGGCGACGCCTCGGCGCGCGCCGTGACCGTCGCTGATCGCCGCGAACATCACCAGACGCAGCGCAATGATGCCGTAGACACCGGCAATGGCGACAATGGCGAGGCCGAGCCGGGCCTTGGCCTTCACGTTGCGGTCGACGTCGTGGCCGTAGAGCAGCGAGCGCAAGGCGCGCTGCCAGCGCGCTTCGCCGGCCTTGCGCTTGACCACGGTGGTTGTCGCGGCGCTCATCGCGGCCTCTTGACCGCCGGCACGCTGCCGGTCGTATCGGGGGCGGATGGCGCCAGCATGGTGGCGATCGGATCGGCCGCGGGCGGCGGCGGCAACGGACGCTCGGGCAAAGCGTCGAACGTATCGAACTGCGTGGCGTCGATGGCTTTGAGTTTCAGATGGCGTTCGGCCAGGCCCTGAATGCGGTCCGGCGTATCGAGCCGCGCCCATTCGGCGCGCAGCCGCGCGGTGGCGTCGCGCTCGCGGCGCAATTCGTTGCGAATTTTGCCGATGCGTTCGGCCTGCAAAGTCGAATCGAACTTGATCTTGTAGACGAAAGACGCCGACAGGATCAGCACCGCGATCACCAATATATTGATGAGGCGCATGACCTATCGCCCCTTCATCACGTCGTCGAGCGACGGCAGGCGCGGCAGCAAATCGGACAGGTCGGTGTCATGCGCCGGCGCTTCGGTGCGTTCGGCGGCGCGCAATTTGGCGGAGCGGGCGCGCGGGTTGCGCGCATTCTCTTGCGCATCGGCGACCACCGGCCGCTTGGTCAAGGTCGTAAAGCTGCTGGCGGCCTGCTCGATATGCGGCAGATGGCGCGAGCCGCCACGCGCTTCGCCGCGCGAGACGAGAAACGATTTGACGATGCGGTCCTCGAGCGAATGGAACGACACGACGACGAGGCGGCCGCCGGGCTTGAGAATGCGTTCGGCGCCGGCGAGCGCGGCGGCCAGCTCGCCGAGCTCGTTATTGACGAAGATGCGCAAGGCCTGGAACGTGCGCGTCGCCGGGTGGATCTCGTTTGGTTTTGACCGCACCACCGAACCGACGATGCGCGCCAGCGCCGCCGTGGTTGTGATCGGCGCTTCAGTACGCGCCTTGACAATGGCGCGGGCGACACCGCGCGAATGGCGTTCCTCGCCAAGCAGAAAGATGATGTTGGCGAGATCGCGCTCGTCCGCCACGGCAACGACGTCGGCGGCGCTCGGTCCCTCCGCGCTCATGCGCATATCGAGCGGACCGTCGAGACGGAAGGAGAAGCCGCGCTCCGGCTGGTCGAGCTGCATCGACGACACGCCGACATCGAGCACGACGCCGTCGACCTGCGCGAAGCCGCACTGGCGCGCGACCTCATCGAGATTGGAAAACCGGTCTTCGACCAAAGTGAGCCGGCCGGCCGAGGCCTGCACCGCGTCGAAGCCGGCAGCGATCGCCGTCTGATCGCGATCAATACCTATGACCTTGCAGCCGGCGGCGCCGAGCATCGCCGCGCTGTAGCCGCCGGCGCCGTAGGTGCCATCAATGTAAACGCCGCCGTCGCGGACGTTGAGGAACTCAAGCGCGGGAACGCCAAGGACGGGAATATGACGCTCCGTCATGACGACGCGGCTCCGCCCACGAACGGCCGTCGCGCGCGGCCGCCGGCCGATCCGATATCCCGATGCTGGCTGGAAATGACGCTCATGCGGGGCGCAACGCGCGGTCCTGGTTGAAGAGTGGTTGGCTACCATGCGAGTGACGGGCGTCGAAAAAATGACCTCGGGATGGCATCAGCCCCGCCGCCCTGGCGGGGGGCGTCGGCGCTTCCGGCCGAACCTATTAAGCCACTCTTAAACTTAAGGATTTGTTTCTGCGCGG